>CAYMTP010000020.1:0-21757 GCA_964393435.1 uncultured Lachnobacterium sp. | reverse complement strand
AGAAAAAAGAGGCGGAAGCTCCTAAAGGGTCGCCTGCTTGGATGGCGACGTTCTCCGACTTAATGAACCTGCTTCTTTGCTTCTTCGTACTTTTGTTCTCCATGTCAACGGTTAGTGAAGAGAAGTTTGAAATGGTAATTGCTTCGTTGCAGTCCAAAATTAGTATTTTTTCAAGTGGAAGTACCAGTATTGGTGAGGGCTCAATGGTTGGCGGCGGCATTCGTCAACTGGAGTTTTTAGATAATTACTATAACGAGTTGGCAAATTCCAAGAGTGAAGAAGAGAGTGAAGAAGAGGGAGAACTAAAACAGAAGTATGAAGAAGAGGCTTTAGAAGAATCTGAAGAGATGGCAGAGAATATTCAGGATGCGATGGAACAGATGGGTATCGCAGATTTTGTAGAAATAGACTTTGATGAGCAGTATGTTATGTTGAATTTAAGCGGTGCGATTCTGTTTGAATCTGGTGATGCGGAGGTGCTCCCAGAGGCAAAACTGATTTTAGAAAAGGTTGCGGTGGTCTTGAATCAATATGACAAAAACATCATTGAGATAGAAGGACATACGGATAACGTACCTATTTCTGCAAATAGTAAGTATGAAGACAATAACGTGTTGTCTATGTATCGTGCTTTATCGGTAGCGGATTATATTCGCGAGATTACAAAATTAAATCCAGCATATATCAAATCCTCTGGTCGTGGTGATTATGTTCCTATCGCGGACAATACTACAGCAGAAGGACGTGCGAGAAATCGTAGAGTTGTAATCAAAATTTACAATTCTTACAGCTCAAATATTGAGGAATAGAGGGGACAGGTTTTTATGAAGAAGAATTTAATGACAGTTATTATTTTGGCTTTGGTATTTGCGAACTTCGTGTTGACAGCAATTATGATGTTTACTGTTTTGCCATCTACGCAGAAGGCGAATGATATGATTACGAAGGTTTGTGAAGCAATTGACTTGGAGTTGAATAGTGGGGCTGCTACAGGGTTATCTAACCTTCCAATTGATCAGATTACGACTTATAGTGTGAGTGGTGGCGAAACGATGACCATTAACCTTGCGGATGATCATTATGCATTGGTTGCGGTTTCCCTTTCTATTAACAAAGAGAGTGATCGATACAAAGATGCAACTACTGAAATACTGACAGAGCAGGAATCTATTATTAAAAATACGATTAACCAAATTATTCGTCAGTATACAAAAGAAGAGCTTAAAAAAAATGCAGAAGCTGCTCAGGATGAGATTTGTAAGAGTCTACAGAAGACATATGGAACCGATTACGTTGTTGGTGTAAATTTCTCAACATTAACAACGCAGTAATAGGTGGTTTAAAATTATCGTTACAGGTGGTGAATAGAGAATGGGTGACGTTTTATCTCAAAACGAGATAGACGCGTTATTGAACGCGCTAAGTAGTGGAGAGTTAGATGTAGATGAAATTAAAGAAAGTGGCGAGAAACAGGTAAAAGATTACGATTTTGCCAGACCATCCAAATTCTCAAAAGAACATCTTCGAACCCTGGAGATTATCTTTGAACACTATGGAAGATTATTATCCACAAATCTTCCAGTGTACTTGAGAAAGAATGTTCAGATTGAAGTAATGAATTCGGAAGCGGTTACATATCAGGAATTTTCCAATGCGCTTTCCAATCCAGTTCTTCTTGGAATTGTAAATTTTGCACCTTTGCAGGGCAGTATTATTATTGAAATGGCGACTAATTTAGGTTATGCCATTGTAGACCGTATGCTGGGTGGTAAAGGTGAGACTTTGGAAAAGGTTCGCGAATACTCTGAAATAGAACTGCTCATTTTAGAGAGAATCTTTGTTGTTTGTGTGAATCTGTTGCATGAGCCATGGCAGAATGTAGTGGAGATACATCCTAGATTGGAGCGTATCGAGACTAATTCGCAGTATGCACAGATTATTTCTCCGAGTGAAATGATTGCGATTATCACGATCAATGTCAGAATTGGAGATGTAGAAGGACTTATGAATATATGTCTTCCATACATTACCGTGGAGGATGTTATTGATAAATTAAATACCAAGTACTGGTATGCGAATATGCAGCAATACGATGAGACTGACTATGCAGATGCAATTGAGGTTTTAATTCGTAAGGCACAGATTCCATTAAAAGCAGTATTGGGTAGCAGTACGATTTCCGTAAGCGATTTTTCTATGCTGCAGGTGGGTGATATCATTCGTTTGAATCGCAAAGCAGAAGAAGAGTTAGACGTTTATGTAGGAAATATCAAAAAATTCACTGCATTGCCAGGTGCCTCTGGTGACAATTATGCAGTGAGGGTCACAGAAGTGATCAGAGAGGAGCAATAAGGGTATGGATGGAGTATTATCACAAGAAGAAATCAGTGCATTACTTAATGATCCAAGTAATAGTATGCCAGCAGCAGACAGATTAACAGAAGTTGAAAAGGATGCCATTGGTGAAATTTCCAACATCAGTATGGGAACTGCAGCTACTACACTGTTTTCTCTTGTTAATCGTAAAGTAGAGATTTCGACACCGGTTGTATCTTATGCAACATGGGATGACTTATCGCAGGCTTATGAAAAACCATGTGTGTTCATTCGAATTGCATATACCGTTGGCCTTGACGGAAGCAATATTCTGGTGTTGAAGGAAAATGACGTAAAGATTATCACTGACCTGATGATGGGTGGTGATGGAACAAATATTGATGGAGAGCTTGGAGAACTTCATTTAAGTGCAATTAGTGAAGCGATGAACCAGATGATGGGTTCTTCTGCAACATCTCTTTCATCTATGCTGAATAAGACAATTGATATAAGTCCGCCTATGGCAGACTTAGTTGATTTAAAGGATAATGTGGATGAATCATCTATTGATGAGTTCTTATCAAAGGAGTTTGTTCGTATCACTTTCCGTATGGAAATTGGTGATTTGGTTGATAGTGAAATCATGCAGCTTTATCCTGTATCATTTGCAAGAGAAATGTGCGAGGGTGTAACTCGTATGATGGAAATTGATACACAGAGCGTGAAAGAGCCAGCACCTGCTCCAGCACCAGCGCCTGCGCCTGCACCAACACCTGCTGCTCCAGTTCAGCCAGCAATGGATATGAATGTTCAGCCGATGATGCAGCAACCAATGATGGGACAGCCAATGATGATGCAGCAACCAATGATGATGCAACAGCCAATGATGATGCAACAGCCAGTCAACGTACAGCCTGCACAGTTTGGTTCCTTTGGCAATGTTCCAGTGGGAGTATATCAGCCAGAAAATATCAATCTGATTATGGATGTGCCATTGGAGGTTACTGTTGAGTTAGGTCGAACCAGTAAATCAATTTCTGATATTTTGGATTTCGGTCCAGGAAAGATTATCGAATTGGAAAGAGTTGCTGGAGAACCAATTGATGTTCTTGTAAATGGAAAATTTGTAGCAAAAGGTGAAGTTGTAGTAATTGAAGAAAGTTTTGGTGTTCGTATTACAGAAATTGTAAACGCCGTACCAATTCCACAGTAATTAGAAAATAAGGAGACTTGAAAATGGGAAAAAATATTTTAATTTGTGATGATGCAGCATTCATGAGAATGATGATTAAAGATATTCTTTCTAAGAATGGATATAACGTTGTTGGAGAAGCTGAAAATGGTGCAGTTGCAGTAGAGAAATACAATGAACTGAAACCAGATTTAGTTCTTATGGATATTACAATGCCAGAAATGGATGGCATTCAGGCGTTAAAGAAAATTAGAGCAAATGATGGAAATGCTGCTGTTATTATGTGTTCTGCAATGGGTCAGCAGGCGATGGTTATCGAATCTATCCAGGCAGGAGCGAAGGACTTTATTGTAAAACCTTTCCAGGCAGACCGTGTATTAGAAGCAGTGAAAAAAGTAGTAGGATAGTATGAAAATAGTAATGTTATCGTTATCCGCTTCCATGGAAAGTTTTTTACAGCTTATCAGTGCATTGCTAATTTTTGCTTTTGTGCTTTTGATTACATATTTTACTACACGTTGGGTAGGAAACTACCAGAAAGTACGTATGAAAAGCAAAAATCTCCAGATGATTGAAACGTTATCGGCTGGCAATAATAAAACCATTTGCTTGCTGAAGGCTGGTACAGAGTACTTAGTGGTTGCGGTAGGAAAAGATGAGATTCATCCACTTGCCACCTTGAAAGAGGAGCAGTTGACCGATTTGTCTTTCTTAAATGAAGGTGCGGATAATGTGGTAAGCGGAGAGTCATTCCAAGAAATTTTGGGACAACTGAAAGATAAAATGTCCAAGAAATAGGTAGTTTATGAACAAGTTGAAAAAGGCGTACTGCATTTGTTCTTTCGTATTTGCAGTATGTGTGTGTGTGTTTACAATTGCATATGCCTTTGCTGGTCCTACAGTGATGTATGCGGCAGAAACAGGTGATAATGATGCCAACTATGCAGATGATGGCATTGATGGTATTCACCTTACGGTAGATACCAATAGCGAAGAAGGTACGATGTCAGCACCGATTCGTATTTTGCTGCTTCTTACAATTTTGACTTTAGCACCATCTATTTTGATTATGCTGACGTCATATACCAGAATTATCATAGTTCTGCACTTTGTCCGAACGGCAATCGGTACTCAGACAGCGCCACCAAATCAGGTATTGATTGGGTTGGCTTTGTTTTTGACCTTCTTTATTATGTGGCCAACATTAGAGCAGATTAATACAACTGTAATTGAGCCATTGGATAATAATGAGATTACTACAGAGCAGGCATTTGAATTAGCGGAGGTTCCAATCCGTGAATTTATGTATAAGTACACTCAAGAAAATGATTTAAAACTGTTTATTGATATTTCTGGTGAAAGCTACGAAACTGTAGATGATGTTCCAATGACAGTGATTATCCCAGCTTTTATTATTGGAGAGCTTCGACAGGCATTCATCATGGGATTTTTGATTTATATTCCATTTATTGTAATTGACATGGTGGTATCTTCCGTACTCATGTCCATGGGTATGATGATGTTGCCGCCTACGACGATTTCTTTACCATTTAAGATTTTGCTGTTTGTTTTAGCGGATGGTTGGAATTTGATTATAGCCAACCTGGTCCGAACGTTTTATTAAGGAGTAAGATAGATGATTACACAGGATGCGGTATTAGATATAGCAAGAAATGCCATCTTTAATATTATAATTGTATCAGCACCACTTTTGTTGGTTTCCCTTATCGTAGGCCTAATCATAAGTATTTTTCAGACGGTAACATCCATTCAAGAGCAGACACTTACTTTCGTTCCAAAGATGTTGGCGGTGTTCATTACTTTGATGCTAGCTGGCTCTTGGATGATGAATACCTTAATAGAGTTTGTAAATTACTTATGGTCGAATTTCAGCGATTTTACAAGTATGTGATAAGCGATGGTTGATTTAAGTTTTTCTTTAATAGATTTTGAATATATTTTACTTATTACAGTTCGAATCGCTTCTTTTGTGTTTGTAGCACCTTTCTTTTCGCAGGGTGGTGTGCCGGCGCAGGCGAAGATAGGATTATCTTTTTTTATAGCGATTATACTGTTTAGTGTTGTGCCACCACCAGAACAGGTTTTTTCTGGAGTGCTAGGCTATGGCGTGGCGGTACTAAAAGAAGGAATTACAGGTTTGCTGATTGGTTTTGCTGCTTATATCTGTAATTCTATTGTTGTTTTTGCAGGTAACATCATAGATATGGATATTGGCTTGTCTATGGCACAGGAATACAACCCAGATATGAGTATGCAGATTACTGCAACTGGTAATTTGTACTATTATCTGATATTTGCGCTTTTAATTGCAACAGGAATGGACCGCTATATACTTCGTGTAGCGTGTGATTCCTTTTATGTGGTACCAATAGGTGGAGCCGTGTTTGAATGGGATAATTTACTTTTGGCTATGACAACCTATATGGGAGATTTGTTTGTAATAGGATTTCGAATTTTCCTTCCAGTGTTTGCTGTTATTATGATTATGAACTGCATCTTGGGTGTTATGGCGAAGGTTGCTCCGCAGATGAATATGTTCTCTATCGGAATTCAGCTTAAGATTTTAGTAGGATATTTAGTATTATTCCTGATGATATTCCTGTTCCCTAGTGTAGCAGATATGGTGTTTGATGAGATAAAGAAAATGGTGGTTTTGTTCATTGAAGGCATGTATTGACGATAGTTATAGAAAAAATCTCATATTGCCATATAACTTGCAATGGTTTGCAGATGGTGAGGGTGGTGAAAAGACCGAACCAGCAACCCAGAAAAAGTTAGATGATGCTCGAAAAGAGGGCAAGGTTGCCAAGAGTAAGGATTTAACCCAGGGAATAGACTTGTTGGTGCTTTTTTTGTTAATAAAGGTATTTGTAAGCTATATGGGCGAACGCTTCATGAGTTTGTTTGATTCCACATTAGGGCGTATGGCAGAGTTCATGTCCGTGAATCAAAAGGAAGTATCTATGGCTGCGTTTGCTACGGTATTAAACAATGCCATTTTAGAACTATTTTTGATTATATGGCCATTTTTGGTTTTTGGCTTTGTTATAACTTTTATTGTATCTGTATATCAGGTGGGATGGAAGGTCACTGCTAAGCCTATGGAACCGAAATTGTCCAAGTTTAATCCAATCAATGGTTTTAAGAGAATTTTTTCAAAAGATTCTCTCTTTGAATTGGTTAAATCTATCGTAAAGGTTGGAGTAATAGCCTATGTTGCATATACCAATATCGTGGATGAAGCAGACAATCTGTTTATTCTATATGAAATCAATTTGAACCAAGCGATTGCTTTGGTTGGAAATATAATTATTGAATTTGGAATACAAATTAGTATTATCTTTATTGTGATTGGTTTGGTTGATTATTTTTATCAAAAATGGAAATTTGGTGAAGATATGAAGATGACCAAACAGGAAGTAAAAGATGAATATAAAAATACAGAAGGTGATCCTCAGATTAAAGGACGTATCCGACAGAAGATGAGAGAAGCTTCTCAAAGACGTATGATGCAGGATGTACCTAAGGCTGACGTAGTCATCACCAACCCTACCCATTTTGCGGTAGCAATTAAATATGATGCAGAAGTCAGCAAAGCACCTGTTGTTGTTGCAAAAGGTGAAGATTATCTGGCACAGAAGATTAAAGAGGTTGCCAGAGAGAACAATGTTGAGATTGTAGAAAATAAACCATTGGCTCGTATGTTGTATCACAATGTTGAGATTGGTGCAGAAATACCACCAGAGTTATATCAGGCGGTGGCAGAAGTACTAGCGATGGTATACCATATGAAGAACTCATAATAGAGAGTTTTAGAAGATAGAGGAAAGGAGGAAAATGGAAAATGCTTAAGATGTTACGAAGTCCAGACTTGGGTGTTGGCATATATTTGCTGGCTGCCATTCTTTTCTTCATTATTCCTATTCCTTCATTTCTTTTAGACGTAATGTTAGCAATTAATATTGGACTAGCATTGGTAATTTTGTTTAATGTTTTATATGTAAAGGAAGTTTTGGATATGTCATATTTCCCAACACTTCTTTTATTTACGACTATTTTTCGAATCGCACTGAACGTATCTTCAACAAGATTGATTCTTTTGACTGGAGATCCAGGTAACGTAGTTCGTACTTTCGGTGAATTCGTAGGCGGAAATAATATAGTAGTAGGTGCCATTGTATTTATTGTATTGGTACTGATTCAGTTTATGGTTATCAATAAAGGTACAGAACGAATCGCGGAAGTAACTGCACGATTCACCTTGGATGCTATGCCAGGTAAACAGATGGCGATAGATGCAGACTTGAATACGGGTACGATTACCGAAAAGGAAGCGAGAGAACGTCGTAATAAGATTCAGGAAGAATCTAGCTTCTTTGGGGCTATGGACGGTGCTACCAAGTATGTAAAGGGTGATGCCACAGCGGGGCTTATCATTACATTAATCAACGTAGTCGGTGGAACAATCATGGGCGTTATGGGTGGCATGGAAATTATGGATGCCCTTCAGGAATACGTTATCCTTACCATCGGTGATGGATTGGTTTCCCAGATTCCATCTATGCTCATTTCCTTATCTACTGGTATTTTGGTTACAAAGGGTTCTAAGGATACAGACTTTAGTGAATCTGTGCTCAAACAGCTTTTTGGTTTGCCAAAAGTTTTATATATTGTTGGCATTGTAATGATTGTTCTCGGTATTTTCACTCCATTACAATGGTGGCTGTTTGTCGGTGTTGGTGTACTATTTATTATAGGTGCACGTAAGCTTGAAGAGAATATTGGCGAACAGGCCATCGAAAGTGAGGTTGCAACTCCTGAAACAGAAGCAGAAGAAATTCGAAGACCAGAAAATGTGGTTTCGCTGTTGCAGGTTGACCCAATCGAGTTGGAGTTTGGTTATGGTATTATTCCACTTGCCGATGTGAATCAGGGGGGCGACCTTTTAGATCGTGTCGTTATGATTCGTCGACAGATTGCATTGGAGCTTGGTACGGTTGTTCCTATTATCCGTTTGCGTGATAATATTCAGCTGAATCCAAACCAGTACATAATCAAGATTAAAGGGATTCAGGTTACGGAAGGTGAGATTTTATTTGACCACTATATGGCCATGAATCCTGGATATGTAGAAGAAGAGATTACAGGTATTCCTACCTTTGAACCTTCCTTCCATTTGCCAGCTATCTGGATTACAGAAAGCCAGAGGGAAAGAGCGGAGAGTTTGGGCTATACCGTAGTAGATGCTCCTTCTATTATTGCAACGCATTTGACAGAGATTATCCGTACACATATTGCGGAACTCCTTACCAGACAGGATACACAGAACCTTGTCAACAACCTCAAGGAGTCCAATCCAGTACTTGTGGACGAACTCGTTCCAAAGATGCTTGGGCTTGGCGATGTACAGAAGGTATTACAGAATCTCTTGTCAGAAGGTATTTCTATCCGCGATTTGCTTACCATTTTTGAAACCTTAGCAGACCATGCGAATGGAACCAGAGATACCGATGTGTTGACAGAATATGTACGTCAGGCTTTAAAACGTGCAATTTCTAATAAATATTTCCCTGCAAACGAAGTGACTAGTGTTGTGACATTAGATCCAAAGATTGAGCAGGAAATTATGTCTTCTGTAAAGCAGACAGAACAGGGTGCATATTTGACTTTAGACCCTGAAAAGACCAGAGCTATTATGAATTCGGTGGAAACAGAAATCAATAAGCTTGAGAGTCTTGGAAAGAGTCCAATTATTATTACTTCGCCTATTGTTCGAATGTATTTCAAGAAGCTGACAGAGGATTATTTTAAGGATTTAATCGTTATTTCTTATAATGAAGTAGAATCCAGTGTAGAATTACAATCAGTTGGGATGGTGACAGTGTAAATGACTATTAACAAATTCCAGGGCAAGACAAAAGAAGAAGCGATTGAGAAAGCAAAGGCAGAATTTGGACCAAATGCCGTTATCATGAACATAAAAGAAGTAAAACCAAAGGGTATTAGGGGCCTTTTTACAGCAACAACCTATGAGGTAACTGCTGCCATTGAGGAGAAAGAGCCTTCTTATTCAGGGGCTGCTAGTGCGTTAACTGCTCATGCAAAACAGAGAGAAAATATCAATCTTACAGCAGATGAAGAAATCGCAATTCCTCAGCCAATGAGAACGCCTCCAAGAGAAGAAGTTAAGAAAGAGGTAAAGGTTGAAACGGCAGAAGAGGTAGAGGATAGACCTTCTAAGTTTGCAAGACTTAGACATCATGATGAAGAAAAGTCTTATGAGACAGAAAGACAGTTTAAAGAAAGACTGGATAATTTATCGGAATTATTAGAACAGAAACTTTCTGGTCCGACTCAGGAAGAAGTGGCTCGTAAATCGACTTCAGAAGAAATAAATTTTGTTCGTATGATTTACAATACACTCTTGAAAAATGAAGTAAACGAGAAATATATCAATCAGGTGCTGGATGAAGTGGAAAAATTCATTCGTCCAGGTAACAATGTGGATTTAATTCTGCCTAACATTTATCAAAAGCTGGTACTTAAGTTTGGGCAGCCAAAGACCATTGAACTTTCTGGCAAAAAACCAAATGTTGTATTTTTTATTGGACCAACAGGAGTAGGAAAGACAACTACTATTGCAAAAATTGCTTCTAAATACAAGGTGGAATATAACCGAAAGGTTGCATTTATTACAGCAGATACCTACCGAATTGCAGCAACTGAGCAGCTTAGGGTATATGCAAATATTTTGGATGCACCTATGTCTATCGTATATTCCGTAGAGGATATCAATGAAGAAATTGCAAAATACGAAGACTATGACCTTATTTTCGTAGATACAGCAGGATTTTCTCATAAAAATGAACAGCAGAGAAATGATACCAAACGTCTCTTAGAAGGAGTAAAAGAAGAGTATCGCAAAGAAGTATATCTGGTGCTTAGTGCTACTACAAAATATAATGACTTACTAGATATTGTTGATATTTACAACGAGATTTCTTCTTATAAACTAATCTTTACGAAATTAGATGAGACGAGTTCTTATGGAAACCTGCTTAACATAAAATTATATGCCGATGCAGATTTGTCTTATGTGACAAATGGACAGAATGTTCCAGATGATATTGAAGTGTTTGATACACAGAAAATCGTAAAATTGTTATTAGGAGGCAAATAATCATGGATCAGGCACAGCAGCTTAGAAATATTATTAAAGCAAAGGACCAAAAACAAATCAATGCTGCTCGTGTAATTACAATAACCAGTGGAAAAGGTGGAGTTGGAAAATCTAACTTAGCAGTAAATCTTGCAATTCAATTAAGAAAGCAGGGAAAAAGAGTTATTATTCTGGATGCTGATTTTGGATTAGCAAATATTGAAGTTATGTTTGGTGTAATACCAAAACATAATCTTTCGAGTATGTTGTATTATGGGAAGAGTATACGAGAGGTTATTTCACCTGGACCAATGGATATTGGATTTGTTTCAGGTGGAAATGGTGTTTTAGGTCTGAATAATCTGAATCGAGAACAGATTATGATGCTTGTAAGAAGTATTAGTGAATTAAATGAATTGGCTGACGTTATTATTATAGATACAGGAGCTGGTGTTTCAGATCAGGTGCTGGAGTTCGTATTAGCAAGTCCAGAGGTACTCTTAGTGACCACGCCAGAACCAAGTTCTTTGACAGATTCCTATTCGTTATTAAAAGCAATGTATCGTAATCCAAACTTCATAGAAGGAGGCACAACCATTCATGTTGTTGCAAACCGTGTACATTCTGTGGAAGATGGACAAATGGTATATGAAAAATTAAAATCTGTTGTAGAACAGTTTTTAAATGGTAACATAAATTATCTTGGGATGATTCCCCAGGACGCAGCATTGGAAAGAGCGGTAAGACAGCAAAAAATTGTTTCGTTGAACGAACCAAATTCGGATTCTGCCAAAGCTTTCGAAACCTTAACCACGAATTTGCTGGAAGGAACCCATCATTTAGCACCAATGCGACGCGGGATTGCACAGATTTTCTCGCAGCTATTGAATAAAAGAAGATAGATGAAGGAGTATATTAGGAAATGCCTATTGCTGATTATATAAAACCAGGAGATAAAATAGATATAAATTTCCTACATCAGAATAATGGTAAAACCTACAAAAGTAGTGTGTTTGATTTCTTGAGTGATACGGAATTGGAAATTGGCATGCCTACCGATGCTGGTAAGATGGTTATGTTTAACATCGGTTTTGAGTGTCAGTTTTATTTCTATACCTCAAAAGGGCTTTTAACTTGTGAAGCGGTAATTACAAATCGCTACAAAAAGGATAATTTTTACCTTCTGTCTGCGAAAGTTAAAACAGGATTAAAGAAATTTCAGAGAAGAGAGTTTTTCCGTTTGGACTGCATGATTGATTTTGCTTATTATAAGATTTCAAATGAAGTAGCAAATTTAGAAACCACAGAAGACTTATTTGAAGAAATTGCAAATCCTGACTATATAGAGCATAAGCGACTTGCTCGAACAAAAGATTTAAGTGGTGGTGGAATAAGATTTACTACTATGGAACCATTAGAGATTGGCTCGAAGATTTTGATAGCAATTCGTTTGTCAAATGATAAGGTGGATCATATGTTTTATCTAGTGGCAGGTATTATCGCATGTGATAAAGCGGAAAAGGTACCAGAGTTATGGTTGGCACGTGCAAAATTCGAATTTAAAAACATAAAAGACCGTGATTTAATTATTCGTTATGTTTTTGAAGAAGATAGAATGAATAGAAAGAAGGAAAATGGGTAGTTATGAAGAAAAATATTTTAGTTGTCGATGATTCTGCACTCATGAGAAGAGTTATCTGTGATATAATCAACTCAGATAGTAATTTTCAGGCAAAAGATACTTGTAAAGATGGCCTCGAAGCATATGAAAAATTAAAGACTACCACATATGATGGAGTAGTACTTGATGTTAATATGCCTCGTATGGATGGCCTTCAGTTATTGGAGAAATTACAGGAAGACAACATCAAAGCTAATGTTATTATGGTTAGTACGCTTACTACTAAGGATGCGGAAGTAACCATTCTCGCATTGGAGCGTGGTGCAATCGACTTTGTAACCAAACCAACTGCCATTTCAGAAGCGAAAGGGGAAGATTTCAAGAAGAAAGTTCTTGAAGTTTTAAATGCAGTATTAAACAGCCGTCAGTTTAGTAGAACTCCTGCTAGAACAGCAGTGAGACCTGCTAGAACAGCTAGAACAACAGCCGCTGGAAGTTCCTCTCTCGGACCTGGAACTCAGGATGCTGTAAAACCTACCGCATCAGCTAATTTTACTCGTTTGAAAGCTACTGGTAAAAACAAGCTTGTTGCACTTGCTTGTTCTACAGGCGGTCCAAAAGCATTACAGAGTGTTATTCCATTTTTACCAAAAAATTTGGATGCACCAATGGTTTTGGTTCAGCATATGCCAGCTGGGTTTACCAAATCCATGGCTGACCGTTTAAATGAGGTTAGTCCAATCGCAGTAAAAGAAGCAGAAGATGGCGATAAGCTTGAAAAGGGACAGATTTATGTTGCACCAGGTGGAAAACACATGGAAGTTGTGAAATGTGCGGATGGAAGCCACAAGATTAGTCTTAACAATATGCCAGCAATTGGTGGTTTGAGACCATGTGCAAACATTACATATGATTCTCTTTCAAAGAGTGGGTTTGATGAAATTGTCTGTGTAGTTTTAACTGGTATGGGGGCAGACGGAACCAATGGTATTTTATCACTTGGCCATCATAAACCAATACATGTTATCTCACAAAGTGCTGAAACATGTATCGTATATGGTATGCCAAAAGCGATAGAAGAATCAGGGGTTGTAGATGATGTTGTACCGCTTGAGAAAGTTGCTGAAACAATCGTAAAGAACGTGGGGGTAAAGTAGAATGGATGTAAGTCAGTATCTCGAGATTTTTATTGATGAAAGTAGTGAGCATTTACAGAGCTTAAGTGATTGTATTATGACTCTGGAGAAAGAACCAGATAATAAGGACACAATTAATGAAGTGTTCCGTGCAGCACACTCATTAAAGGGTATGGCTGGTACTATGGGCTTCAAGAGAATGCAGCATCTTACACACGATATGGAAAATGTATTCCAGGAAGTTCGTAGTGATAAGATTTCAGTGGATAGTGCTATGATTGACCTTTTATTCAAATGCTTGGATGCATTGGATCAGTATTTGGAAAATGTAAAAGGTAGTTCTGATGAAGGCACCGAAGACAATGAAATGATTATAAAAGAATTGAATGATTTCATTGCAAAGGCAAATGGAGCAGATGTTGCACCAGCTCCAGTAGCAGAAGTACCAGCAGCACCGGTAGAAAAAGCAGTTGTAAGTACAAATGAGGTAAAACTTCAGCTCACAGATAGTGATCAGGATGAAGTTGCGAATGCAAAGGCGGACGGAAAACATGTTTATGCAATTACAGTCTATGTAAACAAGGAATGTTTATTAAAGGCAGCTCGTGCTTTCCTTGTATTTCGTGCAGTAGAATCTTTTGGACAGATTTTTGCAAATCATCCAAGTTCTCAGGATATTGAAGATGAAAAATTCGAATTAGATTTCAGTTTTTGTGTTGCAACAAATGAAAGCCTTGACAAGGTTATTGCTGCTGCAAAAGATGTTTCAGAAATTGATGACGTTGTAGGTAAAGAAATCATCGAAACAGAGACAGAAGAAAAGGTAGAAGTACCAGTTCAGGTTCAGAAAGCAGCTGTTTCAGCACAGGCTTCAGCTGTGGCACCAGCTCCAGCGGCAGCACAGGCACCAGCATCTGCAAGTGCACCAGCACAGAATCAGAAAAAGCAGACACCTGCAAAATCCACAACAAATCGTACCATCCGTGTGGATATTGAAAAGTTAGACAACCTTATGAACCAGGTATCGGAGCTCTTGATTGCAAAGAACTCATTGGTATCGATCAGTTCATCTGAGGGTGGCAATTTTGCAAACCAGGGATTCCGTGAAAATGTAGAATCCTTAGAAAGAATTACCACAAATCTTCATGAATCTGTTATGAAGGTTCGAATGGTACCAATTGAAAGCGTTGTAAATAAATTCCCAAGAATGATTCGTGATTTATCACGTTCATTGAATAAAAAAATGGAACTCTACATGACTGGTGAAGATACAGAACTTGATCGTACTGTAGTTGACCAGATCGGCGATCCATTACAGCACTTGCTTCGTAACTCTGCTGACCATGGTTTGGAAAGTGCAGAGGTACGTAAAGAAAGAGGAAAGCCAGAAACTGGAACAATCTTCTTAAATGCTTACCAGGAAGGTAACAACGTTATCATTCAGGTTGGTGATGATGGTAATGGTATCGACGTAGAAGCAGTGAAAACAAAAGCTGTAGAACGTGGTGTTATTACACCTGAACAGGCAGCGGTTATGTCACAGAAGGAAGCAGTAAATCTTTTATTCTTACCAAGCTTCTCAATGGCAAAACAGATTACCGATATTTCTGGTCGTGGTGTAGGTCTTGATGTTGTTAAATCCAATATCGAAGCTCTCGGCGGTGATGTTGAAGTTAAGACCAAATTAGGTGAAGGTTCTACATTTACTGTTCGCCTTCCACTTACACTTGCGATTATTCAGGCATTACTTGTTAAGGTTAGAGAAGAACTTTATGCAATTGCACTTGGTTCTATTACAAGTATTGAAGACATTCCTGTAAAAGATATTAAGTATGTAGAAGCGAAAGAAGTTATTCACCTTCGTGATACAGTTATCCCATTGGTTCGTTTAGACAGAGTATTAGATGTAGAACCACAGGATGAACCAGAACACTTGACAGTAGTTATCGTAAAACGTGGTGATCAGCAGGCAGGTCTTGTTGTAGATGATTTGATTGGACAGCAGGAAATCGTTATCAAGTCTCTTGGTAAGTATATGACTGGCAACAAGCTGATTAGTGGTGCTACTATCTTAGGTGATGGTGAAGTTGCATTGATTATCGATGCAAACACATTAATGTAATCGGGGGTGTGTGAAAATGGCTGATTTAAGACTTGAAACACAGGATTTAGTTGAAACAAAACAATATATTGTTGTGCAGATTGGCAATGAAAAATACGGTATTGATATCAATTATATTGATAATATCGTTCGTATGAGTAAAATCACTAGGGTGCCAAAGGTGCAGAGTTACTTCAAGGGCGTTATGAACTTGCGTGGTGAAATCGTTCCTGTTATGAGCATCCGTAAGAAAATGGGATTGCCAGAAGATGTAATTACAGATGCATCACGTATCATTATTCTCAAATTAGAGGAAAAAGGTTCAATTGGTATTATTGTTGATGAAGTACGTGAAGTAATTACACTTAATATGGCAGAAGTAGAAAAAACAACTGCAAAAGACAGCTTTATCAATGGTATTGGAAAGAACGGAGAAGAACTTATTTCATTGTTCGAAATCAATGCAATTGTAGAAGAAAAAGAGATGAATTAATCAGGCGAAATGTATAGTGAGGCAAGGCCTCACTATACATGATTTTGGAGGGATTATGGGATTTTCCTTAGAAAATGTAAATGATATGTACATAGATGTGCTTCGTGAAATTGGTAATATTGGTGCTGGAAATGCAACAACTGCCATTTCACAGATGCTAGGTGCCAGACTCAACATGGAGGTGCCAAAAGTACAGTTGATGGAAGCTTCGGAATTAGGCGGAGCAATTTGTGATGAAGAAGAAACTATCGTAGGTATTTTCTTAGAAGTATTAGATGATATTAATGGTAGTATGATGTTTCTTATGAAAATGGAATCGGCTCACATTATCGTTAACAAGCTTATGATGCGTGACCCAAGTTATAATGAACCATTCGATGAAATGGATTTATCTGCATTAAAAGAAATTGGAAACATTATTGCTTCTTCTTATTTAACAGCATTATCATCTTTGACGAATATGAAGATTCAGCCATCGGTTCCATATATTGCAGTTGATATGGCGGCAGCTATTTTAAGTGTACCAGCGATTCAGTTTGGGCAATATGGTGATAACGCTTTGTTTATTGAAACAGAGTTTGGTGATGACAAAGAAATGCAGGGATATTTCATTTTAATGCCAGAGCAGGATTCTTATGAAAAGATTTTAAAAGCATTAGGTATTATGAACTAAAGATAGAGGATTAACTTATGGGGAATTCGATTAAAGTCGGAATGGCAGACTTAAAGGTAGCCAAAGCACCTGATTCACTGATTACTCTGGGTCTTGGTTCTTGTATTGGGTTAACACTTTATGATCCTGTTACAAAAATTGGTGGAATGGTACATTATATGTTGCCAGATAGCACCCAGCTGAAAAATAATTCAAACATTGCTAAGTTTGGAGATACAGGGATTAAAGAATTGTATCGTTTGATGGTTGCAAATGGTGCATCACCAAAACGTATGGTTGCAAAGATTGCAGGAGGAGCCAAGATGTTCGAAGTTAGTGGATTGTCTAACGTAGGACATGTTGGAGAAAGAAACGCGGAACAGGCGAAAAAAATACTCAAAGAGCTAAAGGTTCCATTGATTGCAGAGGATACAGGTCTTAATTATGGACGAACAGTTGAATTATTTTGTGAAACTGGTGAATTTTACATTAAGGCTGTTGGTAAATCAAATAAGACCATTTAAAGAGAGAGATACAGTATGAAAACAAAGGAAATACCTGCCATTGTTATGTTATTAGCGGGCGGCGTATATTGTTTGATTGGAATTCGCTATCAGATTCCACTTATGGATTTTACCGTACAGTTACTGATTGTCCTTTTGGTTTTTTGGATGATTGGTGGGATTGTTCGCATGGTGTTGGACAGATTCATGGGTGAGATAGAAGATAAGGCTAAGGGTGAGGAATCCGAGGAGACGCAAGAAAAAGATGCAGAAGAGGACGCGGAAGAGTCTGATGACACTTCTAATGAGGAGAAGGAAGACTCAGAAGAATAGCATCTAGAATTTGGGGCGATTTAGATGAAAACAGTAGATACAGACAAATTATGGAGTGAATATCAGAAAAAACCTACGCAGGAGATTCGTGAACAATTGATTCTGGCATATGCACAGCTGGTAAAATTGGTTGCGGGTCGTCTTAGCATGTATTTAGGTCATAATGTAGAATTCGATGATTTGGTAAGCTATGGTATTTTTGGTTTGATTGATGCCATTGACAAATTTGATATGAACAAAAATGTCAAATTTGAAACTTATGCCAGCCTTCGCATTCGTGGTGCGATTTTAGACCAAATACGAAAGATGGACTGGATACCACGTACCGTTCGCCAGCGTCAGCGTAAGATTGATGAAGCAATCAAAATGGTAGAAATGCGTACGGGTAAAGCAGCTACTGATGAAGAAATCGCGGTAGAATTGGGCATTACAGGTGATGAGCTGCTCGGATGGCAGTCACAGCTGAAGGTAACGAATGTTGTATCTTTGAGTGAGTTTGAAGAAGCGGGGCAGGAACCTGTCTTTGAAAGTGCAAATCGAAATCGTTTTGCTCAGCCAGAAGATGTTGTAGAGGAACAGGAATTAAAACAAAAGCTGGTAGAAGCCTTAGAAATGTTGACGGAAAAGGAAAGAAGGGTTATCGAATTGTATTATTATGAAGATTTAACCCTGAAAGAAATAAGCCTTGTGCTTGAGGTATCAGAATCCCGAGTATCTCAGTTACATACAAAGGCTTTGCTTAAGATGCGTAAGAAAATGGGCGCATATATGGAAATTTTAATGGATTAATTAATGGGGATTTATACGTATGAAAAACCAATACTTCCAACTGGAGTTTAGAGACACGATTGCATGCCTTCATATCTATCCGCCTGAAAACGGTGGAAAGATGCTCAGTATTACTGAAGTAACAGAATACTTAGCTGCGAAGAAATTGGATCAATATAATTTAAAGGAGCTTAATGCTGCAATTGTAAATCATCAGGATGATTCTGTGATTATGGTAGGGGACTGGGATGGTATTCCAGTTCGCGAAGAAATGAAAGTAACTATTTCACTTGACAAGATGAAGGTTACATGTCGATTCTTTCCACCATCTGCGGGAAGCGGAAAGGTGCTCTCTGCAGAAGATATCATTAGTGATTTAGCGTTCCGTAAAGTAAGATACGGAATCGACCAAGAAGCAGTTTTAAGCTTTTTGAATAATAGACAGTATTGTACTGACTATGTGTTTGCAGTGGGGACACAGCCGGTGCATGGTCGTGATGCAAAAATAGAATATTTCTTCAATACCAGTAAAAACCTTCAACCAAAACGTAACGAAGATGGCAGCGTAGACTATAAAGAATTAAATACCATCAGTCATGTAAAAAAAGGAGATTTACTGGCACGTTTGATTAAAGAGGATCCAGGAAAGTCTGGAAAGAACGTGTTTGGAGAAGAAATCAAACCACGTACCGTAAGAAGTGTGAAGCTACAGTATGGAAATAAGATTTCTATCAATGAAGATAAGACAGAGATATATTCGGATGTGACAGGACATGCAAATTATTTGAATGAGAAGGTTTTTGTGTCCGATGTATATGAGGTGCCAGCGGATGTCGATAATTCCGTTGGAAATATTGAATACGATGGCAGTGTGGAAATCAAGGGTAACGTTAAGAGTGGTTTTACGGTTCGTGCAACTGGTGACATTATCATCCATGGTGTTGTAGAAAATGCTTTCGTGGAATCTGGTGGACAGATTATTGTAAAGCAGGGAATCCATGGTATGCATAAGGGCGTGTTAAAGGCACGCACAAATGTCATGGCGAAGTATATTGAAAATGCAATAGTTTATGCTGGTGGTTTCGTAGAAGCAGAAGCGATTTTAAATAGTGATGTATCTGCCACAGGAGAAGTCCGTGTACATGGAAAGAAAGGGCTGATTAATGGCGGAACGATTCGTGCGGGTAAGAGTATTGAAGTACAGTATGCTGGTACGGAAATGGGCACGTTTACTACTTTGGAAGTAGGCGTTGATCCGGAGAAAAAGGAAAGATATCTGGAACTTAAGAAAGATGTATCGAAACGAAGCAAGGATTTAGAGGATATGAAGGTTATCATTGATAACTATGCCTCTATGTTGAAACGAGGCGAAGTGCTACCAAAGGATAAGCTGATTTATGTGCAGAACCTTGCACTTGAATACAAGAGCAAAAAGGAAGAGCTAGAGCCCCTTCGCAATGAGATGCGAGTAATTCATATTGAAATGATGGAATCAGACCGTTCTTATATTGCCGTAACAAGAACAATTTTTCCAGGAGTGGTACTCTCTATTTCCGATTTGGGATACAGTATCAAGGATAAAATGAATTATTGTAAGTTTAAGAAGGTGGACGGAGCAATCAAATCCGTTGGGTTTTAATTAGGAGGTGTTGCTATGGCAATTAGTCCAATAGTGAATAGCGGAATGATTCAAAGAACCGATGATGTTGGTGCTTTGAAATTGCAACAGGACAGCAGACCAATGGTGGAACAGCAGAGTGCACAGACACAGATGTCACGAAGAGCAGATGAATTCAGTCATCAGGTAGTGACACCTGCGGATTCTAACAAAACCGACACACATGCTGATGCAAGAGAAGAAGGTAAAAATAAATACTTTTTCCGTAAGAAGACGGATAAAAGACAAGAAGAAAAACAGGGAGATAGAGTGATAAAAAAATATTCTTCCAGCAGTTTTGATATGAAAGTATAGAGGATAAGAGAATGGTATGGGCTGAAATTAGTCTGATTATAATAGGTGTTGCGATGATAATTGCGAGCTTTTATGTTACAGAAAAGCTTTCACAGAAGGATTTGGATCAGATTTCGCTGATGAGTGAGGCGGACTTAAAGAGAATTTCCGAAAAGCAAGTAAAAGCGATGCGAGATAAGGTGGAAAATGAGATAGAGGATATTATTGATGAATCTTTAGTGGTTACCCAGCGTGGCTTGGATAAAGAAACTAACAAAAAAATCATGGCAGTTAGTGAGTATTCAGAAACCGTATTAGAATCTATCAATAGTGCCCACAATGAAGTCACTTTTCTTTACAGCATGTTAAATGAAAAGAAGGAAGAAACTGCTCAGTTAGTGGGAGATTTGCAGAAGGTTGCGAAGCTTATTCGTGATATGGATTTGGAAAATACCATCGCGAGAGCGGAAGCAGTTTCAAATAATATTTTGAATTTAGAAAAGAACTTTGAGCCTATTGCAGTACCAAGGGTGGAAGTTGCTGAAGAAGTGACTATTATTAATGAAACGACGAATTTGAAAGAGTTTCAGGATATTCCAGAAGAGAGGACTGTACTTAGTAAGAATGAACAAATTCTTCTATTATATAAGGAAGGAATGGATGAAGTGCGAATCGCTAAAGCTTTAGATTGTGGCTTAGGTGAAGTAAGACTCGTTCTAGGGTTATATAATAATGAAGCTTAAATACTATTTACGTGGTGTAGGAATCGGTATAATATTTGCCACATTGGTAATGACTTTTTCCGCTTTTGTACACAAATATAATATGTCAGATGAATACATTATCAAAGAAGCGAGAAAGCTGGGAATGGTGATGAAAGATGAATTGAAGAATGATGAGGGTCTTTGGGGCAGTGCTGATACGGAGGATACCCAAGTGTCAGGAAGTGATGTCGTGTCTTCCGAATCCGAGAACACATCCCAATCCGAAAGCACTTCTGAATCCGAGACTACATCGGAACAGGATCCCGTAGTGCCAGAAACTCCATCCGAATCTGAAAGTGAAAGTGAATCCGAGACAGTCGAGTATGTCACTATCGTGATTGAGGCTGGAGATTATGCGAGACAGGTTGCAGAAAAAGTATGTGCCGCTGGTTTGGTAGAAGATGCAGAGGATTTTCGTAAATATATTGGAAATCGTGGATATGGACAAAGCATGCATCCAGGAACCTATTATATACCAGTTGGCTCGGACTATGAGGAAATCTGCTTAATTCTTATAGTACGACAAAATTAATGGGAAAATTAACAAAAAAGCTTGCAAGATAGCCTTTGGTGTGTTATGATACCAAAGGCTATTTTTAACGAGGTTGAAAAGGCCACGTAACAATAAAACACGTACACGGATGTCAAAGCCGGTGCTGAATACGCTTGTCAGTTACTTTGGCGATGAAGTGTGCGGAAGAATTTAACCAATGGAGGTAAAGAAAATGAGCGTAATTTCAATGAAAC
>CAYMTP010000019.1:0-21803 GCA_964393435.1 uncultured Lachnobacterium sp. | reverse complement strand
AATAATTCTCTTTGAATCTTTCAAGGTTTTCACTGTTTAGTTATCAATGTTCGTTTGTTGTCGTTCCTTGGCGACAACTTTGATAGAATATCATAAGTTGTAGTCGCTGTCAACAACTTTTTTAAAGTTTTTTAAACTTTATTTTTTACTGTCTTGCGTTCCGTTCGTCCCGCGAGTCAGCTTTGTTATATTATCATGTCGATTTTTTAAAGTCAACACAAAAATCGACAAAAAATAAAGTAGTTCAACTTGCGTTTTTTAACCAAATTGTTCGAATTGTCTGATTATTATATTTTATAACTACAATTTACTTTATTGCATCTAATGCTTCCTTCACATTACTTACACCAACCAATTCAATTCCTTCTATATTATGTAGAAATCCTGTCTTACAAACCTGTGGTAAGATGCAGCGTTCAAAACCCAGTTTCTTTGCTTCCAACACACGTTGCTCTGCCATACTTACGCCACGTACTTCTCCACTTAGACCAACCTCACCAAAGCAAATGGTTTTCTCATCAATCGGCTTATCCAGTTTGCTGGACATAATTGCAAGCACAATACCCAAATCCATCGCAGGTTCATTCATACGAATACCACCTGCAATATTGACATACGCATCACATTCTGACAAATGCATACCTAGACGTTTTTCCAAAACAGCCATGAGTAGGTTTACTCTATTGTAGTCCGTACCTGTAGCAGTACGTCTAGGATTACCAAAATTAGTATGGCAAATAAGTGCCTGTATTTCTAATAAGATAGGTCTGGTTCCTTCCATAGAACATGCCACTACGGAACCAGATGCACCTACTGGCTTTCCACTTAACATAAACTCCGATGGGTTTTCTACTTCTACCAAACCGATATTTCGCATTTCAAATACACCAATCTCGTTGGTGGAGCCAAAACGGTTTTTTACTCCACGTAAAATACGATAGCTCTCATGACGGTCTCCTTCGAAATAGAGCACCGTATCTACCATATGTTCTAACACTCTTGGTCCTGCTACTACCCCCTCCTTGGTAACATGTCCTACTATAAATATAGAAATATCCAATCCTTTTGCTATCTGCATGAATACACTGGTCGCTTCGCGAACCTGCGAAACACTGCCTGGTGCAGATGCTACACCATCGCTAAACATGGTCTGAATCGAGTCTACGATTACAACACTTGGCTTTTTGCGGCTAATGACTTCTTTGATTACATCTAGATTCGTCTCACATAGCAATTCCAAAGAATCACTAAATGTACCAATTCTTTCCGCTCTAATCTTAATCTGCTGCAAAGATTCTTCCCCAGAAATATAAAGTACTGAAAGCTTCTTGTTTGATAAATTCTTACATACTTGCAATAAAAGTGTGGATTTACCAATACCTGGGTCACCACCAACCAAGACCAAAGAACCTTTTACGATACCGCCGCCCAATACGCGATCCAATTCCTTCATATCTGTACTGGTACGTTCTTCATCGGCAGAAGATACTGCGGATAATGGAACTGGTTTCGCTTCCTCCATTGCTTTCTTCACACCGAAAGATGCACTTCCTTTTCTATCTACAATTTCTTCTACAAAGGTATTCCATTCTTTACATCCTGGGCACTGCCCCATCCACTTAGATGATTCAAAGCCACAATTTTGACAAAAGTATATACTTGTTTTGCCTTTCGCCATACAATCCTCCTATATCTACTTTTCCTATTTACCATAGAAAAAAGAAAACCCGACCATGTCTCTGGCCGGGTCTATTTGTTACACGAATTATCTCTTATTTACCGAAATAGAAACTGCTTTGCTTTCTTCTATTTCTACACTGAGGCTTAACTTTCCTCCTAGGTTGGTACTCATCGCACCTATAGATTCGCCATCTACATTGATTTCATATTCTGTCTCTGGCTCTAATCCTAACGTAATCTGTGCACCTTCCATTCCCGTAGCAGAGAATGAAACCTTGCCTTCTTCTTTATTAAAGTTAAATACCGCTGTTCCTGGAACAGATTCATATACAAAGATATCATTACATTCTAATTTCGTAATATCTTTATAGGTTTTCACCTTATAAGATGCACCATTATGATTGAAGTTATCCAATTTCGCTTTTGCTTCTAATGTGTAATCTCCAAAACTGATTGTTCCGTCTGCTTCTACACGAATTAATTCACTAATTACAGCCATTTTTCTCCTCCTGTAAATTCCCACAGCGATGTTCATTCCTAACATCTTTTATAACATCATCGCTTAGACATATTATACCACTACGAAATGAAAATTGCATCTTTTTTTACAGATACTGTAACTTTATCTCCAGTTTTTATTGCACCTTTGATAATTTCTTCTGCCAGCCTATCTTCTATCTCATCCTGTATCTTTCGCTTCAATGGTCTAGCACCATATTTTCTATCAAAGGATTTTTCTACGATATAAGTTTTAGCAGCACTTGTTACGTTCAGTTCCATATCAAGCTGTTCCTTGCAACGTTTCTGTAATTCTTTTACCATAATCGTCACAATCTGCTTCATGTCTTCTTTATTTAATGCTCGGAATACAATAGTTTCATCAATACGATTAAGGAATTCTGGTTTGAAGATGCGTTTTACCTCTTCCATAACACTATCCTTCATCTTCTGATGATCCTGTTTTTCGTCTTCTTTATTGCCAAATCCCAGTCGTTTTGGCTCGATGATGGCCTGTGCACCTGCATTGGAAGTCATGATTATGATGGTATTTTTAAAATCCACCTTACGCCCCTGCGAATCGGTAATATGACCTTCGTCTAATACCTGAAGCAATACATTAAATACATCTGGATGTGCCTTTTCGATTTCATCAAATAATACAACTGAGAATGGATTACGACGCACCTTTTCACTGAGCTGTCCACCATCTTCATGTCCCACATAACCTGGTGGTGAACCAATCAGTTTCGAAACACTATGCTTCTCCATATATTCTGACATATCCACGCGAATCATGGCTTCTTCTTTTCCAAAAACAGCCTCTGCCAACGCCTTGGAAACTTCTGTTTTACCTACACCAGTAGGTCCAAGGAAAAGAAAGGAACCAATTGGACGCTTTGGATCCTTTAATCCAACACGACCTCTTCGTACAGCTTTTGATACTGCTGTCACCGCTTCTTCCTGTCCGATTACTCGTTTTTGGAGAACAGATTCCAATTTCTGCAAACGTGCCGCTTCGTTTTCTGTTAAACGATTCACTGGAATTTTGGTCCAGCCTGCTACAACATCTGCAATTTCATTTTCACCAATTACAGGTATTTTTTTACCTGAGCTATTTTTTGCTTTTTTCTCCTGTTTTGCAAGTTCCTTGCAAAGAGCTTCCTTATTTGCCTTTTCTTCACGAACCTTTTCAATATCACCAGCCTGTAAAGCTTCTTCCATCGCTAATTCTGCTTCATAAATTTCCTTATGCAGACCATTCAGCTTAAGCGGAGAACCTAAAAGTCCTAAGCGGATTTTGGCTGCAGTTTCATCCATAAGGTCAATTGCCTTGTCTGGTAAAAATCTATCATTTACATATCTGGCAGATAATGTAACCGCAGCTTCTACACCTTCGTCGGAAATCGTAACCTGATGATGCTTTTCATAAAGGCCTCGAACACCCTTTAAAATCTCAATAGTTTCTTCTATGGATGGTTCCTCAACTACAACGGGCTGGAAACGTCTCTCCAATGCTGCGTCTTTCTCAATGTGCTTACGATATTCTTCAATAGTGGTTGCACCAATGACCTGCAACTCGCCTCTCGCCATAGAAGGCTTTAAAATATTGGCCGCATCCAAGGAGCCTTCTGCGCCACCTGCACCAATAATAGTATGGATTTCATCAATAAAGAGAATAACGTCACCCGCAGCAATTACTTCATTGATTACTTTTTTGATACGTTCTTCAAATTCACCACGATATTTGGATTTCGCTACTAGACCTGACATATCCAGAGAAACAAGTCTTTTTCCCTGCAAAAGTCCTGGTACGGTACCATTTACGATACTCTCTGCAATACCTTCTACGATAGCTGTTTTACCTACACCTGGCTCACCAATCAAACATGGATTGTTCTTTCCTCGACGACTGAGAATCTGAATGACACGTTCTGTCTCCTGTTTTCTTCCGATGACTGGATCCAAAAGGCCATCAGCAGCCATTTCAGTTAAATCTCTGGAATACTGGTCCAATGTAGGTGTTGAAGAACCATTCTTCGCTGCATTTTTGCTTTTTGCATATTCTTCACGATACTTTGCTGGGTCTTCCCCCATAGCACCAATGACATCTGTAAATAATTTCTGCAAATTCACGCCTAAGGTATTCAAAAGTCGGGAGGCTGCACAGTCTCCCTCCTTTATAATTGCTAACAAAATATGCTCTGTCCCAATATTTTCGTAACCCATTTTGCGGGCTTCTTCGTCAGACTTTTCCAAAATATGCTGTGCTCTTGGAGAATATCCATCCTTCTCTGCCACCAAAGTATCGGCATCAATAGAAATCAATTCTTCTATCATCTGCAACAGTTTGGATAGCTCCACTCCATTCGCTGCTAGTACCTCCGAAGCCACACCTGTGCCTTCTTTTAACAAACCTGCAAGGATGTGTTCGGTCCCCACATAGTTATAATGCATGCTTTTGGAAAGTCTGTTTGCGATATCTAATGCTCTTTTCGCTTTGTCTGTAACTTTCAATTTATTGCCTCCAATAAATTATTCAAAATCGATGAACTCCAAATCGTCATCGTCATCTTTTTTACTAGAGAGTTTGGAAGTAGGATCTTCCACTCTTGGTCTTCTTTCAATCTTGATTTCTGGTTCAACCACAGGTTCTACCTTTTGAACTGGTGTTTCAGAAACCTTTTTCTCCGTTTCTTCGGTTTCACTTACGATAAGCTCTTCCATGTTGTAGAATTCGATTTCAATTTCATCGTCCTCTGCATTCTCTTCCACCATGGTATGAGTCTCCTCCATCTCGTAGAACTCGATCTCGATTTCATCGTCTTCGACATCCTCTTCAACCATGGTATCTACAATTATCTCTTCGGCTGGATTTTCTTCTTCATACTCTTCTTCGTCATCATACCCATCGAAGAAATCTTCTTCCTGTGAACGATTTCTCAACGCAAGAACTACAATCACAATGATAAGAATAATCACAACCGCTACCGCAATCGCAATAATAATATATTGTGTCATTTTCGCTGTATTTAATTCTTTTTCTAATGCTGCATATTTGCTTTGTAAATCTTCTGATACATCGCCGCCCGTCTGCACACTTGATGTTGCAGCAAAGTAACGCTGGAAGGTTTCCTCTACAGAATCATACATATACCAGCCCTTTTCACCATCATCATTCATACAATATATGAGGTAGAATTCGTTGCCCTTTGCCTGTGCCGCATAGAATGTTTCTGCACCAAAAAGATTCCATGCACTTGTAGAGTCTTCCACGTCTTCTGTACCTGCTGGCACTTCCTCTTTCAACTGATATGCATTAATAATACCCTTTCCTTCAATAGAAAGTGTACAGCTTTCAAAACCTGCTGGTGCTGGAGCAGTTTGCTCATCTGGTGATAAAACTATTACATAGCTCTTTTCGGATGTAAGTTTAATAAATGGATAAATCATCTGTTGTGTTTCATCATACACATACAAAGAACCTGCTCCATTTGTGTTATTTAAGTATAAAACTTTCAAGTCACCCTTTGTAAAAGAAAGCCCCTGCATCTGCTGTCCGTTTACAACCAGTAATTTGCTTTCAAATCCTGTTGGAATACTTTCCTCTGGAATCTCATCTGCCACATACATCTGCTCTCCATTATATTGAAGCACCTCATTCACATCTGGTGTAGTAGTTTCGGGCTCGGATTCGCTTTCCGATGGTTCTGGCGTCACCGTCGTATCCTTTGCCTTGCGGGTAACTACGATAGTATATGTGGCTTTCACACCATTTTCCGCTTTTACTACAATCTGAATCGTATTTTCTCCAACATTAAGGTTTACAGTACCATTTCCTGTTACAGATTCAATCGTTGCTTTGGAACTGGAAGTTTTGGCACTTACCACTACCTTAGTCACATCATACCCCACTGTAGCGGTATATTTTGTCACATTTCCTTTGAAACTTGGCGATAAAGTTCCACTTGATAGTTTCAAAGAAGACAAAGAATTATCATCAGACTTTGTATCTGGAACCTCTGAGGCTACTTCATTCGCAATAGTAATTGTTTTTGTAACTTTCGGAATCGTTGGAAGTGCCACGGATGGATCCACATCTGAATATTCTGCATCCACCATATAAACACTAACCGTTGCACGCCCCGCTGCTACAGCTTCAAATGTAACAGACTCTTCGGATGAATTGAAAAAGGCTGTATATGAAGTTAAACCTGTTCCTACATCAGACCCTGGGCTGCTTTTTACTTTCAGATTCTCTTTTGTATACTCTACATATACACTACCACCAATATTTTTAGGCACAGCTATCGATACCGAAAATGTATCCCCCACCTTTATTTGGCTTGGAACCCCTGTCACCGTCAAATCTTCAGCTCTTGCTGTAAAATTTGGCACAATAGCATATGTCATTGCTAATAATATACATAATAAAACACTGATTTTTCTTCTCATATTACTACATCACCTCTACTGTTCAATCATTATAGTTCCAATAACATGTCTATTTATTGCTAATAAATCTGACATTGTGGCACCATCACCTTTTCGATTCACATCTCCCGCCTCAAGGTAAATTCCCTTTAATGGGATTGTATTTATTACATGACGATTAATACTCAGCAAATCACTCATTGTAATTTTTCCATCGCCATTTACATCGCCGTAAATCACGATTTCTTTGGTTTCCTGTAAAACATCATTTACATAAATTCCAAGTTTATTTCCAGTTGCAACTACACCTGTATTCTCCGTACCATCTGACTTAAGCACCTTTAAAGTACAGTTTTCATACTTAAAGCCTGCGATAAAATTAGCAACAGTTGTCTGTGGTTCCACACCTGTAATATATGTACCTAATACATATTTATCCGATGAATATGTATACTTTGAAGTTGTGTCTGGAGTTTCATCTGGAGTAGTATCCTCCTTTGCTTCTCGAATCACATTCAAAGTATATGTTTTTTTATCTCCGCTTTCAGACTTACAAATAATGGTAAATGTATTGGTTCCCACTTTCAACGACAAGTTTCCTGTTCCTTCGACAGATGCTTTATCTACCACAGGAGAAGCCGAAACTTTAATAGAAGTCACTGCGTTATCCACAATCAGCGAATAGGAGGTCTTCGCACCATCAAAGGTTGGAGTAAGGGAAAATCCCTCTATATTCAAACTCTTCAAATAATTATTTCTATTTCCAGATGCAGTAAATTGCACTGGTTCTGCTGGCATATTTTCATATACAGGAATTTTGAACACAAAAGCTTGCGTCTTGTCCGTATAGGCTTTTGCCACAGATTTGGATTCTGAAATAGCAGCTTCTATATTCGTCATATATTGGTGATTGTACAGACCACCCTGTGCAATCACATCAAATTTCTGGAAATACAAAGTATCTTGACCAACAGTAATATAATTATCCGCAATCCTCTTTGAGCCACCATAGAGTGATTTATACCTAGTATCCCATCCATTCTTTTTTGCGAACGAAAGGCCATTGGTATACACTGTATCTCCTGTCCCATAGGCTCCATGATTGAAATAATTGTAATATCCTTCATAGCCGGGGTAAGTGCCCGAAATCAACGGACTCGTACCGTTTACCCCCTGCTCCTGTCTAACGCGGGAAGCTAGATGATATGGACTTACATTTACTGCCTTCGCAATCTCCATAAATGCATTTGCATAGTTGAGCATAGTACCATCGCCATTGGCAATTTCCTTGGTCATGAAAGTACCACTTAATATTGCATTCACACCTGCTATATTATGTGTGTCACTATAGCTTAAACTTTCGAACATAAAAATATTAGTCGCATTCAACCAATTTCTAGGATCCATACAATATTTGATATAATCAGGATGTGTCGTAACCCAACTAGAACTGTCTCGGATTACCCATTCATTCGTATACCAGTTATATTCACTATCTGCATAGGATTTCATCGCATCATCTCTATACGTTTGAATCAGGTTTCTTCCTGCATAGGACTCACTTTCAATAACCTCATCCCAGGTCAAGCCTGTTTTGTATGGTTCAAACACCCAGTTTGGATACTGTTCGTGTAAAATTGCAAGGCTCTTTACATAACTTTCTGGAAAACCAATACGCAACAGGTAATCCTCATATTCTTCATCCGTTTCAATATCTGGAACCGCATCCTTGGTCACATATCCGCTTTGAATCCAACCAATGTATGCAACTCCACTCACCGTACAACGAACACGATACCATTTTACACCAGCATCGGTATGTTCATCTAAAATCTCTACTTTTGTGCCCACACTTAACACGGCTAGTTCAGGGGCTTGGTATTGACCAGTACAGCTCCATAGTGACACATTATTCGCATTCGTTTTTCCCGTTGCGATAACGGAAGCATTTTCATCCAGTAAAATATAAGCCGCCTGACAATACGCTGTCTTCTCTACCGCTCCATCTTTAATATAATATTTTATCTTATACCACTGTTCTCCACTCTCATTGGTCGTTTCACCAACTACTGTAACCGGCTTACCATATAAAAGTCCGCTTACCTTTTCCGCATTGACAGATGGTTCCGCCTTCGTTTCAATCATAGACCTATCCGCAGAATAAATCATACCAGTCTTTGTATCATACGCATATGTAACTATATTTTCTGCTCCTAACACTCCTATCGCTGTGGCTACCACCAGCGTAATCGCTATTATCTTCTGTACCTTACTTTTTAAACCAAAGTTCATGTGTATCCTCAACTTTCTATTATAAAATTACACACTTTTCCAATTTAGAAAATATTCCAACATAATTATACAGAGCAATAGTTTTATCGTCAATCAAAATGTAGTATTTTCCAAGGTTTTCCTGCTATATTTTGTACTTTTTAGAAGATTCTGATGTCGAAAATTCCACAAATAAGAAGTACTACGCCTGATGCCTCCATAAGTGCCATTCCTAAGGTAATCATAACTTTTTCCATATCTACTCGGTTGAAATTTAATCTTAATGTGTTCATCTTCTATCCTCCCTATCACTTGTTCTCTGTTCTACTTAGTTTGTTCTTGTGATTAGAAAATAGCATTATCACTGTCCAATAAATAACACACAAGGGCTGTCGCACCACAGACGCGCTTAGCGTCCATTTTGCAACAGCCCTTACAGCTTCTATTTATTGAAATGTATACTGAATCGTCACATCATTTCCCTTTACTCGAACCTTTGCAGTACTACCGCAAATCATTGGCATCATTGGTGCCAAATGTCCGATGTCCAAATCCATAATAACTGGAACACTATATTCTGAAAGCAAATCGGTCACTGCTCGATATTGGTCAATTCCGAAGGCTTCCTCACCAAAGCAAAGGGGACGTCCAATCAAAAAGCCCTTCAAATACTCAAACCAGCCAGCCTGTTTCATCTGCCAAATAGCACGGCGAATTGACATGATATTTAAATCACAGGCCTCCAAAAACCAGATAAATCCATCTTCTTGGTATTTTTCACTGAAGTCTTTTACTTTATCATAAGGAGTTCCTGGATACATCTGAAGAATGTCCATACAGCCACCAATCAAACGGCCTTCTATTTCAATTGCTTCAAAACCATCTGTCACCTCCACTACTTCACCTCCCTGGCATAAGTACTTCTTAAGCACTACAGGCTCGGTTACATTATATGGAAGCAAAGGATGCTCCTCATCTTTGAGCCCTTCTTTTTCCCAAAATCCATATCCTTTTACTGTATCGATTTTTCCGCAAAGCAAATCCCATGCATCCTGAATAGAAGCATGCCAAGGTTCCATGCCAAAGGCTGCTGCACATGGACCATAAATAGACGCAGTATCCATGAGAACGGCAGAAAGAAATGTAAAGTTGGTATTATCCGAAAATCCCATATACCACTTTGGCTCTGCCTGCTTCATTCGTGCAAAATCCATATATGGTACTACCTCACACATAAGCTCTCCTCCACCGCAGGAAATGATAATGTCGTTCTCCTTAGAGCAATACCATTCATTTAATTCCTGTCCGCAAAGCTTTGGATCATTACTTATTCCAATCCCACAAGAGGCAAAACAGTTTGGTCCTAAATGGGTTTTATACCCCATCCTTTCCCATTTACCTAACGCATTCCTAAATGCAGTATGATATGGCTCAATGGCACAGCCAAAGGAGGGTGCCGCAAAGCCAATCGTACCATTTTCTTTTAAAAATTCTGGATATCTCATATTTTTCTCCTATCTATTCTATACACCTTCTCCATCAAATGCTGGAATAAAGCTTTCTTCTGCTACATCTTCCTCTTGAATATACCCATTTTCCACACCAATTTCAATGGCATAATCCACATAGCGTTCATAGCTTCTTCTATCCACCTTGCGGTTCAATTCTGGATAATTTTCCACATGGGCAAGCGGTGTATATTGACTCATCAAGCTTAGATAAATCTGATTTCCATAGGTTTGGTGCAAATATTTGACAATCTGCTTTGCATCCTTAAGCTGTCCTGGAAGCAATAGCTGTCGCACAATAACCCCTTTTTGTATGAGTTCAAGTCCCTGCTCCTCATCATAGGAAAATACTGCATTGGGCTGTTGACGAACCATCTCTGCAATCGCATTCTTCGCCACCTCTGGATAATCAGGTGCATTGGAATACTTCGCTGCCAGTTGTGGATTCCAATATTTAAAATCTGGCAGATAAACATCCACTATTCCCTCTAATTGTTTTAAAGTGTCATCTTTTTCATAACTGCTCGTATTATATACAATAGGGATATGCAAGCCTTGGTTTCTCGCCTGCTCCACACCCCATACAATATGCGGCACATAATGACCTGGCGTAACTAAATTGATATTATTGGCTCCCTGCTCCTGTAATTCAAGGAAAATCTCTACCAATCGCTCTCTACTGATTTCTTTTCCAGAAATGCCTTGAGCAATATCCTTGTTTTGACAGAACACGCAATGCATAGAGCAGCCACTGAAAAAGACCGCACCTGACCCCTTTGTGCCACTTATACAGGTTTCCTCCCAAAAATGCAAGGCTGCACGAGCTACCTTCAAGGTAGCAGGCACCTTACACACGCCAATTTCACCAATTTCCCTATTCGCTTTACAGCCCCTTGGGCATAATTTACATGTCAAAAACTGGTCATTCATTTTTCACTCTTTCGCTAATATAATATGTAACCATTCTATAAAATAATATCATAGGTTGATTCCTTTTGAAAAGGAGGCATTATGAACACAAAGAAAAAATATGTATTCCTATCCATGGGCATCCTGTTTGCAATATATCTGGGATTTTCAATTTTCTTTCACTGGCATTATCTACCAAATACTACGATTGACGGTGTTGCATGTGGATTTAAAAGCATTGCTTTTGTAGAAAAAACCAATACCCAGCTTGCCGATGACTATGTGCTTACCCTTGTGGATCGAAACGGAACTTCTTTCCAAATTGCTGGAAAAGACATTTCCTATACATATAGCAGTCAAGGTGAGGAAGCCTCTATTTTAGATAAACAAAATCCATTTTTCTGGCCGATTTCCTTGTTTAAAGCAAACGAATATACCCTCAAGGTTTCTTTCGATTATGAAAAAGAAAAAGTACTCTCTCTCATTTCTGTTTTTTCTCTCTTTGAGAAAGACTACATACAGGCACCTGAAGATGCATATATTCGTTTCAACGAAGCCGATTATACTATTGTTCCTGAAGTCATGGGGTGCGTCCCTATTTCATCACAAATTGAAAAAGAGATTTTGGAAGCACTTGATTCAAAGGATACCGAAATTAAGCTTTCCGACAAATGTTATGAAAATCCGAAATACCATTCTACATCTGAGGAAATCACCCAAGCTGCCCAGCAGATTGACAACTATTTGAATGCCACCATTCAATATGAGATAGCGGATTCTGACGAAGATTTAGGTGCAGATGAAATTATAAAACTGTTGTCCATCAGCGACAGCTTTGAAGTTTCCATCAATGAAAAAGCGGTGGAACGTTTCGTGCAGAGCTTAGCTACGAAATACAACACCTATGGAGACAAACGGGAATTCAAGACCTCCAAAGGAGATGTCATTACCATTGGTGGCGGAGACTACGGATGGGTAATCCACAAATCCAAAGAAGTCGCACAAATCATAGAGGATCTGGAAGGCGGTGTACCTGTCAAACGGGAACCCATCTATGAGCAGCGTGCCCTCCAAAGCGGTTCCAATGATATAGGCAATACTTATATTGAAGTCGACTACACGAACCAGCATATGTGGTTTTACGTGGATGGAAAATTGAAACTCGAATCCGACTTTGTATCCGGAAATATGAGCAATGGAAATGGTTCACCAGATGGTGTATTTAAAATCGTTTATAAAGATAGAAATGCCGTTTTACGTGGGGAAGGATATGCCTCTCCTGTTTCCTACTTTATGCCATTTGCATACAATGTTGGATTTCATGATGCAAGCTGGAGATCCCATTTTGGAAAAGAAATTTACAAAACAAATGGCTCCCACGGATGCATCAACCTTCCACCCAACTTCGCCAAAACACTTTATGAAAGTGTGGAAGTCGGTACTCCAGTTATTGCATACTATAGGGAGCCTATCGTACTTTCTTCTGAAAACGCAAAGATTTCCAATGCATATTCTTATGTTGCAAACTGACTATTATACAATACGGAATAAAACCCTTTCTGGGCAAGGAGCTCTTCATGTGTTCCTTGCTCTATTATTTTGCCTTCTTTCATTACCAAAATCATATCTGCTTCGCGGATGGTAGATAAACGGTGTGCAACAATAAAGCTGGTTCTTCCCTCCATCATCGTGAGGAATGCCTTTTGTATCTTCATCTCAGTTCTGGTATCTATCGATGAGGTCGCTTCGTCCAAAATCAACATTGGTGGCAGACACAGCATGACACGTGCAATGCACAAAAGCTGCTTCTGTCCCTGAGACAAATTTCCTCCATCCTCGAGAATTACTGTGTCGTACCCCTGTGGCAAACGCTTAATAAAACTATGTGCATGAGCTGCCTTTGCTGCCGCAATCATTTCCTCATCGGTAGCTTCTGGTTTGCCCATACAGATATTTTCACGAATCGTACCTGCCTTTAACCAGGTCTCCTGCAATACCATACCATAATTGTTGCGAAGACTCTTACGGGTGATGTCCATGATATCATGAAGTGTTTCCTGAGCAACAGTTTCCTTTTCTAAATCCTCACCAAGAGAAATCGTCCCACTATTTACATCATAAAAACGCATCAATAAATTGATAAAGGTCGTCTTACCACATCCCGTTGGGCCAACAATAGCTACTCTCTGTCCAGGCTGAACCTGTAGATTGAAATCTTCGATTAGCTTCTGTTCTGGATTATAGGAAAAACTCATATTCTCAATGGATACGCTTCCATTTGCATGCTCTAATTCGTACGCATCTTGTGCATCTGGTATTTCTGGTTCTTCCTCAATTAATTCGAAAATTCGAGCTGCACAAGCTAATGCATTCTGTAACTCTGTCACTACACCTGAAATTTCATTGAAAGGTTTGGTATACTGATTTGCATAGGTCAAAAAGCAAGAAAGCTGACCTACGGAAATCCCGCCTGAAATCGCAGACAATGCACCGAAAATACCAACTGCTGCATACACCAGGCTATTTACAAATCGTGTAGATGGATTCACTAAGCTTGAGAAAAAAGTAGCATTTAAGGAACATTTCTCCAGACGATTATTGATTTCTTCGAATTCATTCTGTACTTGCGTCTCATGAGAAAATGCCTGTACCACTTTTTGATTTTCTATCATCTCATTGATGAGTGCCGTCTGTTCACCTTTTGTCTTAGATTGCAGCTGGAACATAGCATATGTTTTCTTTGCAATAAAACTTGCCACTAAAAGTGAGATTGGTGTAATCAGAACCACCACTAAGGTTATTTTAAAATCCAAAGACAACATAAACAACAGTGTTCCTACGATAGTTGCAACACCAGAAAACAACTGGGTAAAGCCCATAAGCAAGCCTTCTGCAAAGGTATCTACATCTGCAATCACACGGCTGACGATATCTCCATGGGATTTGGTATCGATATACCCTAGCGGAAGCTTTTCAATCTTTTGGAATGCATCTTTACGGATGTCCATCACAATGTGATACGTCATCCTGTTGTTACATACGTTCATAATCCACTGTGCGATTGCACTTACTGCGATAACTACAATTGCTTTTTTAATAATCTCCCCAATTCCTGTGAAGTCCACGACACCTTCTTCAATAATGAGATCCAAGGCATCGCCAGTTAAAATAGGAAAATACAGGGTCATTGCCACAGTCACGGTAGCCAGCAAAATAGACACCACCAAGAGGGGAATATACTTTTTCATATAACGAAGTACTTTTTTCAAAATACCCATCTGTGATGTACTCTTATTCATTTACCTGCCTCCTTTCTTCCTGTTTGAACTGGGAGTCATAAATTTCTCTATATACTTCACAATTTTTCAGTAATTCGGCGTGTGTACCCATACCAACTACTTCCCCATCCTCCAATACCAGAATACCATCTGCATGCTGAATAGATGAAGTTCTCTGTGATACAATAAAAATTGTTCTTGTTTCTGCAATAGTAGCAAGTGCACCACGAAGCTTTGCATCTGTCACAAAATCCAGTGCAGAAGCACTATCATCCAAAATCAAGATATCTGGATTCTTCACCAGTGCACGGGCAATAGTAAGTCTCTGACGCTGTCCGCCAGAAAGATTTCTTCCGCCCTGTTCAACCATGTGGTTTAATCCATCTTCTTTTCCATTTACCACATCTGTCGCCTGTGCCAACTCAATTGCCTTCCACAATTCTGATTCACTTGCATCCGCATTTCCCCAGCGAAGATTTTCTGCTATAGTGCCATGGAAAAGTACGCAGCTTTGTGGTACCACCCCAATCTTTTCGCGAAGCTGTCCCAAAGAATAATCCCTGACATCCACACCTTCCACTTTTACGCAGCCTTTACTAACCTCATAAAAACGCGGAATCAGATTCACAAGGGTACTCTTTCCTGCCCCCGTACCACCGATGATACCAATGGTCTGTCCTTTTTTCGCCTGAAAAGAAATTTCTTTTAATGCCTCTTCACTGCTGTTTCCATAAGCAAAGGAAACATCCTCAAATTCCACCATAAATTCGCTAGAATTTGAGATTTCGCTTGCCTTAAGAAGTGGTTCCATCTCGACATCTTGAATGGATGGTTCTTTTTCCAACACAACCGCCACACGATTTCCACAGGCTACTGCCTTCGTAATCAATATAATTAAATTTGCCAGTTTCACCAGTTCCACCAGTATTTGAGACATATAGCTTACCAGAGCAACCACTTCGCCCTGAGTAATTACACCTTCATACACCTGTCCTGCACCAATCCAGATGATTGCTATGGTAGCAACGTTTACAACAATCAGTGTGATTGGATTCATGAGTGCAGAAATTCGCCCAACCAAGAGCTGCACATCCGTAAGCACCTCATTGCTTTCGTTGAATTCCTGGATTTCTTTTTCCTCTTTATTAAAGGCTCGAATTACTCTCGCCCCCGAAAGATTTTCTCTCGTTTTGCCAAGCACACCGTCCAAAGATGCCTGTACCTTCTTGTAAAGTGGGATGGTTATAAGCATCACGCCAAACACTACGATTGACAAAAGGGGAATGGCAACTACAAACACCAACGCAGCCTTCACGTCAACTGTAAATGCCATAATCATGGCACCGAACACAACAAATGGCGAACGCATAAATAAACGCAACACCATATTTACACCAGACTGCAACTGATTCACATCACTGGTCATTCGTGTAATCAGTGTTGAAGTTCCGATTTCATCCAAATCGTTGAAAGACAATTTCTGAATGTGTGCAAACAGTGCACTTCTAAGCTGTGTAGCAAAACCTACGGCTGCCTTTGCTGCAAAAAACTGTGCACTGATAGCACACACCAATCCGATTACAGCCAATAAAATTAAGATACCGCATCTTTGAAAAATATATCCCGTATCACCAGTACTGATTCCGATATCAATAATCTGAGCCACAACCAATGGAACGATTAGTTCAAAAATCGCCTCCAGCATTTTAAATAGCGGTGCAATCACCGATTCTTTTTTATAATCCTTTAAAAAGTATAGTAGTTTTTTCATACAATACGCTTTCTATCTTTTATATATCATTTGCAAAAAAAGAAGAGGTCATCCATAATGGTTGACCCCTTTTCTTTCCTTGAAATATTACTGAGCGTCTTCTGGTTTTTCAACCATAGCTACTGCTGATTTCTGCATTGGAATACGGCAGTTTCTGTTGTTACCAAATTCAACGATAACTGTATCATCTGAAATATCGATGATAGTACCATAAAATCCGCTTGTTGTAAGAACTGTATCACCAACTGCTAATTCGCTAAGCATAAGAGCTTTTTTCTTCTCTTCCTTCTGCTGTGGACGAATCATGATGAAATACATAAATACAAATAATAAAATCATTGGGAGAATAGTTGTTGTAATCAATTCTCCTGTTGATGCTGTTGCTAAAATCGCCTGCATTTGTGGTTCCTCCTATTTTTAAACTCTGTTACAAAGTATACTAAACTTTTCCACTTGGGGCAAGTCCTTTTTATCAATTATTTCTGTCCCTGAGACATATTGTATAATTTTTCTTCCTTATAAGCATGGAAACGACCTGCATCTAAAGCGTCTCTAATTTCTTCCATCATAGTGTTGTAGAAATAGAGATTGTGTAATACGCAAAGTCTCATACCCAGCATTTCCTTTGCTTTGAGCAAGTGACGGATATAAGCACGACTATAATGCTTACAAGCTGGACACTGACAGCCTTCTTCAATTGGACGCATATCTTTCTCATATTTCTGGTTAAAGAGATTAATCTTTCCATGATTGGTATAAAGATGTCCATGACGTCCATTTCTGGTAGGATATACGCAGTCAAAGAAGTCAATGCCTCTTTCTACACCTTCTAAAATATTGGCCGGAGTACCAACCCCCATCAAATACGTTGGTTTATTCTTTGGCAAATGTGGTACTGTCACATCCAAAGTGTGATACATCTCTTCGTGGGATTCTCCCACTGCTAAACCGCCTACTGCATAACCATCCAAATCCATCTCTGAAATACGTTTCGCATGGTCGATACGGATATCATCAAAAATCGCACCCTGATTGATACCAAAGAGAAGCTGCTCTTTATTTACGGTGTCTTCTAAGCTATTGAGACGCGCCATTTCATTTTTACAACGCTCTAACCAGCGTGTTGTTCTAGCTACAGAATCCTCAACATATTTTCTCTCTGCCACGCTGGATGGACATTCATCAAATGCCATTGCAATAGTCGAGCCAAGGTTAGATTGAATCTGCATACTTTCCTCTGGTCCCATGAAAATCTTGCGGCCATCAATGTGAGAGTTAAAGTATACGCCTTCTTCCTTAATCTTGCGAAGCCCAGCTAATGAAAACACCTGAAATCCGCCTGAATCCGTAAGGATAGGTCTGTCCCAAACCATGAACTTGTGAAGTCCACCTACTTCTTTGATGAGCTTGTCCCCAGTTCTTACATGCAAATGATAGGTATTGGATAATTCCACCTGACATTTTACATCCTTTAAATCCTGTGTAGATACTGCACCTTTAATAGCTGCCACAGTACCTACGTTCATAAACACTGGTGTCTGAATGTCACCGTGTACTGTATGAAATACGGCACGCTTTGCACGACCTTCTTCTTTTAACAATTCATATTTTGCCATATATACTTCCTTTCAAACTTGCTTTTGTTAGATTATCCTAAATCCTACGTTTCGGGCAAATCTATTATAAGAAAAGCAAGGTTGAAACGTCAAGGATAATATGGTAAATTATTAGACAACAGTTCAGCCATATTATGAGCAACGTTAGCTGCGCATGCAACGAGAAAATGCCGTAGGCATCTTTGCGAATGGGGCCAGCTGAACTGTAAAGTATGGATATAGAAAGTAGGAACAGTATATGGCAGGTTCAAGTTTTGGAAAATTATTTAGAGTGACAACTTGGGGAGAATCTCATGGAAAAGGTATCGGTGTCGTAGTGGACGGCTGTCCAGCAGGACTTCCACTCTGCGAAGATGATATCCAAATCTTCTTGAATCGTAGAAAACCAGGACAATCCAAATTCACTACTCCTAGAAAAGAAAGCGATACCGTGGAAATCCTTTCTGGCGTATTCGAAGGAAAGACAACAGGTACTCCTATCTCTATGATTGTTTGGAACGAAAATCAGAAATCTAAAGATTATAGTGACATCGCTTCTTACTATCGCCCTGGACATGCCGACTATCCTTTTGATGAAAAATACGGTTTCCGTGATTATCGTGGCGGCGGACGTTCCTCTGGCAGAGAAACTATTGGACGTGTAGCTGCTGGTGCAATCGCTATCAAACTATTAAATCAGATGGGAATTAAATTCCTGACATATTCGGAATCTATCGGACCTGTAAAGATAGACATGTCTCGCTTTGATGTTTCAGAAATCAATAACAACAAACTCTACATGCCGGATGCTAATGCCGCTGAAGAAGCTGCTAATTACTTAGAAAAACTCCTTGTAGAAAAGAACTCTTCTGGTGGTGTTATTTACTGCGAAGTAAATGGACTTCCTGTAGGACTTGGAGAACCAGTCTTTGACAAAATCGATGCAAACCTGGCAAAAGCCATGTTCTCTATCGGCTCAGTAAAAGGCTTTGAAATCGGTGATGGCTTTGGTGTAGCCACTGCTACTGGATTAGAAAACAATGATGCCTTTGTAATGGCAGGAGCTTCCCGCAAGCCTATCAAAACCACCAATCATTCTGGTGGAACCCTGGGTGGCTTATCCGATGGTGCACCACTTACCATGCGTGTTGCAATCAAGCCAACTCCATCCATCGCAGCACCACAGCATACGGTAAACAAATCTGGCGAAGACATCGACATCGAAATCCACGGACGTCACGATCCTATTATCGTACCGAGAGCTGTTGTTGTAGTGGAAGCTATGGCTGCGATTACTATTTTGGATGCTTTGCTGGAGAATATGAGTAGCCGTGTGGATAAAATCGTTGAATTTTATAAATAGATATATTTTTAGCCCGTGCTTAACACGGGCTATATTGTTATGCAGGTGTTGCACAAAGGATTTCATCATGTTTTCTTACTACACTCTTAAGAACATCTATATCTAGCTGCATTCGTTCAAATTTTTCATTATTTACTTTATAACGCTCAAATGTAGTTACATAACACATTTCGATATTCTGTAGTCTTGGCTCAATGATATTTTCCAAACACATATTAATGTTACGAATCTGATCTCCCAGTGATTTTTCTACACCACCAATTTTGGCATCCAATGAATCAATTCTTCCGCTTAATTTTGCCTCTACAGTATCAATTTTGGAATCCAAGGAATCAATTCTTCCGCTTAACTTTTCCTCTACAGTATCAATTTTGGAATCCAAGGAATCAATTCTTCCGCTTAACTTTTCCTCTACATTATCAATTTTGGCATCCAAGCCATCCATCCGATTATTTAATCTTTCTTCCATCGTATCCATCCGATACTCAATTTCTTTCGAGTTGTTATTCACTAGCTCACTTAACGCTAAATACAATTCATCATTCGTCATTATAAAACCTCCTCTAAAACTTAAATTTATTATAAAAGAGCCGTTAGTCCCCTCAACAATTTATACCAGAAAGGAATCAAAGATGCATAAATTGTCCTCAACTCTCTTTTAACTATATTTACTTATGTTTACCTGGAAATGTGTGAGCGAATTGCTCGGACCAAGTAGACATGCAGTTTTGAAAATTGTGATATTAAGATGATACACAATTTAGATGAATAAATTGTAACACAAGCGACCATATGGTGCAATACTTTTATACGAATTTACATAACAAAAAGGTAGCAACCTGTTAAATATATAAAAACAAACAGGCTGCCACTTTATCTCTATTTATCTTTGATTCCTATCAACATAGCACCAAAATACTTCCTCTTTTTTAAGAACTCATTCAAACTCTGCCCATAATGGTCTGGTCCTTTGGAATTACGGTAAGTGTTATATCCAATAATCCCTTTCTCTGTTCTATGTAACGTAACGAAATGTGCTCCCATCTTCCATTTACGACGCCACCAGAAATAAAGAATGCAAACATCGGATTCATCCACTAATTCATCAAAATGGGAAGGGATTGCAGAACACTTTACACCGTATCCATGTCTTTTGAAAAAGATAGCAGGTGCTAAGATAGCCGTTCCTGTATTTCCATGAATCAATGGTAATTGGCGTTCATAGAACTTAATTAACTTTTCAGGCTCAACCTCTTTTCCCAGCAAAAGTAAAGCATTATAGGTAGCAATCCAGCCACAGCCAGTAGCAGCACTGGAACGAAAGCCATAACGCCATTTATCTTTTGGGATGTCCCGTTGACAGTAGATGAAATCTTGCATATGTAATCTCCGTAAATTTATTTTATATAAAAATTATATATAGTTGACTGTATAAAATCAACTAACATAAAGCCCATTAATTAAGGTACACTATTTCATGCTAGTGTAAAATTTTTGTAGGAAAATTAAATAGACAAAAGAAGAAAGCACCGCTTTGTGTTAAGATTAGTTTTGCTAAGAACAAATCTACATAAAGGAAGGTGCTTTCTATGATTAAGAGTATACAACAGTTTCAGGAAGAAGGAATAGTAAATTTAGAAAATATTTTTATAGATTATTCTGACGATCTAACAAAGATTGCTGAAATGGTCACAGGTGTAAAAGATGGAGTGCTCGAATTAGCTCGTAATCTTATCGCGGAAGAATGGGAATTTTATGATGAAAGGTTAAAGAAAGACCGAATTCGTAAAGAAAAATCCCCTGACACAATCGTGTCAGGGGTATCATCAATTATTCTAACGCAATCTTCTCTTCTTCCTGTCTACGAAGAATGTCATATTCATCCAATTCGATGCCTAAGTCTAAGTAGAACACCTGCTGTGGATGTGGGCAGGATTCCATTTCCTGACCTTTTTCGTCTATCATACGTTTTACGGTTACGACGATGTTGTCGCCGTTTGGCTTCATTACTTCGATTTCTTCACCTACAGAGAATTTATTTCTCTGCTCGATGCGGTAGAGACCTTCTTCATTCTTTGGTCCTACATAGCCGAGGTAAGTGTATCCTTTTTCATAAGTGTTGTTGTCGTAAATCTGTGTTTCGTTGGTTGGTTTATTATAGAAGAAACCAGTGGTAAACTGACGATAGGTACAGTTGCTGATTTGGTCTAAGTACCAAGGCATGTTTTCCTGATATTTTTCTGGTGATTCCAGATAATCGTTGATTGCTTTACGATAAGTACGGGCAACAGTCGCTACATAAAGTGCAGTCTTCATACGACCTTCGATTTTGTAGCTGTCGATACCTGCTTCAATTAAGTCTGGAATATGTTCTATCATACATAAATCTTTGGAGTTAAAGATATATGTGCCACGTTCATTTTCGTATACTGGGAAGTATTCGCCTGGACGTTTTTCTTCCATAACAGAGTATTTCCAACGGCATGGATGGGTGCA
>CAYMTP010000018.1:0-21924 GCA_964393435.1 uncultured Lachnobacterium sp. | reverse complement strand
AAATAAGGGACTTATAATAATGAAATTATTATAAAAAGGAGGAAAGTTTTATGAAGAAAAATTATAAGAGAGTGCTAGCATGTTTTTTAGTAGCACTTATGATGTGTAATGCTCTTGCGTTTAGTCCAATGTTGGCAAAGGCAGCTACAACACATACTGTTACAACAGCAGAGGAGCTTTTAGAAGCTATTTCTAATGCGAATGATGGTGATATCATCAATGTGGGGAGCAAAGTGAATTATCCGTTAATTCAGCTCACTGCACCTTTGGAGATAACAAAGGATTTAACATTCAATTTTTATGGATGGGTAGACTATTATTCAGAGAGCTCTGAGTTACCAGAAGCATTAGTTGTTATCAAGAACTGTGATGTCACTATTTCAGGAGGTTCTCAGTTTGGTTGTGCCTCTACAGATATATATGCATATAAATTGGTGGATGAGAGTGGTGACACTAGTCTTACGATTGATAGCTCTGGTATGTTAGATGAAGGAATTCTGATTGTTGATGATGCATCAAATTCTTATACATCAAAAGTTATTATCAATGATGGTGAATATTCTATTCCAGTAGGTAGAACGACAGCGTTTGCTTATTCTAATGGAAGTTCAAATTCTGTAGTACCTAGTGAGAAGCTTATCATTAATGGTGGTCGCTTTCAGGAAAATATAGAAGATTATCTTGGGGAAAATACTACGGTTGTTGACTATGGTGAGGACTATCAATGTCGATATGAAGTTCGTTCTACTATCATGTCAGAACAGTTTAAGAGTATGTTAACCGATGGCAAGATTATCGTTCCATCTGCTGTTCCAGAGGATGAGATAGCTAGTGATGCATATCTTATGGGCTTTCTCTGTATGTATGAAACAGATGAGGTGTCATATTATCCTGGATATGTGAGCGAGGGTGTTTATGATATCGGAGGCTGGGATAATAAGACTGGCGAGTTAGTTGAAAACCACAGAGTAGAGGTCGAATTTAAGGCTGATTTAGATGAAAAAGAATTAGCACTTGCGGAAGATGTAGTCGAAAATATACCTTATGAATCAGAATCTTGGGAATGGGAAGGCGAAGTGTATGAAAATAGATGGTCAACCTTCTTAATTACAGACATGGAAGTAGTTAATATGTGGGCTAGTGGCTATGACCGTAATAATCTCACCTGTCACAGACATACTGTAAATTATTCTGGAGAATTAAAGGAGTATTTAGGCAATAGCAATGTAGACTTCCGAGTTACCATGATTGGCGCTGGTTTGGATACAGATTTGTATTTAGAAGCATGTGGTGATGCGGTTATTTTGATTAATGATATTATGTATGCGAGTGTGCCACATATGATTAAAGCACAGGTAGAGCATATTGTTTATGTTCCAGATGGAACTGCTACAGATAAGGATTCCCTTATGGCAGCGGCACAGAAGAGAATTAATGAATACCTTGGCAGTGATTCAAAGGTTGTAGTTAGTTATGGTGGAGCCTATAATACAATGTCCAATACATGGTGGAATCCAGATGATGCTGATTATCAGGCTGAAATGATGGATTATCTTGGACTTGAGACTGCACCAGAGCATTACTTTATTGCGACTTCAGGAGATATGCAGTATAAATTCCTTATTATGGCAGATAGCAGCAAGATGATTACACCTACTTACAAGACTGTAGATGCATCATCTAATGTTAGTATTTCATCCACATCTGCAGAGATTCCATTGGATACTAGTATGAGAGCAAATCAGCTTACTAGTGGTACAGAATATGATAAGGTTATCGATACTTTAGGTGTTGAAGAAAATGTTACCTTTGATCTTAAACTTTACTCACAGTCTACAGCAAGCTATGTTTCAGAGTTAGAGACGGGTACATTTGAGGTTCAGATTCCTTTAACAGACGCTTTGAAAGATAAAGATTTAGTTGCTTACTATGTAGATGAAAATGATAAAGTAGTAGAATATGAAGTAACGGTTAAAGATGGTTATGCAGTATTTGAAACAGACCACTTTAGTATTTACACAATCGCAGAGGCTGTTGAAACAAATGCTGGTGGTGGAAATGGTACCGATGTTCCAGTAACAGGAGACAATACATCATTTGCAATGTGGCTTATGTTACTTGCAGTTGGTGGTGCGGCTGTTGGTTATGGAGTAAAACGTAGAAATTATATTTAGCCAAATTTTCAAAATATAAAAATAAAACGAGGTTGCATGTGTGAACATGAACCTCGTTTATTTTTATCCGTTTACTTGGCGAAATAGTAAGATATCTACTTACCAGCGATATTAATGTTTTTTACCAATACAGATGGGGAACCGCATCTATGTGCACTAAGTGCAAAAGGATTAAATTTTAAGTCCTCGCCGATAGAAGAAATATTTTTCATCAGCTGTAAGAAGTTTCCAGAGATAGTGATGCCCTTCACTGGTGTGGTTTTCTTTCCATCTTCAATGCGGAATCCGCCAGAAGAAAGGGAGAAATCGCCAGAAATTGGATCAGCACCTGCGTGCATGCCTTCTACATCTGTGATATAAATACCATTTCCAGCTTCTGCAAATAAGTCTTCTAAACTACCTTTTACAGGGTTAATGTAAAAGTTGTAGTGGTTGATGCCTACAGGAGATGAGTATGAGCCTTTGTAGCCATTTCCTGTCGTTTTTACGCCAGCTTTTGCTGCAGTAGCAAGGTTGTGTAGGAAAGTAGTAAACTTACCATTTTCGATAATGTTTTTGGTGTAAGTAGCAGCACCTTCGTCATCAAAGGTGGATTTTACCAAAGCGTCTTGATACAATGGATCATCTGTAATCGTTACGATATCAGATGCAATAATTTCACCCTCTTTATCTTTTAGTAAAGAAAGTCCTTTTTGGGCAGCTTCTGCAGAGAAAATAGAGGAGTATACACTGAGCAGACTTGCCATTACTTTGTTAGAGAATACTACGGTGTAAGCACCGCTGTCTACGGAAGTATATCCAATGGTAGATAGTGCATCTTTTACAGCCTCTTTTGCTACCTCTGTTTTATCAAAGTCAGCTATTTTTCCAGATTTTACCTCCATGCCATTATACATTTCGTTTCCATCCGTAACGATTGCCATTGCATAGGTATAATCAAAAGTACCACTGTCAGCTAAGTCGATGCCATTTGAGTTGAAAATGGCTTTTTCAAAAGAACCAAATCCTGCAACCGCCTGTGTTCCATCGATAACGCGTTCATCTTGTGCATAGATTTCTTTCTGTAAATCTAAAGCAAAGTCTACGAGAGTAGTAGCACTAGGAGAAACAGTTTCTTCTTTTCCGTAAGTAAGGTAAGTATCACCCTGTTTATGAATAAAGGATGGTGTTTCGCTTTCTAATGATTTTGCATTTTCAATTGCGCGAAGTACGATGGATTCTGCTTCTTCCTCTGTCATGTTTTCGGTAGAAGCGTAGCCAGTCTGTTCATTTACGATACAGCGGAAGCAAACGCCAAGGCTGTTTGATGAGCTGAAACCTTTTACTTCAGTCTGGAAGATTTCTACACTGGTTTCATCTGATTTTGTGTAGTAAAGTTCGTAGTCTTTTATTTCATTTGCTGTAGCATATGTTACCACGGCATTTTTAAATTCCTGATAATTCATTTTCTTTACCTCATTTCCTTGCAAATTAGCGTCCGCCGACTGTGATAGAAGATACACGAATCATTGGCTGACCTACATCAGTAGGGATGCTTCCAGAGGAAGAACCACACATACCTTGTTCGCGTTTTAAGTTTTGACCTACCATGTCGATGTCCATAAGGATTTCAGAACCTTTACCAATAAGGGTAGCACCACGAACTGCTTCGCAAATCTTACCATTTCGTACAATATATCCTTCGTTTACAGCAAAGTTAAAGTCACCGGTAACAGGGTTTACAGAACCACCGCCCATAGATTTCGCATAGAGACCATATTCGATAGAAGCGATGATGTCATCGTTCTTATCAGTACCTTCTGCGATAAAGGTATTTGTCATACGAGAGGTTGGTTCAAAAAGGTAACTCTGGCGACGGCAGTTACCAGTGGAAGCCATACCCATGCGGCGTCCGTTTAATTTATCAATCATATATGATTTAAGAATACCATTTTCAATCAGAATATTCTTCTGGGAAGGCGTGCCTTCGTCATCGATATTGATAGAACCCCAGCCATTTGGAATTGTTCCATCGTCAATTGCAGTTACCTTGGTATTGGCAATCTGTTCTCCAAGTTTGTCAGTAAATACGGACTGTCCTAAAGCTACGCTAGAAGCTTCAAGGCCATGTCCACAAGCTTCGTGGAAGATTACACCACCGAAACCGTTTCCGATAGCAACAGGCATTTTGCCTGCTGGAATATAACCAGCATTAATCATAACCATTGCCTGGCGAGCTGCTTCTTCACCAATGTCCTTTGGATTGTGGATTTCATAGAATTCCATACCCATACGTCCGCCAGGAGCGTAGTAGCCAGTCTGGTTTTCTCCATTTTTGCTGGCAACGGCATTTACCATCATACGAGTACGAATTTGACGATCTTCTGCAAGTAAGCCTTCTGTAGTAGCAATCATAATATTGTGATCTGCATCTAAAAAGCTTGCTGTAACCTGGGAAATATCATTATGATAATTCTTTGCGGTTTCGCTGGCTTCACGTAGCAAATCAATTTTTACTGCATTTTCTACGGAGCCAGGTACGATGCGGATTGGATGAATGTCACCAAAGCGACGTTCGCGGAGTACAATAGTTTCCATTTCTCTTGCATCAGAAAGAGCATCGGCTACCTTTTGTGCACAAGCGAGAATTGCCTCAGATGCAAAAGATGAAGTAGAACCGTGTACACAACGAGTGCCTTTAAAAATACGAATTCCAACACCAGAGATGACACCATCGGAAATTTTATCTACCTTAGATGCTACCATACTGATGTTTTTTTGTTTGGTATATTCAGCAAATATTTCAGCATAATCCGCACCTGTGGAAGATGCTTTCCATAATGCTTCTTTTATTAGATTTTGTGATAATAACATTATCGAAACCTCCTTAAACAAGTTACTTCTAGCATAAAGAAGAATGGAAAGTAAGTCAATAATTTTTGTTTAACATAACCTTTACCGTTTCTTTGCTAAGAATGTAGTAGAATATAATCAGAACATTAATTTTAAGGAGGGAATTATGGAGTTAATTTTACAAATTGTTCTTTTAGTAGTCGGCTTTGTTATGCTTGTTAAAGGTGCTGACTGGTTTGTTGATGGTGCGGCAGGTATCGCAGTTAAGTTTGGTATTCCACAGTTGGTAGTAGGTCTTACTATTGTAGCTATGGGAACTAGTGCCCCAGAAGCAGCGGTTTCTATTACAGGTGCTATGAATGGTGCGGCAGATATCGCGGTTGGTAACGTATTAGGAAGTAATATCTTAAACATCCTTATCATCCTTGGTCTTACAGGTATCATTACTAACGTGGCAATTCAGAAATCTACACTCATGATTGAAATGCCTTTCATGCTTGTGATTACAGTTGTTTTTGCTTTCTTAGGCTTAAATGATGGTAATGTAGGCTTTTTGGATGGTATTATTCTTTGGGTATTATTCATCGTTTACCTTGCATACCTTTTTGTACTTACGAAAAAAGGTAACCAGGAAGAAGAGAATGAGCCAGAAAACCGTTCAGTTTGGAAACTTATCTTAGTAGGTGTTGTTGGTGCTGTTGTCGTAGTTTGGGGTGCTGATATTACAGTAGGTGCTGCTACAACAATTGCAGCTGCACTCGGCTTGTCAGAACGTTTCATCGGTCTTACTATTGTGGCTTTAGGAACATCGCTTCCAGAACTTGTAACATCTGTAACAGCAGCAAGAAAAGGAAATTCCGATATTGCGATTGGTAATATCGTAGGATCAAACATTTTCAATATCCTTTTCGTAATTGGTACAAGTTCACTGATTATTCCAGTTATCTTTGAAGCAACATTCCTTGTGGATGCTATCGTCGCATTATTAGCAGGTGTTCTTCTTTGGGTTTCTACTGTAAGAAAGAAAATGCTTACTCGTCCATGGGCAATCGTAATGCTTCTTGGATATGCCGCTTACTTCGTTTATCTAATTACACAGTAATCTAATTACATAGGAATTTTCACAAAGGCACCTGCTTTTTGCAGGTGTCTTTTCTTTACTGTTTTTTGGCTCTTTTCTTAACCGCCTCTTTGTTGAATCCTTGCATACAATATGTAAATATGTTTCTTGAACGTTCATTTATAGGAAAAAAAGGAGTAGTATAACATGGTAGAAATTTTAATTATCGCATTCGGTGTTTTATTGGGAGGAATACCAACGCTCTATGTAATTTGGGCTGCTGTTACAACAATCTCAATGAAGGTAATGAGAAAAGTGAAATATGGAATTTCCATGTTTGATTAATCAATTAGAAAAAGGAGAATGAATTATGGAATTAATTATTCAAATTGGCTTATTAGCTCTTGGATTTTTTATGTTGGTAAAGGGTGCTGACTATTTCGTAGATGGTGCAGCTGGTATTGCAACAAAGTTTGGTATTCCTCAGTTAGTAGTAGGTCTTACCATTGTAGCAATGGGTACAAGTGCTCCAGAAGCAGCTGTATCGATTACAGGTGCGTTAAATGGCGCAGCGGATATTGCTATCGGTAACGTAGTAGGTAGTAACATTTTAAATGTTTTAATCATCCTTGGTATCACAGGTGTAATTACAACTGTAGCAGTTCAGAAATCTACACTTATGATTGAAATGCCATTTATGTTGGCAATTACCGTTCTTCTCATTGTATTAGGTATGTCAGGAAATGAACTTACTTTTATCGAAGGTATCATTTTCTGGATTTGCTTTATTGCTTATCTTGCATACCTTTATGTTTTGGCAAAGAAGGGAACAGAGGAAGAAGCAACAGAAGATAGACCTGTTTGGAAACTCTTACTTTTCATCATCGCTGGTGGTGTAGTAGTAGTTTTAGGTGCTAATGTATCCGTAAATGCTGCAACATCAATCGCTCAAGCAATCGGTATTAGTGAACGTTTCATCGGTCTTACAATCGTAGCTTTAGGAACATCACTTCCAGAATTAGTAGCTTCTGTAACAGCGGCTAGAAAAGGTAATGCAGATATCGCCATCGGTAACATCGTTGGTTCAAATATTTTCAATATCCTTTTTGTATTAGGAACAAGTGCACTTATCACTCCAATTCCTTATCAGGCAACATTCCTTGTTGATGGTATCATTGCAGTAGCTGCAGGTGTTCTTCTTTGGGTAGCAACTATTAGAAAGAGAGAACTCAATCGTGTATGGGGTATTATCATGCTCCTTGGATATGCAGCATACTTTGTATATCTCTTACAGTAATTTAGAATTCCTATCTAAGAAATAAGAAAATGCGGTGTTTGCCTGTGGGCATCACCGCATTTTTGTGTCTAGGACAAATAGGTGCGCATACATTTTAGTGCATTCTTTTCTAGTCTTGAAACCTGTGCCTGAGAAATATGAATTTCCTCGGCCACTTCAATCTGTGTTTTTCCTTCAAAAAAACGTAACTTTATAATTTGTTCATCCCTATCATTGAGCTGTTTCATAGCAGTGGAGAGGGAGAGGTCCTCAATCCAGTTTTCCTCTTTATTCTTTTTGTCCGAAATCTGGTCCATGACATAAAGTGTGTCACCACTATCCGTATAGACTGGGTCGTAGAGGCTAAGTGGCGTTTGGATGGCATCAAGGGCATAAATAATGTCTTCTTTAGGGATTTCACATTCTTTGGAAATTTCATCGAGAGTAGGTTCGTGGAAGGATTTGCGTGAGAGCATTTCTTTTGCATGGATGGCTTTGTATGCCGTGTCTCGCAGAGAGCGTGGGATACGATAAGAGCTGTTGTCACGTAGATAGCGGCGGATTTCTCCAATGATCATCGGTACAGCATAGGTGGAGAATTTAACACCGATAGTCGGGTCAAAATTGTCCACGGATTTCATGAGTCCGATACACCCAATCTGAAATAAGTCATCGAGATTCTCATTGTGATTGGAAAAACGTCGGATGACCGATAATACGAGTCGTAGGTTGCCTTGGATATAGGTTTCTCTGGCTTCCATGTCGCCTGCTTTGATTCTTCGAAACAATTCTTCTTTTTCTTCTTCTTTTAGTACTGGAAGTTTTGAGGTGTTGACCCCGCAGATATCTACTTTATATGTGCCCATGAAGCCTCCTGTATAGTTTTACAAATAGTTTTCTATATAGGAAGTTTTTGCAGATTTAGGAGATTTTATACGAAAATAGATACACAAGCTTTTGCACGTGGTATTACCACGTTTCTTTTGCATTGTTTTATTATTAAAAAACAACAAATACAATATTAATAAAGTTTACAAAACGCTGAATTTATCAAATGGATTTGACGTATAGTGATTTGGTAGATTATGCTACAATTAGCTGGTGATAACAGAGAGTAATATTGCTATGAATATACAAAGGGAGGAAAGCGTGTTATGCTTTTTACAGAAAAGGAAGATGGTTGTGAAGTAATTGGTTTCTTTGATTTTGGAAACACAGGAGCGGGAAATAACTCTGGGTTTGAAGCTATGCTTTATGTGAATGGTCAGCCATACCAAGGCGTAGATACAAATCATAAAGAAGTCTTTTTTACGGGACTAGAAGGACAGGCAGTAAAATTAAACTTCATGCGTTGGACTGGAATGGAGGGGGACGGACCACAAAAGACCTTCTATCAAGACTTTATATAACATTTATTCGAACACCAAGGTAATTACTGCGGTTGCAGCTTTGCAGTTATACGAGCAGGGAAAATTTCTGTTAGAAGATGAAATAAGTTTATATTTTCCAGTGTTGAAAAATCTAAAAGTGAAAACAGAAAGTGGAGAACTGGTAGATGCGAAAACACCAATCACGGTTCGCGATTTGTTTTGTATGACAGCTGGTATTGGAGATGGTGACGATTATGCGGAGACAGGCATGCAATTTTTTGTAGAAACAGGTGGTGCATGTCCAATTATGGAATTACCAACATATTTAGCAAGAAGACCATTTGGCTGGGGCGGATACTGCGTAGGTAATATTTTGAATTTTCATCCAGATGTGATGGCAGTAGTAAGTGTATCTGGTTTTGACTCCTCTGCGGCTCTTTTGAAGCAGTACTGCAAAGAACATATGGGAAAGGCGGTTGCTCTTTTGATGCCAAGGTAATGATTATTCATAGTTCAAATGATGAAACTGTACATATGGAGAATGGATATAGTCGTTATTTTGAAAAGTTTGGAAAAGATGATAGGTTTGTATTCAAGTTATATAGCGACAGAGGTCACGCATATCCTGTGAATTCAGAAGCAGAGTAACATCTGCTTCTTTTTGTATGGGAAGTTTTTGCAGAAATAAAAAAAATATACGACAAATACAAATGCATTGATGAAAATGCATAAAAGTGCTAAAATTTTTACATGAAAATTGTTGGAAATAAAAACGATCTAGCTGGGAGGAGACGGTTTATGAATAAAGATAGATTAAGACAGACGATATTGTCGCTTGTAGCAGGTGTACTTACATTTTTATTCTTGTTTTCGAATATATTTTATAGTTGGGATAAACTGGTGCTGGATGCATTATGCCAGACTGGAGAAGTAGCAGACAACCGAATCTTTATTTTGGCAATTGATGATAAAACATTGCAGGAATATGGTCCGATGAATCAGTGGAGCAGGGAGATTTCTAGTCAGGTAGTAAAGACCTTAAATCAAAATGAGCAGAAAAAGCCTGCTGTCATTACTTTCGATATTATGTATATTGAAGACACAGTAGAAGCAGTAGATGAAGAATTTGCAAAAACATGTGCAGAGGCGGGAAATGTAATCACGGCTTATAATTTGCAGTTTAAAGTACAGCCAGAGACGGATGAAAGTGGTAATGTTTCCTTTAATCAGTTCTATATCGATGAAGTGGACTATCCTATAGAAGCACTGCGAGAAAGTGCAGATTATGGATATGCAAATACAATTGTAGACGAAGATGGGTATGTACGTCGTTTTATGCCTGAAATCTCGCAGGATGGAGTAACATATCAAAGCTTAGCAACACGTACTTATGTAAAATACATGGAATCACAGGGGATGACACCCGTTATTCCATCTAGTGAAAGTGATAATTTGATTCCATTTAAATATGCTTGTGGCACGGGCGGATATAGTGTGATTTCACTCTGTGATGTGTTGAGTGGAAAAATCGATCCAGCTATTTTTCAAAATGGTATCGTGTATGTAGGTGCTTATGCAACGGGGCTTATGGATTCCTATGCACCAGCTATATCTCATGGCTCACAGATGTATGGGGTAGAAATTCAAGCTAGTATTACAGATGCATTACTGAATAACAATTATCAGCAGGAAGTATCTAAAACCTTGTACGCATGTGTTGCGGCTATTTTAGTAAGCGTATTTTGCTTTATAGCACAGAACCTGAAGGTCGTTCCAGCGGGAGTTTTGATGGCAGTGTTTGCGGTTGGAAGTGTTTTGTTGACCAAAGTAAGCTACGATAATGGCTATATTTTGCCAGTTTTGGTATTACCGGGAATGCTTGTTTTCAGCTATGCAATGACAGTGATTATCGGTTATATCGAAGAGATAAAGAGAAGACGTCAGATTATCGGTGTATTCAAGCAGTATATGGCACCACAGATTGTAGAAGAAATCAGTAAGAAAAAAGACTTTAAGGTAGAATTAGGTGGTGAAAAACGTCATATCGCGGTATTGTTCGTGGATATCCGTGGTTTTACTACTATGTCAGAGGTATTAAAGCCAGAAGAGGTCGTAGAGATTTTAAATGAATACCTGTCACTTACGACAAACTCTATTTTCCAAAATTCAGGAACCTTGGACAAATTTGTTGGCGATGCAACAATGGCAGTGTTTAATGCACCATTAGATTTAGAAGATTATGTATACAAAGCAGTAAAGGCTGCCTGGGATATGAAGGCCGGTTCTGTTGCTTTGGCAGAAAAATTTGAAGCAAGATTTGGTCGAAGTGTGGCATTTGGTATCGGTGTAAACTGTGGTGATGCAGTTGTAGGTAATATCGGCTGCGAATATCGTATGGATTATACAGCCATCGGAGATACAGTAAATACAGCAGCTCGATTAGAGAGTAATGCAAAACGTGGTCAGATTCTGATTAGTCAGGAAGTATATGATCGCGTAAAAGATAGAGTGCAGGTGACTCCAATCGGTGAAATTCCGCTAAAAGGAAAAGAACAGGGTGTATTTATATATCAAGTAGATCATGTAGAATAATTGAGGTGAAAAATGGCAGGAGTATATTTGGTTCCAGATATAAGTCATTTGGAAGAGTCTATCCAGTTGATTCAAAAACATCAAGGTTATTTCGAATATAATGATTTTTTTACAGGAACTGTACTGGACGATAAGAAAAAACAGATTGAAATTATAGATGAATATGCAAGAGTACGTACTGATTTTTCCAAGGATACGATGCATGGTGCATTTTTAGATGTGACAGTTCATAGCAGTGATGAGAAAATCCGTCAGGTATCCGAACTACGTGTGCGTCAATCTATGGATATTGCGAAGGAAATGGGATTGCGTGGGGTTGTGCTTCACACGAACCGTTTACAGGGATTTCGAGTAGAGCAGTATCTGAAAAACTGGTTAGAGACCAATGAGATTTTCCTTCGAAAAATCTGTGAGGAATATCCTATGCAACAGGTTTTTATGGAAAATATGTTTGATGAAGCTCCAGATATTCTGGCAGAGCTGGCGAAGCGAATGATAGATGTTCCGAACTTTGGTGTTTGCTTAGATTATGCACATGCTGCCATATCTAGAACAGAATTAGATATATGGATGCAGGAGCTTGCTCCATATATCAAGCATATGCATATTAATGATAATGATTTACAGAATGATTTGCATGATGCAGTAGGCAGTGGTCAAATTGATTGGAAGAATTTTGCAGAAGAAATGCAGCGTTATCATATAGAGGCCTCCGTATTGGTAGAGGTGTCCGGTGAAGAGAAACAAAAGAAGTCTTTGGAGTATATGAAGATGCATCGTATATATCCATTTGTTTAGAAAGCGAGTAATATGAGTTTAACAATACATAATTTTGAAGATATTTTAAAGATAGGAATTCAGTTAACAACGGAAAAGGATAGTAACAAGTTACTTAATACTATCGTTGAAAAAGGAATGAACATAACGAATTGTGATGCCAGTACCTTGTATTTATACGAGGATGGAGTCCTAAAATTTCACATTATGCGTACTATCTCTATGGGTATTAGTCGTGGTGTGAATGGAGAACCGATTACAGATGTTCCCCCTGTAATGATGAAAGAGGAAAATGTGTGTGCCTATACCGCAATTCATAGAAAGGTCGTAAATATCTCGGATGTAAATCATTGTGAGGAGTTCGATTTTTCTGGACCAAAGCGTTATGATGCCATGACTGGATTTTGTACGAAATCTATGCTCGTAATACCAGTAGAAGACAACACTGGTGAGCTTATCGGTGTATTGCAGATGATTAATGCACAGGATGAGGCCGGTAATGTGATTTCCTTTGATCCACAATATGAAATTGTGATTCGCTCTTTGGGATCGCTGGCAGCGATTGAGCTTACGAATATTCGTTATGTACAAGAAATTAAGGAACAATTACATTCGTTTGTAGAGGCGATGGCGACTGCGATTGACGAAAGAACGCCATACAATGGAACACATACTCGTAAGGTAGCAGAGTATTCCATTCTTTTAGCGAAAAAAATCAATGAAAAGAACTCAGTTGGAGAATATCAGGAATATTTTGATGAGCAACGTTTGGAGTGTCTAGAGTTGGCGGCTCTTTTGCATGATATTGGAAAAATGATTGTTCCAAGAAGTGTAATGAATCGTGCGACGCGATTGGATTATGATATGAAAGCGGTTGAAGACAGATTTGCGTTATTAAAGTGCTATTATGAACTTGATTATTTAAAGGGCAAGTTAGAAGAAGAGGTGTATCTGCTTCGTTGTAAAGAAATAGAGGATGCATTGGTATTTATTCATCGAATTGACAATGCTGGATTTTTGCCAGATGAGGATTATGAACGAGTGCAACAGCTGGCGAAATCTTATTATAAAAAAGAGGATGGAGAAAAAATCGATTATCTTACGGAAAGAGAACGTGAATGCTTGAGTGTACGCAAAGGAACTCTGACAAATGGCGATAGAGAGATAATGGAGAGCCATGTCGTCATGACAGAAAAAATCCTTAGTAAGGTACATTTTAATAAACATTATAAGAATGTTCCAAGATGGGCATCCGAGCACCACGAATTTTTAAATGGAAGTGGTTATCCAAAGCATTTAAAAGCGGAGGAACTGGATGTTGAAACACGTATTTTGACAGTTGCGGATATATACGATGCATTAACATCTGTTGACCGTCCTTATAAGAAACCGATGCCTAAAGAAAAGGCTTTTGCTATTCTTCGCAGTATGGTGGGGGAAGGAAAAGTGGAAGAAAACCTTGTAAATTGGTTGGAGGAAGCGGTTGAGGAAAGTATATGCGAATCATAAAGAACTGTTTGAAATATGTGCTGCTGTTTCTAAGTATGACAGTTTTGCTAACGACTTTATTGACTGCTGTTGCGATGATTCCGCGTTCTGCGATACAGGAAAATGTGCAGAAGTCGGCAGAGTTTTTGTGTGAGAGTGAACTGTTCGGCAATGCAGTAGAGGGCGTATATGGAAGTAAAATCGACCGTTATGCAGATTCCATTCTGCTGGCAATCGCTTATCAGTATGATGAAGAAGAACCACTAAGTTCGGTGATGTGGTCATCTTATTATTATACTTCGTACCAAAATGAGAATGAAAATCTTTTGGATGCGGTGTCTAAGGATTTGGAGGCAAATCAGCAGTATTTACGTTATTGGCACGGCTCGAATGTAGTAGTTCGTCCGCTTCTTATGTTCTTTTCGATAGAGCAGATATATGTGCTAAATGGAATTGTTTTAGCAGGGCTCTGTGTTGTACTATTAGTGATGTTCATAAAGGAACGTGCATGGGGACCTATGATAGGCCTTTTAGCTGGGGTGGTTTTGACTAGCTCATGGTTTGTGCCACTGTCGTTGGAATATACATGGACCTACATACTGATGCTTGTTATGTCTATCTGTTGCTGGAAATGGGCACTTTTGGAGAAACAGCACACCTTGAATTTTGCTTTCCTAATAGCAGGAATGCTGACGAACTTCGTGGATTTTCTTACAACAGAAACTTTGACACTATTAGTGCCACTATTACTAGTGGTGTGGATAAGTTTAAATAGAAATTCGAATGTTTCTATAGATACCACTATAAAAAATACGATAAAAAGGACCTGTTTGTGGGGATTTGGTTATGTAGGTATGTGGCTGATGAAATGGTGTATGGCATCTGTTGTTTTACAGCAAAATGTGATGCCATATGTGACGGAACATATCGCAGAACGCACTACTGGTGATGTCGGACTTGGAATAGGGGCGTATATCCTTTCGACAATAGGAAAAAACATGAAATGTCTGTTTCCGTTTGAGTACGGAGAGTTAGGCACTTTTCTTGGTTTTGCATTTTGTGCAATTGTATGCTATGTGGGATATGTTTACCGTAAAAAGAATACTGATCGAAAACAGGTTTTACTATATGGAATAATTGGAATTGTTCCTTTTGTTAGATATCTTGTGTTATTGAATCATTCCTACTTACATGCTTTTTTCACGTATCGTGCACAGCTGGCAACGATACTGGCTATTGCTATGATACTGGTAGAAGTAGTAGAATGGAGGTGGCTGATACATGCAGATGAGAGAAAAAGAAAATCTTGAGTTATCGGTCATCATGCCGTGTTATAATGAAGAAAATACGGTAGGGATTTGTGTTGAAGAAGCATTGGCTTTTTTTCGCAAAAACAATATTTCTGGTGAAGTAGTGGTAGTAGATAATGCATCGACCGATCTTTCGGCAAAGAGAGCACTTGCGCAAGGCGCAAGAGTGGTGTATGAAGCAGAAAAAGGCTATGGAAAGGCTATTCAGTCAGGTATAATAAATAGTAAGGGCCGTGTGATAATCATAGGTGATTGTGATACGACCTATGATTTTTTACATATCGGTACTATATATCAGATGTTGTCAAAAGACCTATGTGATATGGTGATTGGAAATCGTTTCGGAGGGGAAATGGAAACAGGCAGCATGTCTTTCATACATCAATGGGGTGTGAAGTTATTATCTTTTTTAGGACGTAAACGTTTTCATACGGATGTATACGATTTTCATTGCGGACTGCGTGGTATGAGTCGTAAAACAGCAGAGAAACTAGTATTTCATACGACAGGAATGGAATTTGCAACAGAAATGATAGCCGAGGGAGCAAAGAATCAGCTCCGTATCATGCAGACTCCAGTGCATTTACGCAAATGTAATTATGATAGAAAATCAAAACTTCGAACAATTAGAGATGGTTTACGCCATCTTGTGTATATAATTAATAATTCTAACTGATTCTAGGGCTTGCATACGGAATTTCATATGTGAGCAAAGAAAGGATGGGACAGTATGAAGAGTGAAATAAAAATTAGACAGAAAAGAGTACTTGTGTGGATTCTGATTGCAGCGTTATTGTGGAATCATGTTACACCTGCGGTAGTGCAGGCGAGTATGACAAGCGATGGAAGTGATATCTATGAGAACCAGATATTGTTCCCTGATGATACGATTTCTTGTACGGAAGCGTATGGAATGGAAGTACAGTATTGTGATGCGGATGAATATTCCACGGTACTCTATACTGCTGGCAAAATAGAAATGGATGGCACGCACACAGTATTGTCTTATGAAGATGTGGTGCAAAACTATACTGTCAGTGGAGAAGAAAGTGGAACGACAAGTTATGAAGCTGCGTTAACGACTAGCAGTTTTTACGGGTGGAAAGTAAAATCAATTTACCAGTCTGGAGGAGAGGTGTCTAGTGTTCAATTAGTCGCTGTCCCTAAACGTACAATTACATATAAATTAAATGATGGATATTTCACGACTACTGACTATCCAACGGAGTATGTTGAGGGAGTAGGTGTAGAGTTAGTAGATGCAAGTAAAGATGGACATAATTTCCTTGGATGGTATAGTGATGCGGATTGTACCAACGAAGTGAAAAGCATCAGCACAGATATAACAGGCGATATCACACTTTATGCAAAGTGGGAGGTAGCAAGCTATACGATTACCTATATGGATAGCGATGGAGTCACAAATTTAAACTTATCTGGAGACACGACACCAAATACTTATACTTATGGAACAGCCGTTTCAATTACAGGAAAAGTAGAAAAAGAGGGCTATACCTTCGATGGCTGGTATAGTGCAGCTACAGATGGAATAAAGATAGAAAGTATTACAGATACACAGTATGGTGATGTTACTTTGTATGCACGATATATACCAAATGTCTATAATATTACTTATGAATTAGATGGTGGAACAAATGCAGATAGCAATCCAGGCAGCTATACCTACGGAACAGGTGTAGGAAACTTCGTTGCTGCAAGTAAAACAGGCCATACCTTTATTGGCTGGTATGACGCTGCTACAGATGGAAATAAGATAACAAGTATTAGCGGGACACAGACTGGAAATATCACGTTATATGCACAGTATACGGTAGACAGTTATACGATTGCTTATAAAGATAGTGATGGAACAGACTTAAAGTTATCTGGAGATGGAACCCCAAGTACTTATACCTATGGGACTGCCGTTTCAATTACGGGTATAGTAGAGAAAGAGGGGTATACCTTTACGGGTTGGTATAATGCAGCTACAGGTGGCGAGAAGATTGAAACCATCAGTGCAAGTCAGACCGGAAATATCACTTTGTATGCACAGTATACTGCAAATACTTATACGATTACCTATGTCTTAGATGGTGGTACCAATGCAAGCGAAAATCCAAATGGCTATACCTATGGAAAAGGTGTAGCAAGTTTTGGAAATGCGACAAAGCCAGGCTATACCTTTGATGGCTGGTATAGCGATGCTACGTTTGAAAATCAGGTGACATCCATTGGTGAAGCAGAGACAGGCACAGTGAGCCTGTATGCAAAATTTACAGCTAATAAATATAAAATCAACTATGAATTAAACGGAGGTACAAACTCCGAAAGTAACCCTGCCGAATATACCTATGGAGTAGGTGTGCTTGACTTTGCTGAAGCAAGCAAGGATGGCTATACCTTTGACGGCTGGTATAGTGATGCGACCTTTACTACAAAGGTAGAATCCATTGATACAACCGAGATGCAGGATGTGACTCTGTATGCGAAGTTCACAGCCAATATCTATAAGATTACATATGAACTAAATGGTGGAATCAATGTCAGCGCTAACCCTGCTGAGTATACTTATGGAGTAGGAGTATCTAGCTTTGCAGCACCAACTAAAGAAGGCTATACCTTTGGTGGCTGGTATCGTGATGCAGCATTTACAAATCCAATCTCCGCTATTGGCACAACAGAGACAGGAGCAGTGACTCTGTATGCGAAATGGATTGCAAATAGCTATGGGATTACATATGTCCTAGATGGCGGGAGCAATGGGGAGAATAATCCAACCCGCTACACAGTAGGAGTAGGAGTTGCTAGCTTTGCAGACGCGAGCAAGGAAGGCTACACCTTTAACGGCTGGTATAATGCGACAGAAGGCGGAACACAGATAACAAGCATAAGTGATACACAGATTGGAGAAATCACATTATATGCACAATACACTGCAAATACATATAACATTACCTATGAGTTAGATGGTGGAACAAATGCAAGCAGTAATCCAGTGGAGTATACTTACGGAGTAGGTGTATTCAGTTTCGCCGATGCAAGTAAAACAGGTTATACTTTTGATGGCTGGTATCTCGATGTAGCATTTGAAAATCCAGTGACGGCTATTGGTACAACAGAGACAGGAGCAGTGACCCTGTATGCGAAATTTACAGTAAATACGTATGTGATTACCTATGAGTTAAATGGTGGAACAAATGCTAGTGATAATCCAGATACCTATACATATGAAAAAGGAATCGCTAGTTTAGCCGATGCAAGTAAAACAGGCTATACCTTTGCGGGATGGTATACTGATGCAGAGTATAGCATTCAGGTGGAAAGTATCAGTGCGACTCAGACTGGTGATATTAAGCTCTATGCAAAATGGACAGTAAACACCTACAATATCAGCTACAAAAACAGTGATGGAACTGATATAGAAGTAAATGTAGTAATGAACCCAAGTACATACACCTATGGAGTTGGTTTATCCAGCTTAGGTACGGTAGCGAAAGAAGGTTATACTTTTGCTGGCTGGTACAGTGATCCAGACGGTGGCACCAAGGTAGAAAGTATTAGTGCGACCCAGACAGAAGATGTCGTTTTATATGCGAGATTTACGGTAAATAGCTATACGATTACCTATGAATTAGATGGTGGTACAAACGGAGTTGGAAATCCAAGTACATATACCTACGGAGTAGGTGTGTCAAGCTTTGCAGAAGCAAGCAAGGAAGGACATACCTTTGCTGGCTGGTATCTTGATGAAGCATTTACAAGTCCAGTGACATCTATTGGAACAACAGAAACAGGCGAAGTGAATCTGTATGCCAAGTTTACAGTAAACAGCTATGGAATTACTTATGAATTAAATGGTGGAACAAACGGAGCCGGAAATCCAAGTGCTTATACCTATGGAACAGGTGTATCAAGCTTTGCGAATGCAAGCAAGGAAGGTCATACCTTTAAGGGCTGGTATGATGCAGCTACTGGAGGAACAAAGGTAGAAAGCATCAGTGGAACCCAGACTGGTGATATTACTTTATACGCACAATACGATGTAAATACATATAGTATTACCTACGTTTTAAACGGTGGAACAAACGCAAGCGAAAATCCAAATGGCTATACCTATGGAAAAGGTGTAGCAAGTTTTGGAAATGCGACAAAGCCAGGCTATACCTTTGATGGCTGGTATAGCGATGCTACGTTTGAAAATCAGGTGACATCCATTGGTGAAGCAGAGACAGGCACAGTGAGCCTGTATGCAAAATTTACAGCTAATAAATATAAAATCAACTATGAATTAAACGGAGGTACAAACTCCGAAAGTAACCCTGCCGAATATACCTATGGAGTAGGTGTGCTTGACTTTGCTGAAGCAAGCAAGGATGGCTATACCTTTGACGGCTGGTATAGTGATGCGACCTTTACTACAAAGGTAGAATCCATTGATACAACCGAGATGCAGGATGTGACTCTGTATGCGAAGTTCACAGCCAATATCTATAAGATTACATATGAACTAAATGGTGGAATCAATGTCAGCGCTAACCCTGCTGAGTATACTTATGGAGTAGGAGTATCTAGCTTTGCAGCACCAACTAAAGAAGGCTATACCTTTGGTGGCTGGTATCGTGATGCAGCATTTACAAATCCAATCTCCGCTATTGGCACAACAGAGACAGGAGCAGTGACTCTGTATGCGAAATGGATTGCAAATAGCTATGGGATTACATATGTCCTAGATGGCGGGAGCAATGGGGAGAATAATCCAACCCGCTACACAGTAGGAGTAGGAGTTGCTAGCTTTGCAGACGCGAGCAAGGAAGGCTACACCTTTAACGGCTGGTATAATGCGACAGAAGGCGGAACACAGATAACAAGCATAAGTGATACACAGATTGGAGAAATCACATTATATGCACAATACACTGCAAATACATATAACATTACCTATGAGTTAGATGGTGGAACAAATGCAAGCAGTAATCCAGTGGAGTATACTTACGGAGTAGGTGTATCCAGCTTGGCGGATGCAAGCTTGGAAGGACATACTTTTGGAGGTTGGTATACTGATGAAGGGCTTACTACGTCTTTTTCTTCAATCAGCACAACGACATTAGGTAATATTACACTTTATGCAAAGTGGATAGTAAATAGCTATAATATCAGCTATAAAAATAGCGACGGAACAGACGTAGAGGTAGATGAAACAACGAATCCAAGTACTTATACTTTTGGAGAAGGTGTTTCGAAGTTAGGTACAGCCACCAAAGAGGGCTATATCTTTAATGGCTGGTATACAGATGCAGATTTTAGGATAAAAGAGGAAAGTATTAGTGAAAGCCAGACTGGTGACATTACCTTGTATGCGAAATGGACAGAGATAGTGATTGAACCAGAAGAGGAAGAGCCAGAGACAGACGTGCCTATAGAAGAACCACCAACGCCAGAGACAGACGTGCCTACAGAAGAACCACCAACGGTGGAACCAGATGTACCTACAGAAGAAACAGTAGTGATTGAAGGTTCTGGTACAGTAAGTTTGAAAGCAGGAACTACATACGTATTAGGATCTGGTACGTGGAAAATAGTAGGTGACGATACTATTTATATGGGTGATATGATTTTCTACGTAGCAAAAGATATGGAATGCGAATTTGTAAAGCAGTAAAGGAGCAGGCGGAAATATGAAGAAAAAAGGTATAATTATAGCCGCAGTTGGCGTAGTAGTATTAGCCGCATTAGGCATATTCTTTCTTGGCTCAGGTAAAGAAGAAGGCTATCGCATGATGCAGGTGTATCAAGTTAGTGGAAAAGCTACGATTGAGAGAGAAAATGTAGGGACTATGGATGCTTTTGAAAATCTAAATCTTCTAACAGGTGATATGGTAGACATTGCAACAGATAGTTATATGCGCCTTAAGGTAGATGAGGATAAGTTTGTGTTAGCGGAAGCAGGCAGTCTTTTTAAAATATCTGCAACTGGGTCAGCAGATAGTGGAAGAACAGATATCCAGCTTGAAAAGGGATCTCTGACGGTAGAGGTTCAGAATAAGTTGTCTGATGATGCTTCTTTTGAAGTAACGACACCGAACTCTGTAATGGCGGTTCGAGGTACGGTATTCCGAATCAGTACAGATGTGGATGAAGCGGGCGAATCTATCACGAAAATTGCTATTTTAGAAGGTGAAGTATCGGTTCAATATAAAGATGAAAATGGTGATTTATCGGAAGAACAAATAGTGGATTCAGGATGTGAAGCTATCATATATAAAGATGCAGAAGATTTCAAGATTGAAATCTTAGATGAAATATCATTTACAGACATTCCAGTAGAGGTATTGGAATTTTTACAAGAAATTGCGAAAGAAAGACGTGAATTGGTGATAACAAGCGAGGAAATTAAGGAGCTGATTGAAAATCAAAAGAGTGAAGGGGACAAAAATACAGAAAACACGACCTATACGGTAACTTTCACCTATCAAGGAAAAGTATTTGCAACACAAGTTGTTGAAGCAGGAGAAACGGCGAAAAAGCCAACCCTGATGCCAGCAAAGAGTGGAAACTGGAATTTTGATTTTAGTACTCCAATTGAAGAAGATATCATAATTGAGTTTTTGGAATAGAGGAAATGATATGAAGAAAAGGAAAAAATTTGGGATTGCCATATTGTTGGCAGTAATAGGGTGCTTACTGATAGGATTTGTCTGCATCACTCAAATTGCAAAAAATCAAGATACAGATAATAGAGAGCAAAATGAAGGTAGCGGATTATCCGATAAAGAAAATATAAATACGCAAGATGTTATTCCAGAATACGTCAAAGGACTCAAAGGAATTGAAAAATTAGATAGTAAGGTGGATTATTCTGATTCAGATAATTGGATGTTTTTGCCAGAAGAGACCACAAAAGAAGTAGATGCGATTTATCTTTATCCTTCGGCTTATGGTATTGCAAATGCAGTGGAAGATGATATTGCAGACATAGATGATGTGAGTATGAGAATGATGGCAATTTATTATGCATCTTCACAGGCGAGTGTATTTGAAGAAA
>CAYMTP010000017.1:0-22249 GCA_964393435.1 uncultured Lachnobacterium sp. | reverse complement strand
GTTAGAAGTGTATCTGTGCCAGAGCTTTGCAACACTGACTTTGACGTTGGTGAAGGTGGATGGGAAGTGGGATGAGATAGTATTTATATTGCTGACAATTGGTTTTTCAGTGGTGGTGAATACATGGTTTACGAGACCTATAATAAGAGTGGCGAGGGGATAACCCTCGCCATTAAAGCTAGTGTCTTATAGAGAAATAATTCATCAAAATCTCTTTAATATGGTTATATCTTCGTGCATAAGAATTCTCCACGCGAATAATCTGTAATCCATGTGCTTCACAAATCGCATTTTTCTTTCTATCGCGATTCTTTACCACTTCATCAGAAAAATGTTCTTTACCATCTAATTCAATCGCTAGAACAGGGAATTCTTGTTTTCCTTGCTTTTCATATACAACAAAATCAAATCTTCCAGAATAAAATAAATCATTATAGCTTATGTTATCTTGAAAAACTTGCGAAATAGCAACTTCCTTCCTAATGGTATATTTACTTTGTGATAGCCAAATGTTTTCTAATGCATGTGTTAAATTCTCTAAGAACGCTTCTTCTGTTGCTGTACTAAATGGCTTTACTCCTAATGCACGAGAATTGGATTTTTTCTGTGTAACATGAGACTCACCATTCTTACGAACGTATTGCACAAGTTCGTATAAATCATCATCTGCATTATTCCGATTTAACCGTTCTAAATTTTCTAAATCTGCTAATACAATCAGCTTATCACGAGCACGTGATGTTGCTACATTTATCAACTCTTTATTATTTTTCAGCCATTCATATGTACCACTTTGGGTTTCATTCGTAAGAGCTGTTGAAAATAAAACAACATCTTTTTCATCACCTTGAAAGGCATGAACTGTACCACATACAACATTTTTCAGATTGTTCTCTTTGATACCAGCTTCTATGAGTTTTCTTTGATTAACAAAAGGTGTGATAATGCCAATGGTCTTATCCTTATTTGTAATCGCATAGTTAACTATCGCATCCACTTCTGCTGGTGCAGTATTCTTAATGCCAGCATAACGATTCCTAATATCCATGTAAACCAATGGCTTCTCTTCTGCACTACAAGAACACACTTTCAACTTTGAGTTGTAGTACTTTTTATTGTTGAAGCCAATTATCTTTTCGTTACAACGATAATGATTATGTAATAAAACTTCGTCACTCACTGAATCACATGCTAAAAATGTCTTATAGATTGAATTCTTTCGATAGTCATACTCATCCCCTACGTTGTATTTCTGACGAAGCTTTTTGTTAACAACTTCATCCAAAAGAATAACAGGATTCAGCTGCTGTGGGTCACCTACTAACATAAGATTATCGCCACGAATGATAGGAACTAACGACACCGCTGTGTTACATTGACTTGCTTCATCTATGATAACCATATCAAATGCTGGCGTAGGTTCGCCCAATTTGTGTGCAGAAATACAAGTAGTAATGATAATCGGGAATATCTTTTGAAGCTTCTTCACATTTTCAGTTTTACTTAAATACTTTGCAAAGCTGTCTACTTGTGTATCTTCACTTTCATTGAAAATAATATCGTATAATTCCTTGTTACGATTATCTCCTAACTTCTTGATGTACCTAGCTGAAGTATAGTACAGATACATTTTTAACTGCTCATAATCAGAATCCAACAGTTCCTTCGCATCAATATCCGTAATTTCTCCAGCATCAAATATTTTTTGCTCTACCTGCCTTAACTGACGGCCTTGCAAATCTGTCTGGAACGGAAGCATCTGCATATTGACTTCTCTTCTACTTTGATAATCCATTACCTGTCTAATGGCTTCTTTTCTATCTTTGAGTTCCAGTACCTCTTCATACTTTTTCAACAGATTGGAAAGCTGTTTTGCACGCAACGCTCTATCATCTTTTCGTCTATCCAGTGTATCCTCGTAAACCCTTATTCCCTGCGCTTGAATATAAAGTGCTTTTATATATTCAATAGCCTCTTTTACTTTTTCAACATTACCTAGACGCAATACTGGAAATGGAATCGTTTTTCCTTTATAAACCATTCCGCTTAGTTTCTCAAATACACCATTAATTGGGTGATTGTTGTATGATGTAAATAAAACCGTACGCTCGTTAAAGAAAGCCGTAATAATGGTATTAATAATCGTATTGGTTTTTCCTGTTCCCGGTGGCCCCTGAATATACGCCAATGGATATTTCATACCATTATTGATTGCCAAGAGCTGATCTAGATTAATATTTTCATTAATCAGCATAATCGGGTAATCTTTATTTCTACGAGGGCGCGCGAGCAAATCTCCGAAAAATGCCTTAATCGGAATCGTCACCTTATCCTCTTGGTACATCTTGATAATCGCCTGATATTCTTTATGTAAATCTAATGCAATATCCATTCCAAGACCAATCATGTATGGCATATCATCTACACCCATAACCTGCTTTGAATGCTTGGTAATACAGTCTTTTATCTTCTCTTGATTTCCTTCAAAATCACTGAGTAGTTCGTATTCATCTGCATCTAAGAATTTGCGAATACTCTCCTTTGTTTCGCCCATAATAAATTCTGTACAAATCGTTATTTCTTCATCAGGACGCAATACTTTTCTTTTTACATCAAGTTGAAGCTTTCTATAGGCAAGAACATATAGACCTTTCTGTGTATGGATGCTCAGAACATTCATCGCCAACTGCTGAATCTTTAATCGACCTTCATTGGAAATATCCTTGTCCATCTTGAACTGAAAGTTCTTTACCACTTCCTGAAACTGTGCGTCGGTAAGCTGATAAGTTTCTCCTGTAAAACTATCTCTGTCCAGCTTCTTAATAAGGCTGAAATCTGAATAATATGGAGTGGTGTCCATACGATTACACATTTCGAGATAATTCAAGATTTTCAAGTTCGCAGTATTGTCAAAAATACTCTTGTACTTGTGCGGATTCAGATAGATATCTTCTACCAGCTTTTCGTTGATAGGGCAGTATGACCCCTCTACAACTTGAGAAGAAATGATGGAATCAATAAAAAGCTTGTAATCCTTAACGGTATACATGCCTAAATGGAGGCCATCTACGCTTATGGTTCGGTTGGCGATATTTAAGTCGTTAATACCAATCCAAAAGCGGGTGACTTCCTCTTGCTTGTTGCGATATTCTATTTTTAGCCATTTGCCTTCGTGAATGGCCTTGAATATGTCGTGGTAGGTTTTGTTCATTTGGTTATCCTATGATTTATAACTTATTTTATATGAATTAAGGATCAGAAATTACTATATACATTGGTACCAGTTTACAGTCAAAGCAGACCTCTTAATTTCTTAATCACCACAAACTACATTATCTAATATTCTTAATACTTTTATTGAAGCACCATAGTAATTTAAAACCGTATCTATTGACACTCTAATACTATCTCCATGTGCAAAATCATTTCTCAATTGTACTAATGAATTAATTTTATCCTTATTTCCACTTAATTTAACTTCATCGTCAAAAGTTTGTTTCCAACATGGAGAAATATTTTGTAGCATGTTGCTCATGTTCCCAGTATTGGGATTACAAGAACTATCTAATATCATCTTCTCAAGATATTGCCTTGCTTCTTCTCCAGTTCCTCTAGATAAAACATCATAAATAATATTTTTAAAAACTACCTCTACCGTTCCAGATGCCTTAATCACTGCGTATGAAATAAGATACTTGGTTTTAGAATCGAATTTGTTTTTATCCGCATTAATCCATTTTCGAATTTCCTTTAATTCAGATTGGGTATCATTTAACTTTTGTACATATTCAGATTTCATACTTTATACCATATATTTTTTCAGTTGCTAATCCTATCCTTTTCATAATGTTGTCAACATTTGTTGTTCTATTACTTGCAGCAAGGCAAAACTCTTCATCTTTAAGTAATTCTATATATTTTTCCTTATAGTTTCCTGTTAAATCTAAACTATTAGTAGAGATTGCATACGATGTTGCAACAGCAAGTGCATCAAAAATTGCAGGGTTGATCTTATTTGTGAAATCATTTGAATTCTTCTTTAAATTTTTAAACGCGGCATTGCCATAAATTTCTTTGCAAACATTAACCATCTGGATAAACTGTTTTTCCATAGCCAAAATTTCTTCATCTGATGAATTTGTTTTATCACTCATATACTGATTTAGATATTTTGCCAAATTAATCTGTTTCATTCTTGCTTCATCACGCGCATGTAACTCATTCATTGCAAAATAGCGCAAGATTAATTCTATATCTGCCATTCTTGCATCTTCTGCTTTTAAACCAAGCAACTCTCTCCATTCATGGCATTTATTTAATCTAAATAACAAATCATTACATTTTCCTTGATAAACACAATTTCTTATTTCCTGTGCCTTTAACGTCCTTCCACCGGTATTTATACGTTCGAAAATTTGAAACATTCCTGTATCATTTCGTGGATGCTTTTGTTCGAAGATTATCGCATGTATTGTCGTATTTCTAATACGTCTTTTTTCTTCTTGTTCCAACTCGGCAAACGCCTTACCTCTCCATCTTTTATTAATATTCTCCGTATTAGAAAGTTTAAATATTTTTCCATCCCCTGAAAATATTCCATTAACGAAATCATAAACTGTCATAATTCTTTGAAAACCATCAATTATTAGCATCGTTTCATCTGGTTCTTTTGCAAAAAACACACTTGGGACAGGTAAACCTAATAAAATGGAATCAATAAATCGGCTTGCTTCTGTTTTTCCCCAAACATACTTTCTCTGAAGCTCTGGTTTTATTAATTCATTATCCTCATACATGCTTATAATTTCTCTAAATGATAAATCTGCTCCCCAAGAATTAATATTGTACAAATCATCATCTGAATACGCCATTTGTTCCTCAACTACTTCTTCTAATTTTAATTCTGACATTCTTCTTTCTCCTTTTGCATATCGTTTTTTGATTATATCATATTTACTTACATCTTCCAAATCATCTATCTCTATCACTATTCCAAGGTACGGTTTTGTTATTGCTATTTTCTTTTTCATATTAATAAATAGATGATAGCTATAAACTAATAATAAAATTGGTGTATCCTTTTCTTTAATACAAATGAATGCGTCTCTCTCAAATGTATTTAACGAAATATATACTGCCTCTTCTCCTATCAGTTCTTTAGTAACACATATTTCCTCTAATGAACATATAACCCTATAATACACATCCAGCCTCCACAAAAATCTTTAAATCTAATTATCTGTTCATTAGTATCCCTTATTTTTTATAAAAGGTAAAATCTTTCTAACTTATTTATATGTTTCTGCAATATTATCTGCAATTCTCTTAATAACTGATACGCAAACAGAATTTCCCGCTTGTTTATATAATCTAGCATCACTCATATCTTCAGGTAGCTTAAAATCCTTTGGAAATCCTTGAGTATTGAAACATTCGTGAGGTGTCATTTTACGAATTCCATGCTTTGTTTTGATTAAACAAACATTATGTCCGCCTTCGCCTTGATTGGCAGTTAAAGTTGGAACTACTCCACTCTTATTTTTTCTAACATATTTTCTTCGCCATTGATATACAGCATTTTCATCATCCATAGCCTCTACAAGTTTCTCATATAAATTTCCTTTATATTTTCCCTTTGTATAATAGTACTTTTCATCAACCTTCGTTTCAAAATCAATAATATCCTTCAACTCAGCCGTTCTTTCTACAGGCATTGGAAAATGGAATTTTCTATACTGCTCTACATCTTTAAAACACACTAAATATATTCTTTCTCTATTCTGTGGTATATTTCCATATTCCATCGCATTAAGAACCATCGGGTTAACAAAGTATCCATTTTCTTCTAGTGCTTCTTTAATAATACGAAATGTATTTCCACCATCATGACCAACTAGATTTTTTACATTTTCAAGAAAAACTATCTCTGGTTTTTTAGCTTCTATTATTCGTATTAATTCAAAAAATAAGGTACCACGACCTTTTTCATCTTCAAATCCTTTCCTATATCCAGCAACACTAAATGCTTGACATGGAAACCCTGCTAACATAACATCAAAATCTGGAATTTCGTCAGCTTTTACTTCATGTATATCTCTACAATCTACTTTTATTTTTGAATTAAGCTCATATGTCTTTACTGGATATGGATCAATTTCATTAGCATAAACTACTTTAAACATTTCATTATTTTCAAATCCTATATCTATTCCACCTACACCTGCAAAAAAAGATGCGCATCTCAACATTTTATTTTCCTCCTAATGTAGCTCATATGATCAATATATCAGAAATCGCGGCGCGCCGCAATATTATACATAAAATAAAGAAGATTAGGATAAACCTAATCTTCTTCTCCATAAAACTCTTCATATGTTCCAATTTCTGCAAAATCAATAGAATAATCTAATTCACCATTTTTAGTAAAAATGACACAATCTACTCCAAATTTTTCAAGCATATCATAAGTAACTACCGTATTTTCTGGCAACTCGAAAACATCTCTTAACAACCATTTACCTAAAATGCTATTTGGATTACTCATGATAGATTTTCCCTCTGCTCTACGCCGATCTTCAATCAATCTTTCTTCATCGGATAAGTTTTCATATTGCTCTTGTGGCATTTTCTTATGTATTTCTTGACAGACTTTTGCAGATATCTCTGTTCCATCTGGAAGATGCAGTGTAAATGAAGTCTCACGTGGCGGAAAGAAATTTGGGTCCTTTTCTCGATCATCTTTATTATATGGAATATACAATTCATTTGGATTTCTTGGTGATTCTTTATGTACTATAGTTCCATCTTTTCTCTTACGATTAGAAGTTCTCACCCCATTCCATTGATTTAACCCACTTTTTTCGGCCACGAATTTTTCTTCCCCCTTTTTAGAGTAGAGTGGCAAACACAGTTGGCGTTTACGAGGTGCAATTGTGTATGCATGACGCATTTCTCCCCCCTGCCCTCGTGTATACGTTTCTATCTGCATCGGAACTTGTGACTCCTCTTTCAAAGACAATAATGCTTCATACGGATCTTCCAATATCTTTACCTCAAAACTATCAAGCTGTTCAAGGTCATCAAATATCATATATAACGTGTTTTTTGATACACTAAAATGGTAGGTGTGTTTACCATCTGTAAAATAGGTATTATTTTCATTTCCTCTATTTGGAATTATTTTTATGTTATCAATGTCAATATAGTCAAAAGCACATTCTAGTATTTCCATTTCATGTGGCAATCTTTTAACTACATGATAAATCATTTCATCAATTCCATGCATTTTCTTTGTTACTCTAATACGTTCATTTCTATATTCCGCTATCTTCTTAACCAACTCTATTCCTTTTAAATCTGAATAAGTCTTTTTTAACTTTCCAAATTCTGCAACTTTTTGATCATTTCGACCAACCCAAGTTTTTAATCCTATTCCTATTTTATCTTTTTTTGCATCAGCTGAACAGTCAAATCGCGCTAAATTATCAGCTTTGAAATACTTACAAAAAATTTTTTCATGGGCGCGATATGCCAAATATGGTTCATTGCTTTCTGAAAAAAGATTAGAAAGCTGACCTACAATAGCAAGCATTGCCTTATATTCATTTCTATTTTTCTCTGGTTGTTTATCGTAAAACATACTTCCTCCAACTTATTGATTTAATAATCTCTTTAACAATCCACTATACATAGTAACACGCTCTATTTGCTTTATCTCTTCAATGCTCAAGTTGTTTTTTCTTTTTCTATGTAGCATTCTATGACAGTTTGCACATACCGGCAGTAAATCCCTCGCAGGATTTACTGTTTGTTCTCCCTCTGCCAATTGCTTAATATGATGTACTTCAATATACCCATCTGCTAATTCTTTGCCGTACACAATATCAAAATCAAATCCACAAACCTTACATTTATTCCCCTGAATTCTAATTGCTTCTCTCCTATTATGCGGATTACGTTCATATCTGATGTGTCTCGCAATCTTTTTTGTGCCATCAACAAAAAAAGAACCACTTTTTTCATCGTTACTCCAAAACTTTGCTACATAATCCATAATATCATCTTCGTTTCCTAACTCTGAATCATATGGTTCAATTAGAAACTCAAACTCGCTAGGGCGTTCATCATTTATTCTTGCATCGATCAAATAACAACGCCCATAAAACGTAAAAGGTGTATGATGCAATTCTCTATAAAACAAAAATATTCTATCATTATTATTCACATTTAGATTCTCAAGTAATCTTTTATCTGCACCATGCTTCTCCTCCCCCATCATACTCAAATAATTTCCGTCTATTCTGTCTATATATGGAGTTGCTCCAGCCTGTTTTATTTTTGTTACAAATAAAATAATTATCTTTAAACCTCCAGGAGTTACAATTCCTCTTTCTAAAGGATTTCTAGATTTATAACCCCACAGTTCAGCAAGTTCATCTCTCGTATACTGTTTACCAATTTTAACTAATTCTATATTTACATTTGGCATGCGCTTCTCCCAATATCGATTATATTACAAAAGTTTATTCTTCTATTTTTTGATCCCATACACACTCTTCAATCACTTTCACATGAGAAAATTCTCCGTCACAGAAAATTGCAATCTTATATTTGGTTAAAACTATATCCGGTTTTCCTGGAAGTTTTTTATAATTCTTTCTGTACCTGTAACCTTTATTTCAGAGAGCTTTTCTTAGCAAGATTTCTATGGAAGTATTTTTGCTTTTGATATTCTTTATATTTTTGTGACGCTGTTGTTTAGTTAAGTTGTCCATTTATTACCTCGACCATAACAATTATAACACTTTTTATAAATTACATGTATATAAAAACAGAAAGATTTCGTTAGTCCTTAATATATACACATTACATAAAAATATTTTTCACTGCTTTACATAACTTCTACTTAATTGTAATCTATCTTTATCAAGGAGCGAAAGGAGCAGTTACATGGCACAAACCGGAAATTGTTTTATTGTAGATTTGACCCCATCACAATTAGGCTGGGGAGATGAACGCTATACGAATTCTCGACCTATTAGATATGGTGAAGGGTATCTTGCAATTCATAAGGAATACGCTGAAGCATTTAACCTTTTTAATTCTAACTACACTAATGGCGAAGATATTCTTGGTGAGAATATCTTTAATTGCATAAGTAGCGACGGCTTTTTAAATTGCCAATTAAAATCTGAAGGTTGTCGTAAAGCTGGTAATATATACGCAAAACAATTTGCAGGTAATGACAATCTTCGCACACTCGGAAACTGGTATGCACACCTCCAAGCTAGAGTCGGCGACCGGATTGAAGTATACTTTTTGTCTCCAACAGATATTCGACTAACCTTAATCTAACTAGACAAAACCTCCTAAAACACAGTTCTTGGAGGTTTTGTTCTTTCGACTATAATAAATCTATACAGCTTTTATAATACACGTCAATTATCTTCTCTTTCACCTAAAATTTCAATTAACTCTTTATACTCATGATTAAATTGCTCCTTATTGATCACTTCAAATAATTTATCTATATTAATATCTAGTAACTCTTGTTCTTCATAAATTAATACTTCTTCGTAATTATCTTTTATCATCATCGCAATATGTCTAGGAAATCCCACGTTTTGTAAATCTATTATCACTTTGTCTGTTGTTCCATATTCTAGATACTGTGACCAGTCTTCCCCAGCAATTTCCTTTCCATTCTTCTCGGCAACTAATAAATAGTAATTAGCAAAGTAATTTTTAATTTTAAATCGTAAAGAATTATCTATATCAGCAATTAAAGCATTAATTACCCAATTAATATGTTCCTTATTTTTAGCATCGAAAATATACTTCTCATTTTTGTGCCAAATTACACCTTTTTTCTTATAATAACTAATTATATTTCCAACAATTAAATTTAAAGGTGTTGAAGATATCCACGTATACATTAAAACAGCATAGTACTTAAGCTGTTCTATATCTCTTACTAATGGATTTCTACCTTGAGATTCTTCTATATCCCATTTATATAATTTATACATTTTAACTAACATCTCATAACAACTTTGCGTTGTGATTTCTTTCGCAAAGGCTCGTTCTTCTCCGTTCAATAAATTCCAAATATTATTTTGGTAAGACGCTTTAATATTGGTACTCTGTTCTAAAATGTATTCAGGGATCATATTATTCTTTTCAATACTTTCTAATATTTTTTTAGCAGTTTTATCATTCTTTTTCATAAAATTGCTCTTTAACAAAGAATCTGTTTTTGCAATTTCTTGATAATAAATAATATTGGCATAATGATTCCATGTTTCAACTTCACTCTGCGTTGGTTTCTTTTTAGTAAAAGCTCTTCCTAGCAATGAATTTTCAACATTTTTATAAAAATTATTTTCTCCTTTTAAAATTGTAGGCGATACATCATGAATATTTTTATTCCTAATCATTTCTATATCTTTATTATTTGTTTTCCACTTATTACTATATAAACGCACACATACAATATTTCCTGATAATTCCTTACTCAATCTTCCAGCTCGTCCTGCAAGATTCCAGAAATCTACATCAGTAAATTTTCTAGTACCAATGGTATTATTCAAGATAAAAATATTTTGTGCAGGTAAATTAACACCCTCTAATAACGTTGATGTACAAAACATGTAATCAATTGCTTTTTGTTCAAATAAATGTTCAATTTTTTCTCTTATTCTTTGCGGCAGTTTTCCAAAGTGGAATGCAATGCCTTTTCTTAAGCAATCTATTAAATAATACTCTTTATGCAAATATTCTTGAATCAATTTTATGACATCATTTATTCGTTCATCATTTCTATTCTCTAATGTTTTTGAAAATGCTAGAGCATATTCAATTGTATCCTCTATACTATTACAATAAACAATATTCTTTTTCCCATTACCAATTGTCCATAACAATTCATTTAGGTTACTATAATTCCCAAATCTTTCAAAATAATAATCCTGCCCACTTTCAGTAAACATTTTTTCTTGTCTTTCCACAAAATCTATAAAAAATCTATTTTGTGCAACAGGTGCCTCTTTTATTACCATTTGTTCGTCTGTACTTTTATCAAACAACTTTAAAAAAATGTCACTATTCGGAATGTTAGGTGAAGCAAAAAACAATTTTATACTCTTTCTTTCTGCAATAGAAATAGCTTGATAATATAATGGCGCCCTGGAATCTTTCTGCGCTATAATCTTCTGTGCCTCATCTATAAACAAATAACTAATAAGTGGATTATCTTTGTCTGATAGATATGCAATCATTCTTTCCGGAGTAAAAACAAATATATATTTACTATTCTCTTTTTTATACATCGAAGGAACTACCGGATGAGTCATTACTCGATAATTTTTATGCTTAATCTCTTTTCTTAATCTTTGTGATACCTGATTAATTAATGCTCGAGTAGGCACAAGAACTATAATATTATCAACGCCATGCCTCTCTTCTATTATATATTTAATAAAAGCGTCCATAATAAAAGACTTCCCAAAAGATGTCGGTCCCGAAAAGCTAAAGTGGTTACTATCTTTTATCGCCTCAAATAATCTGTATTGTGCATCTGTAAAGATTTTATTACTACCTGGAACCTTTTGATATACTTCTTTTATTTGCTTATCTAATGCAATTTCTGGAGTGTTATAACGCTTCTCATTATCCGTACTCATAATCAAATTCAAAGAAGGAAAATTTCCCAATTTTGTCATTACACTATTGGCTATAAATTTAAAATACTCATCTTCTTTATATAATGGATATAAAATACTTATTATTTTATATGATAAATTTCTGCCTCTATATTTCTCATCTCTACTTAATATATCTGCAAATCGCATTAAATCCAAATATTCTTTTTCATCTAATTTTCCCTTATATTCCTTCATCAAAAAAAAATATCCATATATTTGCTCAGCCTTATCAACCAGTGCTTTTAAATATGTATCGTTTAATGCACTCTCCACTAACTCCTGAATAAAATTCATGATATCACTTCCTTAAGTATTTCTTTTCTGTTATTATCAATATCCGTAAAAGGAACTATGTATATATAAAAATCATGTCCCTGTAAACCATATTTTCTTATGCCTTCTATAATTATATCTAAACAACCTTCAACACTAGCTTTTATCCTGTCATGTATAAGAGTTCTAAATTGAAGATTCGGTAATTCTTTTTCTTCATCAGAAACTTTAATTTCAAACCCAATAAAAATTCCAAATGCATCATCAACATAAAACGTTTGATCTCTACTTGGATATACTAGCGACTTCAAGAATTTTTTCTCGTCATCACTAAATGTCTCTTTAGAAAGGTTATCACTTATCAGCGATTTTTCGTAATTAATTCCGCTTTTGGAATCTCCCTTTTCATTAATCTCATTTTTGAATTCATACAAGGATTTAAGCGCTTTATCAAATGCGACTTTAATATCCTTATACATCTTAGATTCTCCGAATATTAATTGATAATTTCCATCTTCTAACTCTAAAAAATGAACGCCATCTGCCCCATTAACATATAGTTTTGTTGATGTTTTCATTTCAAGTTTGCTCAAAATTTTAGGTGCCTTTAAGTGCGTTTCTAAAAAGCAAAATAATAGTAATTCTCCTAGCTCACCTTCGTTTGTTGAATATTCTCTAAATTTCTCTCTTGCCTTTTTTGATAGTGAACCTGGTCTATTGGAATATTGTTTTTTTACTTCTCTTGAAACCGCATAATCTATTATTGGGTCAACTAAATGCTCCTGTAAATTACTATAATTGAATTCATTCGCATTTATTTTTAAGGCATATAGATTTAATCTATCTTTTCCATATTTATCAATTGGAGTTTCCAATAGTAAATCAAATGAATTCAAAAAATCGCTATTTTCTAATGAGATATGCATGTCTATTCCTCCTCTTTTGTAATATTTTACAATTCTAAACTAATTTTACTGTAACATATTTTATAGACCAACTACTGCCATATATGGTAGTACCTTGCACAAAAAATACGGATTCTTTAGCGTAAATAGAAAAATTTAATTCCATAAAGTAGGCTCAAAGGGGATGAGGACAAAATCCTGGATCAATAGAGTCATAGGAGAAATGAAATGTATTCATATGAAAACCGCATCCGTGCAGTAAAGTTTTATATTAATTGTGACTATAATACTGCATATACCGTTCAAAAACTCGGATATCCTGATCCTAGTAATCTTAAACATTGGTATCGTGAGTATTCTCAATATAATGATCTTCATTCTGGAAGGAAAAATATAGTAAGTATTTCGATAAAGAAAAAAGAATAGCTGTAGATTATTATTTCTCACATGAAAAAATATTAAAAAAACTGTTAAAAAGTTAGGTTATCCAAGTCGCCCATTGTTGCTTCAATGGATAAAGGAACTTTCTCCTGCGGAATCAGAACGGCGTTACAAAAATTTAAAACCACATGTAAGATGTTCTCAAGATGAGAAAATCCAAGCTGTATTAGAATCGTGTAAAGGAAATTTAAAAATATCACAAATACTGGAAATATATAATGTCACACTTTCTTCTATTTCTACATGGAGAAAAGAAATGCTTGGTGAGGGGAGAACATTAAAAATGTCAAGTCCTTCTAACGAAGATAAAAGTATAGAGCAACTTATGCATGAGAAAACGTAACTGGACGCAAAGATTAAACATCTTGATCAGCTAAGCAATCGGGAAAAAGCCTTCTTGATTGATACCCTACGAAATAAATATAGACTGAATGAACTGTTGTCTTGTCTAAAGCTCTCTAAAAGCAGTTACACGTATCAAATTCAAAGTATAAATCGTGAAGACAAATATAGAGAACTTCGAACTAAAATAAAAGAACTGTTCGTTAATAATAAAGAAAGATACGGATATCGGCGAATTCACTGCCTTTTAAGAAATAATGGTATTATTGTTTCTGAAAAAGTAATCCGTCGTATTATGAAGGATGAACAACTTATTGTTAAAACTTCAAAGAGAAGAAAGTATAATTCATATAAATGTGAAATCAATACAGAAATAGATAATGTAATAAACAGACAAGTTTCTGCTGATATGCCGAACCAGAAATGGTTGACTGATATGACTGAATTTCGCATATCAGCAGGTAAAGTCTACCTTTCTCTAATCGTGGATTGTTTTGATGGTATGGTTGTCTCTTGGGCAATAGGATCATCACCCAATGCTGAGCTAGTAAACTCTATGCTGACGAAAGCTGTATAGACACTGAACATTGACGAACCTCCATTAATTCATTCGGATCGTAGTTGTTATTATCGTTGGCCGGAATGGATTCGTATAACAACAGAAGCAGCTTTGACACGCTCAATGTCCCAAAAAGGATGTTCTCCGGACAATGTAGCATGTGAAGGCTTCTTTGGTCACCTTAAAAATGAAATGTTCTATAACAGGAACTGGAATCACATATCTATCAATTCTTTTATTTTTTTTACTCAAATACAAAACGACAATTACTCACTAATATGTTGACTGCAGGCACCCGTAGTCATGCTTAGAAGGCGAAAAAGGCACAAACTCACAGAACATCTCTCTGTAAATTGGTGCCTTGCCAGCGAGATAGCTTAGCATGACTACCCCTACAGTAAACATATTTATTTTGCCTACTTCTATTCCCTTGTCTTCTTTGTAACATATTTTTATATATAGTAACATCTCTCATGTTACTTTGTACTATTTTATGTTACTTTTGATTTTTCTCTGTATTTCAAACAAAATAACTCTCTTATGACAAACATTCTCTGCCGCCACTTTTTTCCTTAACCTCTAATATAACCGTTGTTATCAAAATTTCCTCTTGATTCGTCCATCAAAATCGGATAATATGGATTCATGAAGCGGGTTTTGTGTCGTGTACAGCCATATGGCTCAAGCGGGTAGCTCGTTTCATTTCCAAGAAACGGGTTTTGTGCTGAGTAAAGTCTTCGGACCGGAAAAGGTTGCTCGTTTCTTCTTAAAGAAATGGGTTTTGTTACTGAGTAAGGTCTTCAGGCTGGAAAAGATTGCTCGTTTCTTTTTTTATTTAAAGAATTTCAGAAAAAGGAATTCGCACAGAAGCCAATTCCTTTTCTCTTTCCACCATGTCACGACCCAAATTCCTATTGTTCTGGTTAAGTTTATTAACCTATTACCTTTCCTCCACCTCTAATATACATTCCCTTTTTGTCGGGTAAACCACTTCTCTTTCGTTCCCCCTTACAACACCATTATTCTCTCCTGTGATTTTCTGATAGAATTTATCAACCCCTTCAAGATCTATTGCAAAATCGAATGGTGCCGTTTGAGCTTTAATCCATAGTAGCGGACCATACAATTTGCTTTCTATATAATCATTCAACTCATTCTTGCTCCAAGACACATAGATATCATTGTATTCTATTTCAACACACTCTTTATTGCCTGGACTGCATGACCCCAAATAACGATATAAAACTCCATTATATACAGTCATTTTTGCAAATTCTTTTTCTGTATCTGACATCATTTTTTCAAAGAAATTTATATATCCTATCAAACCAACAAGAGTTTCAAAGAAATTTTGAAATACCGTTTCTGTTCTTTTATCCTTTTTATGACCAACCCAAGTTTCTCCAGTCCATTTACTAAGCACCGCCATAATATGACAAATCATATCTTCCAAAATCGCTCTATCAAATACTTGTTTTCCACGTTGCGAAACGTACCATTGTAAACCGTACGTCGTCCTTTCAATAAATTGTAAATCTGATTCTGTCATTATTTTTTCCTATTTCATAAAACATATCTGCTCATATTTATTACTTAATATTTCTTCTATTGCACCTACACCCTTTTGAGGGAATTGACGTAATGCTTTTATCAAATCTTCATCTGTGATTGGAATTATTAAGCCTCTTTCGTCTTCATATGTATCAGCACAACGTTTAAGAAATGTATCATTCTCATCTAAGCTTCTACATGCCAAAATTCCCACTTTCCCTTTTCTCGGACTAAATCTACCAGACAATTGATCTAGCTCTGGATTTGCAACTTCCCCCGTATAATTTTTACACTCCACAAAAATAAAATGACACGGAAGAAGTGGATTTTTGCTTGGCAATGTATAAAAAAATCCTGTCTCAGCTGAATTATGAAATGTAATATCTATACGCTTTCTCCCTTCGTGAATAGGCGTTTCTTTTTTTGGTGATGATAGGTTAGGATACAATAAGAGCTCGAGTATTCCAATAATCAGATTATGGTATTTTGATGCATTTTTCGTACCTGCTGGTATAGATTCTAGCTTCATTATTAAATGGTTACACACAGATTCTGTATCTATAACCTCTAATACCGCTCCGTCCACATGATTAATTTTCTGTTGCGTTTTTTTCTTAAAATCTGCAAAAACTTCCGGATGTTTCTCTGTAAATTTCACAAGATATTCCTTATCCATAGTTTCTTCATGCTCTAAAATACTTTTCTTGGTAACATATTTCTCTCCACTTTTGCGCTTTCTCACCAATGATGTATTTAACTTTAAATTGTCATGTTGCAAATAGTTCAGAACAAAATGCTGACGGTATTCTGTCGAAGTATACTTGTCTGTAAATGACACAATTCTTTTCGGTACAAGAAGTATCGGCTTGCCATTGATTACAAGCCTTTCTACATATTGATTATCCCAAATCATTCTTCTCGAATCCCAAAACATACCTGAAGGAACACTTGGCATTAATGGAATACCATGCAATTCACACTGTTCCTTTGTATATTCAATTAAATGCTTTTTTATAATATTAGCCGTCATATCAGACACTTTGTCTTTATCAACATTAGGAACAAAAATCCTAAAATCTTCAATATCTTCCATAACTCCGGAAGATATTGCTTTGCTTTTCAAGAGTTCTTTAAAGATTGCTATTGTATCCTCCGGTCCCATTCCATGACCGCGCGGTTTTCCTCTCGACATTCCCATACAAACATCGTTGCTTTCGCCCAAATGCGAAAAGACTTCCTCTGCTTGTTGTATTTGTTTCCCACGTAATAAAGCCAATAGATATTCAAAATATGAACGAATCGTATCTTGTGCATCCACTGCAAATGGAAAATCACATTTTGAAATATAATAGGGGTCAAGAAATAGTGGGATATCTTTGTCTGGATCAATATCCACAAAATCCAATTCATACTGTGTTTTCTTCAAATTATACAATTCACTAATTTTCATACCTACGCCTCTTTTCTTTTCGGTACTCTTACATATTCTTATATGTATTTTATACTACTTTTGGCAAATGTGCATCATACCCCAAGCATAAAGACCTAAAATATTATTGCTCTACTCATTTTTTCAAAAACTTCATTTAATTCCTTTATAACATTCATTTCCTTCCTAAATTTCATCCCTATCGAAAATATAATCAATATTCATATATCGACAAGTAAATAAACTATTAATAATATTATCTGTATTGTACTCAAAATTGTCCTCTTCCATTGCTTTTTTATCTATTGTAAAAAAGCCAACCTTTGGAATCCGATTATCAGTAACAACCAAATCTTCCCCTGTTTTCTCTATATGTTCCCTCTGCAATTCCAGAATCTTTTTGTTTCTATTCCAGGCTTCTTCATCAGAATTTTGGATATATTCACCCTCGTCATATAAAACCGTAAATTGTTTATTTACTGTCAATTTCTCATACTTTTTAGCATATACAAACTCGTCTTCTAAAATCGACTCAAATATATATCTGTATACTTTAGAAAAGGTAGTTAAAAAGGTTAAAGGTAAAACCATATTAACTGATGAATCGCTTGGATTATTATTAGAGAGTAATATTCTCAGTCTAACACTCCCATCTGACATAATTTCAACAAAATTATTTAAATGCGCCGGCAATAAGTTATTTGAATTCGCAGATTTTAAGCCTCTAAAACTAAAAACAATTGAATTGCCAACTCGAACAACATTGGCCATATAATCTTCTTCAAATACTCCTGAGAGTAATTCTTCAAGATTTGCCTCATAGAATTTTTCTATAAACATATTCCTATTTCTAGCTGTTAATGCAAAGCCTATGTCTATATATCCCCATATATTATTCACTTTTTCATTCACATCAGTAACTGTAATCTTTTTTTCGATTGCCTTTTCCTCTTCTTTTCTTTTAAGAAACATTTGAGACAATTTATTTGAATCTTTTACTACACACGAACTTGACGAAATACGCTCATAAATCATCCCTTTGTTTGTAATATATGGTGGCTCAGCGCCTTCATCAATTCGTAATATATAAATGACTTTATCCTCACCAAACTGAAATTTCTTGACATCAAAACTAGGCGTAGGTGAAATAGAATCATGTATTACAGAGAAAATTCTCTGCTCATTCCATTCTTTGCAACCAACTATCGTTTTATCATCTGCCACTCCTAAAAAGATATAACCACCATATGTATTTGCAAATGCAGATATTTCTTCTATTAGCTTTGAAGGCTTAACACCATCTTCTTTAAATTCAAAGAAAAAAGATTCTTCTATCTCATTTATTACATTTAATACATCTTCATTTGATAAAACATTCCATGATTTTCCGTTAATTAGCAGCATATAGCCCCTCCTTCGTATATCTTTTTTCCAGCCATGTCACAGCCCCCAAATCATCAATTTTTTGGCTTAAATTTGGTATAAAAATCCTCTCTCAAACTCCCACAACCCTTGATTTTCCTAGACTCTTCCAGAAAAGCAACTTCCTGCCGTGACACATCAACAAAGAATTTCCTATCCTTTTAATATATTGAATATCTCCTCCCCATACTTCTCCACCTTCACATTTCCAAAACCTGAAATCTGAAGTAGTTCCTCTTTCGTCTGTGGATTCTTTTCGATGATATCTTCCATTTGCGCATCATTGAAAATGTAGTATGGTTTAATTTTTTCTTTTCTGCTCTGTTCTAAACGAAATGCTTTCAGTTTCTTAACAATCTCTTCGCTTTTGTTTTCTACCTTAGGCTCTTCTATAGTCTTTTCTACAACTTCAGAAACAGGCTCAACATTTGATTCCATTTTCACCAAAAGTTCTTCATACTTCTTCGCATAGTCAGATCTTTCTTCAATATTCTTTTTCAAGAATGAGTTTGCTATTTCTTCCATGGCCTTCTGGCTACAATCTGATTCTTCCACTTTTGCATCCATTTCTTTTATTTTTGCTATTAGTTGGTCTGCTCGTACTACTTTGTCTTTAATATCCTTAGGTGCATATTTCACATTAAGCACCATTTTAGGATTGGCTAGTACAACCAAGGATTTATAGCTCTCATCAAATGCTTTTTCAAACATTGTTTTTGCAATAATGTTTGTTTTCGACTTTAAACCTAATGCTTTGATTACATTTAGATGGCGTTGGTTCTGAGTGATTGGAGAATAGATTCCTTCTTTTATCTTTTTACCTAAAAGTTCATAGGTTCTAGTGAATTCTCCTCTATTGTTTACTTCAATATTTCCAATTAGATTTTTGCATTCCATGACATATACTCTTTTCCTAGTTATGATGATGTAATCGATTTGCGCGGATAAATCATCACATTCCAAATAGATGTCATGAAGAATATACATGTCCATATTGGAATTCTTTAATTCAAATGCTATGTTGGATTCTCCAATTAATCCGTATTGTGCATAGGCAATTTGTTTTTCGATTTCCTGTTTGAGGGAACCCTGTGCTTTTTCGCTTAATGCTTTTAATTTTTCTATGTATGCTGCTGCATCGCTATTTTCTTTTAAAAATACTGCTCCAATTTTCTTTGTAAATATACCCATAATACCTTCCCCTTTTATTGACAAATTTCGACTAATTATACTGTAGCATATTTATGGAGGGGATTAGTGCCATATATGGTAGTAATTGAAAATCAAAAAATGCGGACCTTTTGGTCCGCATTTCCTAATCCATCGTCTTTTGACTATAATTTTTTACCTATTTTCTCTTATATACTCCAGCCAAGATATGGATTATAAGTCTTTTTCTCGAAATCTTTCTCTTCTTTTGATTTTCCATGTTCTCTTTTTCCCAAGAAATCATCTTCTAACGCTATTATAGGATCATACCAATCCGCCTTTCGTTTTGCCCATTCTATCCAGTCTTTATCAATCTCTCCATTGCTATTTTCTACCGCTGCAATATACGCACGTATATCACAAGCAAGCATATAATCTTGCACAATATTAACTAATTCTTTTGTTTTTGTGATTTCTAATTCTTTGCGTTGCTTGATTGCCTCCTGCCTACGCCATTCCTCTTCTCGCTTACGTTGTGCTTCTTCTCTTTGCTCTCTTGCAATTCTTTTTTCTTCTGCCTTTTCATAAATCGCAATTAAAATATCACCTAAACAATCTTCTAACTTCTCATTTGCCTTATCCCTAATATATTTATGATCTCCGAAAACGATACGCAGCTTGCCATTATATACATGGTCATATTGTCGAATTTGAGGTTTTGATGCATAGTGATGATATTTAATTGCATCATTATATTTCACCAATTCACGTGCCTCTTGTTTTGTAAGCTCATGCTTCACTTTATCTTGGCTTTCCGCAAAATCTACTGTCACACTATCTTTTTTTATTTTCATTGATAAATCATAATTGATTTGTCCTCCTAGTGATTCAATCGCTTTAAATAGAACGTCTAAAATGGCTATAACTCTTTTCATTCCTTCATTGGACACATCTGAGATATATTTAGGTTTTTCTTTAGGATTATGCACACGTGGATTATAATACTCCCTACTTTGAGCTTCCTTTAATTGTTTATTATATAATTCTATTGATTGTTTATACTGAACTAAAACAGGATGTAGTTTTCCATCTGAGTTTACTTGTAATGACGATGCTTTATCTATAACCTTTTTTCGTTCTTCTATCGGCAAAAACAGCAACAGTTGATTATAAAAATGATCATCTATATTATGTAGTGGCTTTCTTGGTTTTGTATCAACATTCTGTCCCTCTTCTTGCGTACTTACTTTGGGAATCCTCACTCCATTCAATAACAAATCTACTTCTTGTGTTTCTGATTCTGGGAGCAGTACCAAGTCTCCAGATACGTCTTTCCCCATATTTCGTCTTGTCCAATAACCAGATGACGGAAATGGTATATTTTCCCTTCTACATGTTTCTATTAGTCTGCCATAATTCAAATTATATTTTTTAGCAACACCAGACACTGATATTTCCCATATCTCATCATACAATTGTTGGCGAGACATCTTTATACTCTTTTCCTCTCTCACAATATTAATCCCCCAAAAATCTTTTCTCTTCATCTTTATACTTTCCTAGCGAAAACGCATATTCAAATAATTCTAATTCTGAATTTCCTCGTTTTCGCTTAATAGAAAAACCAAGTCTTTTTTCAACTCTTCAAACTGCTTAATAATTGTATCCAAATTGTTTTCAATATTCTGAACTTGCACCTCAGAAATTCTTCCATACTTGTAAGCGATTAATCTTTCAGCAATAATATGATAAGACCAACTTTCTGAATAACGTCTATCTCTTTCTTCATGATGAACTGCAAATCCTATTGGTAAGAGCTCATTTCTCATTCCTATACTAACCGCCATTGAGGATATTCCCAAATAATCTCCTGCTATTTTACATGTAATCTTAGACATCTTTCGAATTTCATCATCTGTATATTTTGCCATAAGTATCCATTCCTCCTGAAACACTTTTTTAATAAAAATAGGAACCAATTTAAAACCATTCAAGTTTTTCCTTGATTCCTATTATACTCTCATGATGTACCAAAAACATCCCTTAAGTTGTTGTTATATTTTGTTTTTGACTAAATTTTGCCCAGAAGGCCAAAATTTAAATTTCATCATTAAGAACCAGATCTCTTACCGTAATCGCGGTGGCGCTCAAACATCAGCTCTATCCTATCATCTTCTCCTCCCACTCTTTTTCCTTAAATCCTGTAAGCACATAATCTTCACCCACCACCAATGGTCTTTTTTACTTTCCTCCTAATATTCTAGAAATCAGGGACATCTTATATCCTTCGTCTTTCGGATATAACCCCAACGCTAATATTTCCTCATCCGAAAAAACGCTTCTTCTATTTTTTCGTTTCTTTGGAATGAAATCGAATGCGTCCATCTCATCTGGTATAGGTATGAAAATTTCTTCACATTGTTCTTCATATTCTTCTTCGTATTCTTCTTCGCGTGCTTCGGTGCGACATTTTGGT
>CAYMTP010000016.1:0-22297 GCA_964393435.1 uncultured Lachnobacterium sp. | reverse complement strand
AACAGAAGAGAATGCGAGAAAGCTGTTTTATAAGGTGAAGTAAAAGCATTTGATTTAAGATAGAAAGAAAAGAGGCAAATATGGCAACACTTGGAAATCCAAAGAACACCATAGAAGTTTTACAAAAATATAATTTTAATTTTCAGAAAAAATTTGGACAGAATTTTCTTATTAATACAGGAATTCTGGAAGATATTATTGAAGCTGCGGAAATTACAAAGGACGATTTTGTTTTGGAAATTGGACCTGGTATCGGTACAATGACTCAGTATCTCTGCGAATCAGCTAGAGAAGTAGTTGCAGTAGAAATCGATAAGAATTTAATTCCAATTCTAAAAGATACTTTGAGCGCATACGATAATGTTGAAGTTTTAAATGAAGACATTTTAAAAGTTGATATCAAAACTTTAGCGGAAGAACGTAATGCAGGAAAGCCAATCAAAGTTGTTGCAAATCTTCCATACTATATCACAACTCCTATTATTATGGGACTTTTTGAAAGCCATGTTCCAATCGACAGTATCACCATTATGGTACAAAAAGAAGTTGCTGATCGTATGCAGGAAGGTCCTGGAAGTAAAGAATATGGTGCATTATCTTTAGCAGTGCAGTACTATGCACATCCAGAAATCGTGGTAAATGTACCACCTAGCTGTTTTATGCCTCAGCCAAAGGTGGGCAGTGCGGTGATTCGCTTAACCAGACACGAGCAGCCACCAGTGGACGTCGAAAATGAAAAATTAATGTTCCAAATTATCCGTGCTTCTTTTAATCAAAGAAGAAAAACATTAGCAAACGGCCTTAATAATTTTCCTGGTTTAAGTCTAAGTAAGGAAACGATTCAGCAATGTATCGAAGAATTAGGAGTGCCAGTAACGGTTAGAGGCGAAGCTTTATCCTTAGAACAGTTTGCACAGCTTAGCAACATAATTGGAAAGCATTTGTAATTCGCGATTTTTTGAATAAAAAATCTGTAGGCGTAAATACTGTTATCAAATAAATTGATAACGGAGGGCGTGCAGATGAAAAAATACCAATATGTTGTGGCAGCCACATGTCTTTTGGTAAGTGCCATGGGTTTTGTGGGTTTATATGCCACTAACCAAGCAGAAGACAAAGAAGAACAGGCGAAAAATCAGCAAATCGTGGAAGAAAGTGAAGAGATTATATTAGGTTCCAACCTTTATGATACAGAGGTGGAGAAAGAAGATTTTAATGAAGAAGATAATCAGTTAGCGGAACTGGATGAAAAGGTTGATATTGAGGATGAGCAGGAAAGCACCACATACGCTGAAGCCGATGAACAGCAGGAGATTGCACAACAGAATTCTGTAGCACAGGAAGCACCTGTTGGAACGATTACCCAGGAGACCTTACATTTTAATCCAGAAAACGGAGTAGTGTGGCCAATCGAAGGCACAACTCTTTTGGACTATAGCATGGATTCCACTATTTTTTTCCCTACTTTACAGCAGTACCAGTACAATCCTGCCATGGTGATTTCTGGGGCAGTAAATGATAAAGTATACTTCGTAGCAAGAGGAAAGATTACAAATATCGAAACCAACGAAGAAACTGGCTGCACAGTAACACAGGATATTGGGGATGGCTATACTGCGATTTATGGACAGTTAAAAGAGCTCAATTTTAAGGTAGGTGACATGGTAGAATCAGGTCAGGTTGTAGGCTATGTTAGCGAACCTACTAAGTACTATTCCGTAGAAGGAAGTAACGTATATTTTCAAGTTTTAAAAGATGGCGTTCCAGTGGACCCAGAAGAAATATTACCATAAATGAAAAGCAAAGTAACAAGGTTGATTTCTTGTTACTTTTTTGCTATAATCTTGCCGTGTATTGCATGTAATGTAATTTGAGAAAAGGAGGTAAGGTCATGGATTATAAGAAATATAACGAAATTGTACAGAGCTGGATAGAGATCGTTCAGGAAAATTGCGACAAAGACGCTGAGCTTACCTTGAAATATTGTCAGGATATTATTGATTACGGAAAGAAAACACAGGACGATGGATTGGTTGCCTTGGGATATTATCATGAAGGCGTCATGTATTATGTATTAAATGATGGAATGCATTTCTATGAAGCAGTTACAAATGCACTTTCTTACTTAAGTAAGGTAGAAGAGTGGGAGCTCATGGCACGCTGCTACAACTTCTTAGGGATTTTTTCTGTAAACCATGGAAATGCTGCGATTGGTTTGGATTATTATCTAAACGCGATTCAGTGTTGTAAAAAAGGTGAAATCGAATCCTTTGCCAGCACAGTCAAGATTAACCGAGGCGTTTTGAATATCATATATGGCCGCTATGATGATGCGATTGATGTGTTGCAGCAGGCCTTGGAATTTTATAGTAAGCACCCAGAGTTACCACGTTACGATGATCACATGATTTGTGTGTATGAAAATATGGCGAAGGCATATCTCTGTAAGGGTGAATTAATCGAAGCAAAATGTTGCTTTGAAAGCATTCATAATGAGCACGGAGACTTCTTAGAAGATGAAGTTATGTTGACAGTGCTTGCTACAGAGGCAATGTACTATCATTTCTCAGGAAAAGATGAAAAGTGCCAGGTTAGAATTGATCAAATTCACAAGGAACTCACACCAAACATGCCAATTATGGATATGTTTGATGACTTTTATGATTATAGTAAAGTTCTTATGGAACGAGATTGTAAAGAGGAATTCTGGAAGCTGATTGATATTATGGAGCCGATGGTGAAGTCCTTAGATATTACCAATTTAATTCTCAAAATTCTCAGCTTGAAGATTCAGTTCTATCGCAAGCATAAGATGAACGCAGAGTATTTACAGGCTACAGCACTTTACTTTGAGTATTCCGAGCGTGCAGCAGTAGAAAACAATACCATGATGAACAATGTATTGAATCTGCGTAGAACTCTAGAAGAAGTGAATCTGGAAAAACAGGAAATCGAAGAAAAGAATGTAATACTACGTGAGAAATCCGAAACAGATGCGTTGACAGGACTTAGCAATCGCTTCCGTTTGAATGATTATTCCGAAGAGGCATTCCAGAGAGCATTAGAAAATGGTTCTTCTCTAGCCGTAGAAATTTTGGATATGGATAACTTCAAGGGTTATAATGACTGTTACGGACATCAAAGAGGGGATGAGTGTATTCAGCTGGTAGCTACAGCGGTGAAATCCATGGAAGAATTTGGTGCATTTACAGCCCGTTATGGTGGAGATGAATTTGTTCTTATTTACGAGGACAAAACCAAAGAAGACATGGTAGAATATGCGGCAGAGCTTAGAAAACGAGTGTTGAATCTGACCATCGAGCATCCGACTTCTAAGGTTTCCAACGTAATGTCAATCAGTCAGGGGATTTGCTGGGATTTTCCTGTGCAGGGTAACCGAATGTGGGATTATCTCCATGCCGCAGATGATATGCTTTATCGTGTGAAGCAGAGAAAACGAAACAATTTCTGTATAGGTAATTTAACGGAAGCCAGTGACCAGATTATTATGAGCTATTTATAGACTACATAAACTTCATAAAATCTTAATGTGTTAGGGCATTGGATATTAATGATTATTTCGCTACAATGGAACCATGATAAATCATGATTTTATTGTAGCGATTTTACTTGGAGGAGAAAATGTACAACGTACTAGTTTGTGATGATGAAAAGGATATTGTATCCGCTTTAAAGATTTACTTAACCAGCGAAGGCTACACCGTGTTTGAAGCCAGCAATGGAAAAGAAGCAGTAGAAGTAGTAGAAAGGCAGGAAATCCATTTGGTACTCATGGATATCATGATGCCAGTGATGGATGGCATTCAGGCAATGGTGAAAATCAGAGAAAAATCCAACGTGCCTGTGATTCTTCTTACCGCAAAGGGAGAAGATACGGATAAGGTCTTAGGCTTAACCGTTGGAGCAGATGATTATGTAACCAAACCATTCAACCCAGTGGAGCTTCAAGCAAGGGTAAAATCCCAGCTTCGTCGATATATGCTTTTGGGCAGTGGAAATCAATCTGTAGGAAAAGCACGTATGGGTGGAATTGAAATGGACGATAAAGCCAAAGAAGTAACGCTGGATGGAGAAAAAGTAAATCTCACCAGAACCGAATACGATATTTTAAAGCTTCTTATGGATCATCCAGGAGAAGTATTCTCCCCAAACCAGATTTATGAAAAGGTTTGGAAGGACAATCCATTTGGTACAGAAAATACAGTTGCTGTACATATTCGTCACCTAAGAGAAAAAATCGAGTACAATCCACAAGAACCACGTTACCTCAAGGTTGTTTGGGGGCGTGGCTATAAGATGGAAGGAGACTGATTATGAATAAGGTTTTGAAGTCAATTTGGGTAAGAGCACTTTCGTCGATTCTTTGTAGTGTGGCCGGCATGAGTCTGGTGTTTTATATATTAGCTACGATATTCTATGCTGGTGTGGGTGGGATGGACAATCTTTACCAGAATGTATATGACGAAATTGCAGATACGTATTCGATATTTGCGTATGACTCAGTAAAAGTAGGGAATTTGGAATATTTAGAAGACTTTCTTTCGAAAAGAGGAATTGCCTGCTCTGTAACAAGACAAATGTTATCGGATAATGTCGAGAGTACAGGTGAACAAATTAGGGAATTCGAATGTGGTGAAATTAGAGAAGATTTCATGTATGAGAGGGATATTGTGGATGGTGCACATTTCCAATACAGTACAGAATCCTTAGTTGGAATTTTGCTTGGATATAATTATGCTTCAGCTACTGGGGATACTGTATATGATGAAGTACAAAGAGTCGTGTTTGACAAAGAGGAGGGTTTTTTTTACTTCGAAACGGAGAAGTACTTCTTCAATGTAGATCTTATTGTCGTATACCAGAATGGTAGTTATACGGATTATGTTTTTACAGAGAAAGATGGAAAAGAATGTTATTATAATGGCTACTATGATATAAAGCTCGATACCACACAATATGAGTCTTGGAACTCTGTAGAAATAGATGGTATGAAGATGCCGTTGGTAGAAGACGATAGATTCATCAATACCATTCACGTGGTAACGACAAATGATATCCAAGCAAAAGGAATTGGTGGAATTATCGTAGATGCTGATTTAGATTATGTAGAATATTACCCAGAGGAATATGTAGATATCTATACGATTCAGATAGATTGGGATGCATCAAAGGCTGTGGAAGATAGTTCGTTTTCGGAATGGATGTATCTGTACTCGGGTATTGTGGAGCTTGAAGATTTTCTAATTCCAAATATTATTCTTAGCTTCATTTTATTTGTCATTGGATTTGTGTTGCTGGTATATTCTGCAAATGATGAGAAAGAAAATTTAGGGATTTTACATAAAGCACCAGTATTTCTATACTCTGGAATCCTGTTTCTTGCAGAATTAGGGTTGCTGATGTTGTTTGTAGAAGGAGTCCCTATGCTGTTAATAAGTTATGGAAGAGGTTCTGTTGATTTGGGAATTGTGCTTGAAATTCTTATTGCCAGTGTCATGGTATGGCTGCTATTTGCGTGGTTTCAGAATATTGTAACCCGTCTGAAATGTAAGAGCTTTTGGAGAACTTCCGAAGTGTATTATATATATAAGCTTACCAAGGCTTGCTGGGGGTATCTCAAGAAACCAGTGAGATGGTGTTGGAACGTAGTTACGGCTCCATTTCGTGCAATTGGTAATGCATCTAAAGAAATGATGCAGTTAGCACGAGAGAATACGAGTTTATTCTTCAGCGGACTTGTGGTATTTGGCATAATAGCATTTGTAGAACTATTTGGCATATTCTGGCTTCGATGGAATAAGGAAACAATGGTGATTTTCTTTGTGTTCATGAAGGCCGTCGAAGGGGCAGTGCTTATTCTTGTACTTCACCAAATGCAGAAATTGCAGGAAGGCAGCAAACGTGTAGCTTCCGGTGATATGTCACAGCCAATCGATACCAGCAAAATGTTCTGGAAATTTAAAGAGCATGGCGAAAATATCAATAAGGTAAGCGAAGGTATTGCCCTTGCAGTAGAAGAACGTATGAAGAGCGAACGTTTCAAAACTGAACTTATTACCAATGTATCCCATGATATTAAGACTCCGCTTACCTCCATTATCAACTATGTGGACTTGATTAAGAAGGAAGATATTGCGGATGAAAAAGTACAGGAATATATAGATGTACTGGATAGACAGTCCGCAAGACTAAAAAAACTAATCGAAGATTTGATGGAAGCATCCAAAGCATCTACTGGAAATCTGACAGTTAATTTAGAAGAATGTGATGTAGAGGTTCTTTTGACACAGTTAATTGGTGAGTTTGAAGAAAAATTGCAGAAAAATCAGTTAGCGATTGTGGTAGATAAACCAGATTATCCTGTTAAAATGATGGCGGATGGAAGACATATATGGAGAGTATTAGATAATCTATTAAATAATGCCTGCAAATATTCGCTGCCAGGAAGTAGAGTATATGTCTCTTTGAAATTGGAAAATAAGGATGCTGTAATCACCTTCAAGAATATTTCAAAGGAAGCATTGAATATTCCAAGCAATGAACTGCTGGAACGTTTCGTAAGAGGCGACAGCTCTCGTAACACCGAGGGTAGTGGTTTAGGCTTATCCATTGCACAGAGCCTGACCGAGCTTATGAATGGTAGTATGGAATTAGAAATCGACGGAGACTTATTTAAGGTTACACTTCGTTTTCCAACGATTACAACAAAATAGCCTACAAATAAAAAAGGGAATGAGTAAGCCCCACATGGTGATACCATGTGGGGCGTTTGCTTTATATATTAAGTTCTTTTTTGTCTTTGCTTTAAATTTACATAAGAAGATAAATCACGACTGGATTTGGTGATTACAAATCCGTAAATAATATATTCTTCTGTTTCTTCAATACGAACTACATTGCCTTCCAACTCTAATTCGTGTCCAATATCTTCGTAACGTAGTAACGCATGGGTGCCCTGTGTCAAACCGAGTTCTTTTTTGCGGTCGGTAATAGAAAAACCAGTAAGACTTACGTCACGAACTACGACTTCCACTTCTCCGTGTCCTGAGATACGGAGCCTCGCATAGTGGGACACCCCAACACGGAAGCTATTACGACGATTGTGGCGTCGTCCACCATCAGCTTTTACCTGTAACAGATATTGTCCTTGATAATAAACAATAGTACAATTCATCCAAATATATGGAATACCCTCTGCATTGGTATAAATGATGTTGGTGGTTACATTATCAAATTTTAAAACTTGTCCGCTACTGTTATCTAAAGTAATAAGTGCAATATTATCCTTTAGATGTCTGGTGATTGTGGCCCCCATTTCCAGACTCTTATTGCCACTATTCAAACTCAACAAGATGCGGCTACCTACTTCGATTTCAGTAAATTCTTGTTTCAAGGCGAACCTCCTCAATTAAATAACATACGACGGTGGTAAGTTATTACTTTTTTCTCCAAGTTTTGTTGTGATATAAGATGGTAGCTCTCGACATGATCGTCGAATGATAAAACCATAAATAATATAGTCATCTCTTTGCTCCATACGAATCACAGTTCCATATAAGTCAATGACATGGCTCAAATCTTCAAAATAAATAGAAACGCCATCTTCCATAGAAAGATGTAGTTCATTCTTTTTATCTGCGATAGAGAAACCATTTAGACTTACGTCTTTTACGGTGACTTTGTATTCTTTATCATCCGCGGTGAGTAGCTGTGCAGAACGATTGATATTAACACGATAAGTAATCCTTCGATTATATCGTGCTCCATCACCTTTGGTTTGAAGTACATAGTTATTTTTGAAATACACGATTTTGCACTTTTTCCACACGTATGGATAGCCGTCATCTGAAATATAGATGACTTCAATATCCATATGGTCAAACTTTAGAATCTGTGATACAGAAGTGTCTAAAGAGATGGTTGCAATGTCTTCGCGTATAAGATTTATGATATTCCCATGCATTTTGGTATGAACCGAACCACTATGCAATATGAGAATAATAGGGCTTCCATCCCTAATTTCCGAAAAATTGACTTTCATATTTCCCCCAAATGTAGACATTCTTATACAAATTATATCATGAGAACATTTTCTTTAAAAGAGGTTTTGCACAATTTATTATGTTTTCAAAGAAAAGAGGTACCCTTTCGGATACCTCTAGATTACATGGTATTTTAGTAATTTTCAACTTTTCTTTCGAAATAAGCCTGTGGATGATTACATGTTGGACAAACTTCTGGAGCTTCATCACCATAGTGAATGTGTCCACAGTTACGGCATTTCCAACCAAGTGGTGCATCGCCTTCAAAGGTCTTGCCTTCTTCAAGGTTTTTCAAGATCTTGTTGTAGCGTTCTTCGTGGGCTTTTTCTACGCCAGCTACCAAACGGAATTTTGCTGCTAATTCTGGGAAGCCTTCTTCTTCTGCTTCATCAGCCATACGAGCGTACATGCTGGTCCATTCATCGTTTTCGCCTTCTGCTGCCCATTTTAGGTTCTGAGCTGTATCGCCAAGACCATGGAATTCTTTGAACCACATTTTGGCATGTTCTTTTTCCTGATCAGCTGTTTCCTGGAAGATAGCTGCGATCTGTTCATAACCAGCTTTTTTTGCTACGGATGCAAAATAAGTATATTTGTTACGAGCCATTGATTCGCCAGCAAAAGCTTCCATTAAGTTTTTCTCTGTTTTTGTTCCTGCATATTTAGACATAATGAATTCTCCTTTTCTCTTCTAGTATATTTTATCGAAATAGTTTTATGAAATTATATTAACCAAAATATCTCTTTAATAAGCCTTCAAGTGCTTTGCCGTGTCTTGCCTCGTCGCGTGCCATTTCATGCACTGTATCATGGATAGCATCAAGGTTAGCAGCTTTTGCACGTTTTGCAAGGTCTGTTTTACCTTCTGTTGCACCGTGTTCAGCAGCTACACGAAGTTCAAGGTTCGTCTTTGTAGAATCTGTTACAACTTCGCCAAGTAATTCTGCAAATTTAGCAGCATGTTCTGCTTCTTCCCAAGCAGCTTTTTCCCAGTAAAGACCGATTTCTGGATAGCCTTCACGATGTGCTACACGAGCCATAGCAAGGTACATACCTACTTCTGTACATTCACCTTCAAAGTTTGCACGGAGGTCCATGAGAATATCTTCACTAACGCCTTTTGCAACACCTACAACGTGTTCTGCAGCCCAAACTCTTTCACCAGCCTGTTCTACAAATTTTTCTGGTCCTACTTTACATACTGGACACTGTTCTGGAGCGCTATCTCCTTCATGAACATAACCACATACTGTACATACGAATTTTGACATAATATTTGTCCTCCTTAAGATAAATAATAAAAGTGTGTTCAAATTAATGTGTGTTCATACAGTTTGGACAAAGTCCATAAAACTGTATGGTGTTTCCCTCGATGATACCAGGGAAGGATTTCGATGCATGAGCATTTAACTCTTCTGGATATTCGAATGGAATGTCTAATACAGTATAACACATTCTGCACTGAAAATGACAATGTGTTTTTGTAGTTCCATCGAATCTATCAGGCCCTGCACCGGTAGATATTTTCTGAATCTCGCCCAAATCAGAGAGAAGGGAAAGATTGCGGTAGACAGTTCCCAAACTAATATTTGGAAAGTCCTCTTTAATATCCATATATACCATTTCGGCGGTAGGATGATCGCATCGATTCATTAAATTGTCTCGAATAGCATCTCGCTGACGACTATGTTTTATCATGAGTAGTTCTCCTTTCTTTTTAATAATAGGAACTGTTACTAATATTAATATAGCATAATTTATATAAATGTCAACCTATTTTCTGAAAATAATAAAATATTTTTTTAAGCATAAAATAGTAATAATATCTTAGGAGTTTTTTGCTGTGAAAAGATTTGTTACATATTTATATGAATACGAGAGAGGAAAAAAAACAAATAATATTGGTTTTATTCGTGTTAACATAAGAAATGAGAAAACAGATATGCAAATCATCATCCGAAATTGTCTACGAACCAATGAGGTAGGAAAAATATTTGCACTCATAAATAAGAATGGCTTGTTGGGAATTGAATTGGGTGAAATAAAAATTATAAACGGACAGAGTGATGGGAGAATTATTTTTTCGACAAATAATATAATGGACCATGGATATTCGGTAAATGAGATTATAGGTGTTGGAATTCGATTACAAAATAATGATTATTTTGCAAGCTGTTGGAAGGATGAATTTGCAGAAGAGATTGTGCGAGGTGAGTTTCTCTTAGAAGATGTGTTACAGGAAGAAAGCAGTGTAGAGATTTCAGATAAAGAGGAGGCACAGAAAGCAGAAGCAGGTGCAACATCAGAGACACAGTTAGCAGCGGCTGAAGAACATCAGTTGTATGAACCTGAGATATATTTCGAAAATGAGGAATGGGAAGACGAATCGGATAGAGAGGTAAGCTATAAGAAAATAGATTTAACTCAGATTCGAGATCTGCCTAGCCCCAATTGGCACCTTGCGACCAACAGTTTCCTGGTACACGGGTTCTGGAACTATGGGTATCTGGTACTTAAGAAGGAAATGGAGGGAGGTAAAGAGACGCTTTCATTGGGCGTTCCAGGAATTTTTGAAAAGCCAGAAGCGGTCATGGCGATTCTTTTTGGGTTTCCGGATTTTCAGGAAGTCCCATCGGAGATTAAAAAAAACCAGGAACCAAAGATAGGAACCTTTGGCTGCTGGTTTGTAAACTTACAGAATTAGTTAGGGTGTAATAAGACTGTATTGCAAATGGTCTGTCCAAACGCCATTCAAGCAAAGATAGTCGCGGCAGATGCCTTCTTTTTCAAATCCAAGGCCCACCAGAAGGCGAATAGATGGGATGTTATCTTCTTGCACGCGGGCACAAATGCGGTGGAGACCTAAGTCGGAGAAGGCGATATCCAAAAGCTTTTCGACTGCCTCGGAAGCATATCCATTGTGATGAAATTCACTGGAGAATTTGTATCCTATTTCTGCTCGAGCATAACTATTAGAGATATCATACAGACAAACAGTTCCGATAATGGTTTCAGGTGCTTCTTTTAAAAATACATAGAATCGAACCTGATTCAGCTTCAGTGTTAAGCCATATTCCAAATGGAGAATATTGCGCTGATGTCCTTCTGTGTAGAAATTAGGACTGCGGTCTGCTTCATATTTTTCAAAAAGCTCTCTGTCCTTGAGATAAAAGCGAAGGACGTCACTGGAATAATCAGGACCGAGAACTTTTAAAATAAGTCTTCTTGTTTCATATTGTAATAACATGTTTGCCTTCTTTCGAAAATTTGGTATGATATATGGGTAGATTATAACATAAAGTATGTCACATTTGCTAGGCATTCCCAATAGAAAGAGAAGGATTATGACACAGGACGAAAAATATATGAAGGCGGCCCTTCGAGAAGCGAAAAAAGCATATAAGCTAGATGAAGTACCCATCGGGTGTGTCATTGTACAAAATGATAAAATCATTGCTCGTGGATATAATAGAAGAAACACAGATAAAAATACATTAGCCCATGCGGAAATGTCTGCCATCAAAAAAGCTAGTAAAAAAACAGGTGATTGGCGTTTGGAAGATTGCACCATGTATGTGACGTTGGAGCCATGTCAGATGTGTGCAGGGGCTATCGTTCAATCCCGTCTTGGAAAAGTAGTTATTGGTTCCATGAATCCCAAGGCAGGTTGTGCAGGTTCTGTTATCAATCTGCTTCAGATGAAACAGTTTAATCATCAGGTAGAAATGGTGACAGGCGTTTTAGAGGAGGAATGCTCCACTATGCTATCTGGATTTTTCCAAGAACTTCGAGAAAAAAAGAAGCAGGCGAAACTTGACAACATGTAGGGCAATGGGGTATACTTACCCGAGTCAATTGAATATGGACGTTAATAAGTCTTTCGTTTTAATGCTGCTATTCGGGTCTTGCGCAATGGGACCTGTGAACCTGGTCAGGGTAGGAATACAGCAGCCATAAGCAGACAATCTCATGTGCCGTGAGGGTGCCTGGATGGTAGCATTAAAACGAAAGGCTTTTTATTTGTTCCAAATTAAGATAATCTTAAGGTTATATAAGTTGTAAATTAATAATAATTATGCAACAATGTATTCATAAAATTTCTAATATATGGAAGGAGAAAAAATATGTTAGAAGCGATACATTTAACGAAAATATACAAGACCAAGGGTGGTGCGGATGTCAAAGCCTTGGATGACGTATCCATTGTGTTCCCAGAGAAGGGTATGGTTTTCCTGTTAGGAAAAAGTGGTAGTGGAAAATCTACTCTTTTAAACGTATGTGGTGGGTTGGATGCTCCAACCAGCGGTGCTATTTTGGTAAAAGGAAAAAGCAGTGAAAAGTTTTCGCAGAGCGACTTTGACAGCTACCGAAATACATATGTAGGATTTATTTTCCAGGAATATAATATCTTAAACGAATTTACCGTAGAGGATAACATCGCCTTAGCTTTGGAATTGCAAGGCAAGCCAAAGGACAAAAAGGTAATCGCAGATTTATTGGAACAGGTAGATTTGACTGGATATGCAAAACGTAAGCCAAATACACTTTCTGGTGGACAAAAGCAGAGAATTGCCATTGCCAGAGCATTAGTAAAATCACCAGAAATCATCATGGCGGACGAGCCAACAGGTGCTTTGGACTCAGCAACCGGTAAGCAGGTATTTGATACCTTGAAAAAACTTTCCAAGGAAAAGTTGGTAATAGTTGTATCTCATGACCGTGATTTCGCAGAAATGTATGGGGACCGCATCATTGAGTTAAAAGATGGAAAAATCCTTTCCGATGTGACAAAAACTCAGGAACAGCAGCAGGCTCTGACAGAAAATATCAGCATCGTAGGCGATACACTTTGTGTGAAAAATGGTGCAGATTTAAGTGAAGAGGACTTTGCAGAAATCAAAGCCTTTTTAAGCAAAACGGATAAAGATGTCATTATTGCAACAGGTGAACGAGATGTAAAAGCCTTTAAAGACGTCAGTCACATCAAAGAAAATGGCGAAAAAGAGGTGTTCAAAAATTCTGAAGAAATTCCATTTGAGAAAAAGGAATATAATCCTCAGGATAGTAAATTTATTCGTTCAAAGCTCCCACTTCGACATGCAATTCGTATTGGTGTATCAGGAATGAAAACCAAACCAATCCGTTTGGTATTTACAATTTTACTTTGTACCATAGCATTTACCTTCTTTGGTTTATTATCAACCATGACGTTTTATGATAGTGAAGCGACATTTAAGCAGTCGGTGCAGGATTCGAGTTCTTCACTTATAAAAATGGGCAAGGTATATGAAGTAATAGAAAAATACGTTTATGATGGCATAGAAAATGAATGGGATTATTCCATGGAAACCCGCTTCACAGATGAAGAACTAGTGGAGTACGCCAAAATCTTCGGTGCAGACACCTTTGGTGGCGTGGAAAGCTGGAGCAGTTATCCTATTCAAAATAGTGTGGGACAGTATTGGGTAAGTGATATCTATAGCTTTGCATATTTACAGGAAGGCAATGGGCTTCGTCAGAATATTACTGGAAGATATCCAGAAAAAGATGACGAAATCTGTATTTCTTCCTACAGTGCAGAGGTTTTGTTTAACTGTAAAACCTACGACCAGAGCACAGGCAAGATGATTGAGCTGTCGAAGCCGGAGGATATTCTCAACCAAAAGATTATCATCGATGGAACCTCATATACAGTTGTTGGTATTTTGGATAGTGGAGATATCCCTGAAAAATACGAAGCATTAAAAGAATCCGACGGAACCGATTACCAGCTCATCAGTAGCTTTCAGTTTGAATTGGAGGATGGCTTACATTTGATGGCGTTTGTTACCAAGGAAAAGATGATGGAAATCGGTGAAAATAACGAATGGACGATAAGTGAGTTTGATTCTCAGAGAATGGTGGCAACGGCTGGTCTTGGAACAGGAAATACTTATGTATTCCCTGAGTGGCCAAACGTAACGTATGGTAGCTTTGAAAAGTATGTAAAAGCGGAAAAGGTTTCATGGTTAACCGCTGGAAAGACAGAACTAGCGGCAAATGAAGTCGTAGTTGCCAGACCTTTGTTTTATAGTTTGGTTGCGGAATTATATAATACTCAATTGAATGCAGCAATTGAAGCTGGTGATATGGATAGAGAAAAGCAGATTTCAGAAATTCTTGAACTCACAAACCAGTTAATGTATGGTGGCATAGATGTTGAAAATAAGGAAACTAAGAAATGGGAATTCCATGAATTTACCGAAGAAGAAACTGCTCAGAAGTATAATGCATTATTAGCAGCACTACAGAAAGAGAATAAGTCTTTGACCTTAGCTGTGAAGCTGTTCAATGATTGGGATGGAATTCCAATTGGTGAGGCGAAGGAATTTACCATCGCAGGTGTTTGGAATTCCGATAAGTCACAGGATATGGAAAAAATCTTTTTCGTGGATACCGTTTCAGAAGGTTTCAGGGAAAATCAAAAAGAGTTGGTAGGCTCCTATTTTGAATATACTACTGAGTATGTGGCGCCAGAGGACGTGGTATATGGAACACTTTTCCTTCCATATGATCATTCTGTAGAACAGACAGAAATGCTATGGGATATTTATCAGAATCAGGAATATAATGAAGATGGTAGCAAAGTACTCTTAACCAGTGCCCTCATCAGTAACTTGAGATCTGTGGACAGCATGATACAGGAGCTTTCCAAGATATTCCTCTATGTAGGTATTGTTTTGGCAGTATTTGCAGCATTGCTCTTATCCAACTTCATTTCCGTTTCTATCTCATATAAGAAACAGGAAATCGGAATTTTAAGAGCAGTTGGTGCAAGAAGTCTTGATGTATTCAAGATTTTCTTCTCCGAATCCTTTGTAATTGCAGCCATCTGCGTAGCGATTTCGACTGTAGCAAGTGTTGTACTCTGTACAGTGATTAACGAGTTGTTGATTTCTTTAATCAGTGCATCACTCTTAGTATTTGGAGTTACTTCACTCCTTGTACTTATCGCAGTTGCTTTGGTTACTGTAATTGTAGCAACCTTCCTTCCAGTATGGAATGCAGCGAAGAAGAAACCAGTGGAATCGATTCGCGCACTGTAAAAAGTAGTTTAATCTAAATAATACGAAATGGGCTCTACATATATTAGATTCAGCCAACCTGTCGGTAAGTGCTTCATCTAATATATGTAGAGCCCATTTCTTAATTTCTTGGATGAATTTACTTGTCTGAGCAAATTCGGTAGAACGAATCGGAGGATAGATGGGTTACTGCTTTTCGAAAAGTTGTGGCTGTGGTATGATGGAGATAATCAAAGTCGAATCATTTTTGGAGAAAAAATGGATTTGAAGTGATTCGAGAAGTGGTGCAAGAAGAAGGAACAATTTTGGTAGCAGAGAAAGTATTATGACAGAGTAATAATTCAAAACAAGCTGATGTGAAGGAAAGTATGGAGGCAGTGATATGTTTAAGAATATAAGAAAGATCCACCATCAAAGTGTGATGGTCATAAGCCTTATATTATCACTTTGTTTTATTTTCTTAGGTGGTTGTGGCAAAAAAGAGGTCAATTATGATTACGAATTTGTAAACATAAATTGGACCAGAAGTGCAGAAAATGATACAGAGTATATCCATTTCTCAAACAATGGATCCTTTAGCTATTACTGTGCCTGTGGCAACCCTGTAAATGATTCAGATTTGTGCGAAGGATATACATATAGTCCTGACACAAATACAATTAGTTTAATATGTTCTGAAAAAACAACAGATATGGTATCTGAAATAAAGCTGATAGAGTGTACAAAGGAAACGCTGGTGCTAGATTTCAATGGTGATATAAGAACGTTTATTCCGGAAGAGGAAGAAGATGAATACATAGTACCTGAAACCCTTAGCTACCAAGGGCAGACCTATGTTTATCTTGGATATAAGGAAGACATTTTTTATTATGACCTTAATACTAGTACATACTATGAGGAGGATATCATATATTCCATTCCAAATGAAAAATGGAATATCGCTTATTATAATGGAGACCTCTTTGTTCTAGAGGGAGAGCGAGAGGACGCCAGAGCTTATTATGCAGATGATGCAAACTACACATGGTCAGTGGAAATAGATAGCGAAGACTTTGAGGATGTCTGCAGCTATCCTCTTTCCATAAGTGAAGAAGAGTTGATGTGTATTTATAGTTTTGAAGATGCTGAGAAAGATGATACGCTTTCTTTTGACAGTATTGAAATATTTGGGACACTTAAAAAGACCAGTGTAGATGGATTTATTTGTGGTTCTACAAGTCTTGCTTTTTATAATGGGTCATGGTATTGGAGAAGTGAAATAATAGATGAGAGCCAGGAAGGATGGCCAGAATATGTTTGCAGACTGCCAGAAAAACTCAATAATCAAATAATAAGTTTGTCAGAAAAATAAGATTCTATATATTATGGTTGACATAGTACACAATAGAAAGTATAGTAAATTGGTAGGAATTAAAACGAAGGTGGAACTATGAAGATTTCAACAAAAGGAAGATATGCCCTACGCATTATGATTGATCTGGCATTGAACATGGGTGAGAGCCCAGTGCGCGTCAAGGATATCGCCAGCCGCCAGGACATATCTGAAAAATACTTAGAGCAAATTATTGCCATGTTTAACAAAGCCGGATATGTAAAAAGTATTCGTGGCGCACAAGGTGGATATCTACTTACCAAGGAACCAAAAGAGTATACGGTAGGTATGATTTTACGTCTTGCGGAAGGTAGTATCGCACCAGTTGCTTGTGTAGATGGAGCAGAAGGCTGTGACCGAAAGGAAGCCTGTGTTTCGGCCATGCTTTGGCAGAAAATGAATGACGCAGTAAACGAGGTCGTTGACAACACTACCTTGCAGGACTTGTTAGATTGGCAAAATGGCATTACGGAAGAAGTAAATTAAAATAGAAAGAGGAACACACACATCATGGAAAAAGTAATTTATTTAGACAACGCAGCGACTACTCGCGTATATCCAGAAGTAGTGGAAGCGATGACACCATATTTCACAGAATATTATGGAAATCCATCTGCATTTTACAGCTTTGCTAATTCGGCGGGAAAAGCGGTGTCAGAGGCTCGTGAAAATATAGCGTCACTTATCGGAGCGAAACCAGAAGAAATTTATTTCACTGGTGGAGGCAGCGAATCTGACAACTGGGCAATCAAAGCCACAGCAGAAGCCTATGGCAAAAAAGGAAAACACATCATCACTTCCAAAATCGAACACCACGCAGTACTTCATACCTGTCAGTGGTTAGAAAAGAATGGTTTTGAAGTAACTTACGTAAACGTAGATGAAGATGGTGTAGTAAAATTGGACGAGCTGGAAGCAGCGATCCGTCCAGATACTATTTTGATTTCGGTTATGGCAGCGAACAATGAAATTGGTACGATTCAGCCATTGAAAGAAATCGGCGAAATAGCTCACAAACATGGTGTGTTATTCCACACAGACGCAGTGCAGGCATTTGCCCACATTCCTTTAAATGTAGATGAAATGAATATCGATATGCTCTCTGCCAGCGGACACAAGATTCATGGACCAAAGGGCATCGGTGTTATGTATATTAGAAAAGGTGTAAAGATTTTATCCTTTGTACATGGTGGTGCACAGGAAAGACGTCGTCGTGCCGGCACACACAATGTACCTGGTATCGTAGGTATGGGAAAAGCAGTAGAAATTGCAGCGGTCACTATGGAAGAAAAATCCAGAACCATTAGCGAAATGCGTGATTACTTAATCGAGCAGGTATTAGAAAAGGTTCCATATGCCAGATTAAACGGACACAGAACAAACCGTTTACCAAGCAATGCAAACTTCTGCTTCCGTTTCATCGAAGGAGAAGGCATGCTCATCCTTTTGGATCAGGCAGGCATTTGCGGCAGTAGTGGTTCCGCATGTACCTCTGGTTCATTGGACCCATCTCATGTATTGTTAGCCATCGGTTTACCACATGAGATTGCCCACGGTTCTCTTCGACTTACCTTGTCCGAAGACACCACCAAAGAAGACATTGATTACACAGTAGACAAACTGGCAGAAATTATCGCAAGACTGCGCAGTATGTCACCACTTTACGAAGATTTTGTAAAAAAGAATTCTTAGAAAAAACAGGAGAAAAACTATGTATAGCGAAAAAGTAATGGATCATTTTAATAACCCAAGAAATGTAGGGGAAATCGAAAACGCCAGCGGCGTTGGGACTGTAGGAAATGCAAAATGCGGTGACATCATGCGTATCTACTTAGATATCGATGAAAATCAGGTTATCCGCGAAGCGAAATTCAAAACCTTTGGTTGTGGAGCAGCAGTTGCAACAAGCAGTATGGCTACAGAATTAGTAGTCGGAAAAACGGTCGAAGAAGCATTAAAGGTAACAAACAAAGCTGTTATGGAGGCTCTTGATGGACTTCCACCAGTAAAGGTACACTGTTCCCTTTTGGCAGAAGAAGCGATTCATGCTGCATTATGGGATTATGCAGAAAAGAACGGTATCGTAATCGAAGGTTTAGAAAAACCAGTTACAGATATTAGCGAACACGAAGAAGAGGAAGAAGAAGACTATTAATGAAAAAGAAAGTAGTAGTAGGCTTGTCCGGAGGCGTAGATTCTTCGGTAGCCGCATATTTATTAAAAGAGCAAGGTTATGATGTCATCGGTGTCACCATGCAGATTTGGCAGGAAGAGGATGTGTTTACACAAGAAGAGGAAGGCGGCTGTTGTGGTCTTTCCGCAGTGGATGATGCACGCCGCGTGGCACAGCTTTTGGACATTCCATATTATGTTATGAACTTCCGCGAGGATTTTCAGAAATCGGTCATCGACTATTTTGTAGATGAGTATAAAAAAGGTTGTACTCCAAATCCATGTAACGCATGTAACCGACATGTGAAATGGGAAGCACTCCTAAAGCGTGCCAAAGAAATCGGTGCCGACTATATTGCTACTGGTCACTATGCTCGTATCAAGCAGTTAGAAAACGGTCGTTATACGATTCAGAATTCGGTAACAGCGACCAAAGACCAGACCTATGCCTTATATAATTTGACACAGAATCAATTGGCGTATACTTTAATGCCAGTTGGTGCATATACTAAAGATGAAATTCGTGAAATTGCAGAGCGAATACAGCTTCCAGTTGCTCACAAACAGGATAGTCAGGATATCTGCTTTATTCCAGATGGTGATTATGCAAAATTTATTAAAGAAGAAACAGGCGAGGCATTTACGCCAGGAAATTTTGTAGATGTAGATGGCAATATTTTAGGTCAGCATAAGGGTATCATTCACTACACAGTAGGACAGAGAAAGGGGTTAGGGCTTACCGCTCCAACACCACTTTTCGTAAAAGAACTTCGTCCAGATACCAATGAAGTAGTTATCTGTCAGTCAGAGCAGCTTTTCGAAAAAGAGTGTTATGTCAAAGACATGAACTATATGGGCATGCCAGAGCTTGTCATGGGAGAAGAGGTAGAAGCCGTTGGTAAAGTGCGATATTCTCATAAAGGAGCTCCTTGTAGGCTGAAATTATTAGAAGATGGAAGGGTCCTTTGTCGCTTTGATGAACCTCAGCGAGCTATGACACCGGGGCAGGCAGCGGTGTTCTATCGAGATGACTACATTTTATGTGGTGGTACAATAGATAGAAAATAGTACTTTGGAATTTTAAGAGCGATTGTGAATTTCACAGTCGCTTTTGGTATTTAAGGAGGATATAAAATGGGAAAAATATATAACAACGTTTCCGAACTTATCGGAAACACACCTCTAGTAGAACTCAAACACATAGAAGAAAAATATGACTTACAGTGTCGTCTTTTGGCGAAGCTGGAATATTTGAATCCAGCAGGTTCAGCAAAAGACCGCGTAGCGAAAGAAATGATAGAGCAGGCAGAACGTGATGGTATTTTGCAGCCTGGTGCTACGATTATCGAACCAACCTCAGGGAACACAGGCATTGGTCTTGCTTCCATCGCAGCCATGAAAGGTTATAAATGTATCATCGTCATTCCAGACACAATGAGTGTGGAACGTCGCAATCTCATCAAAGCGTATGGTGCAGAAATCGTTTTATCTGATGGTGCCCTTGGTATGAAAGGTTCTATTGCAAAAGCAGAGGAGTTACAAAAGAAAATTCCAGGTAGCTTTATTCCTGCTCAGTTTGACAACATCGCAAATGCCAATGCTCACCGCAAAACCACGGGTCCTGAAATCTGGCGTGATTTAGATGGTAGATTGGATATCTTTGTAGCAGGAATCGGCACTGGCGGTACCATTACAGGGACGGGCGAATATCTAAAGGATATGAATCCAGCCATCAAGGTTATTGGTATGGAACCAGCCTCATCACCATTTCTTTCTGAAGGAAAAGCAGGCCCTCATGGCATTCAAGGTGTCGGTGCAGGGTTCGCTCCAAGTATTCTAAATCAGAAAATCTATGATGAAATCATTACTATTGAGGATGACAAAGCCATCGAGTACGGTAGACTCATTGGTACAGAAGAAGGCTTCCTCGTAGGTATCTCTTCTGGTGCAGCTCTCGCTGCTGCAGTAGAAGTAGCCAAACGTCCAGAGTCGAAAAACAAAACCATCGTGGTGTTGCTTCCTGATAGTGGGGATAGATATTATTCAACAAAATTGTTTTCTTAAAAAAGAAATGGTTGTATAATAAACAAAAGAAATACGATTGGGGGGATTTTATGAAATTATATATCAAACAAGATATTATGTCAGGGCTTCCACATTTTTTCATAAAAGATGAAACGGAAAGTCAGAAATATGATGCCAGAACTAAGGGAGGAATCCAAGTAGGTCTCAAGCTGTACGTTTACGACATGAGTGAAACAGAGGTGGCCTACATCGAGCAGAAAAACTTAAGTCTCAATCCTACTTTCCGAGTGTTTCGAAATGGCATTCAAACGGCGACTATTGTCAAAAAGTTTTCTTTCCTTAAACCTTCTTACACGGTGGAAGAGTTGGGTTGGACTATCAAAGGTGATTTTACTGCTCATGAATATACGATTTCTAATGCATCTGGTGTAGTAGCTACCGTTTCCAAAGAATGGTTTGCCTGGGGCGATGCTTTTGTGTTAGATTTAGTCCGCTGCGAAAATGAGCTGGAAGCTTTAGCTGTCGTATTTGCTATAGATTGTGTTGTAGATACAGAAGGTAATGGCATTGAGATAAATGGACATGGCATAGAGGATGTTTTATAAAAAAATAAGGGGTTGTTGTAAAATAGACGAATAGAAACCCGTCTATTTTGCAACAACCCCTTTTTGTTAAGTTTTGTTATTATTTTATTTTTCAATTCTCTTAATCAAATAAGGTATCGCCTGTTCAAAATTCACTCCATACCAAGGTTTTGCAGGATCTTCCAATGTAATGCGAATACATTCTGCGGTATAATCAGCAGCTACTTTTACGGCCTCTTTCCAATCCATTCCATTCATCATAGCACCTACGCAGGTGCTGGAGAAGATGTCACCAGTTCCATGATAGCTTACAGGAAGCTTTTCGTGTTCATAGTAAGAGAACTCATCTTTTGCTTTATCATATCCCATGACACCAGTTTTTCCTTCTGCGAAGCTTACACCAGTTAAGATGCTGATTTTTGCACCCAAATCGGAGAGTTTTTTCAACATCTCTTTTACATATTCTTCATCATATTCAGTACGATATTCCATGCCCGTCATAAAACAAGCTTCTGTAATATTTGGCACGATGATGTCTGCTTTTCCGCAAAGGGTTCCCATGTGTTTTGCGAAGGCTTCGTCAAAGGCTGGATAAAGTTTTCCGTTGTCCGCCATAGCTGGGTCTACGAAAAGGATGTTTGACTCGGTATTGAATTCATCAAAGAAATCCTTCATCAAATCAATCTGTTCAAAAGAACCAAGGTATCCTGTATATACCGCATCAAATGCAAAGTTTTCTTTTTTCCAGTGTTCTGCAATTGGCTCTACCTGATCTGTTAAATCCTTGCAAGTAAAGTTTTGAAACATAGTGTGTGTAGAAAGTACAGCCGTTGGTAAAATCGCCGCTTCTACTCCCATGGCTGAGATAATAGGAAGTGCTACGGTTAATGAGCATTTTCCTACGCATGATATATCTTGAATGGTTACAATTCTTTTCATAGTATTTCCTCCATTTCAAATACGGTAGTGTCAAATCTACTACCTCTTTTTTATTTTAAAACCTTATATTTTCAAGGA
>CAYMTP010000015.1:0-23205 GCA_964393435.1 uncultured Lachnobacterium sp. | reverse complement strand
ATTACCTCTCTTTATTTCTTAGAACCAGTTCTTTGTATCAACCTTCTGAACTACATATTCTGGATGATCTTCATCGGTTCTTACAATTACAGCATTATCTACTAAGCTGCCAGATTTCACTTCAAACTTATTTTCACCATCTACAAGGTTTACATTGAACTTGAATACGTTCTCACCCTTCTTGGTTTCTACTAAGTTGCCATTATGGTAAAGTGATACTTCTGTCTGATTAGAGTACACTGTAATTTCCTGTGCATTTTTCTTGCGGTATACAAAACGTCTTCCTGCGATATAAACAAATGGGTCGTTCTTATTCCAGTATGCTTTGTAAAGGTAGAAGCAGTCCTTCTTCAACTTACGGTCAAAAGTAATCATACCTTTATGGTTCATACCAGCTTCACCACCCTGATTACGAGCATCTGCTGCGAAATCGAACATGTTCCAAATATATGTACCCCACATATATGGATGACGTTTGAAGCATTCTAACATAAATTCGTGGTAAATATTCTGATATTCTTCTGTATTGTCACCACGTTTTGGTTTTTCTGCATGGAGGTTTGGCATACCTTCTGCACCGTACTCAGAATATCCTAAGCAACGGTTTGGATAAATAAGGTGATAGAAGCCAATCCACAAATCATTTAACCAAAGGAATGGTACATACCAGCCAAGGTAGAGGTTCCAAGCTACGATATCTGTAATCTTTGTTACTCTGTTGAATGGTCCACACATAGCGTAACAAGCCATTGTTGTAGGTCTTGTTGGGTCCATTGTATGTACGAATTCCTGTAATTCTCTATGGTTCTTTAACATGTCCGCTTTATCAGTTACCTTGATTGTGATTTCGTTTGAAATACCCCATGTAACGATAGATGGATGGTTGTAATTCTGAGCAATCAATTCTTCCATCTGGTCATGTGTATTTTTGTTTCCACCTGGCATATGGTGTGAAATATATGGGATTTCTGCCCAAACAATCATACCTTCCTTGTCACACAAATCATAGAAATACTGGTCATGCTGATAATGAGCAAGACGAATGGTGTTTGCACCGATTTCTTTGATAAGTTCCATATCCAAGTCCATGTTATCATGGTTGATTGCATTACCAATTGCTTTCCAGTCCTGATGACGAGACACACCATGAAGTGGATATGATTTTCCATTCAAGTAGAAGCCTGTCTTTGGATCAAAGTGAATAGAACGAATACCGCATGTGCTGCTTACTCTATCTACTTCTGCTCCACCCTTGATAAGAGTTGCGGTAACAGTATAAAGATATGGATCTGCGATACCATTCCAAAGATGTGGATTGTCTAAGTGGAGTACAACATCCTTGCCTGTTCCTGAAGCAACAACTTTGCCATCTGCATCTGCTAAAGAAATTTTGATTTCTGTATCTGCTGCTTTTGTATAGGTCTCCACGCGAACATCTGCTGCTGTGCCTTTTACTTCTGGAGTAATCTTGATACCATTACTTCCACAGTAATCTAAATCAAAATGATCTTTGTTTACTACTAACCATTCTACATCACGATAGATACCGCCGTAGAAAGTAAAGTCAGCCATCTGTGGGTAAACACGGTCATTTTTGCTGTTGTCAACCTTCACTACGATTTTGTTTGTGTCTTCTAACACATCTGTTACATCCACACGGAAGGTAGAATATCCACCATCATGCTGTGCAACTACTTCTTTTCCATTCAATACTACATTTGCAGTAGCATTTACTCCGTGGAACTGTAGGTAAACTACTTCTGTTTCCTTGTCGAACTCTGGAGCAGCCACTTCTGTTTCATAGGTGCATGTACCACGTCTGTAGTCATCTCCACCATCCTGGCCGTCCAAAGCGTTCCATGTGTGTGGCAAATCAAGCTTGGTCTGGCTACCATCTAAATCTGTGAATAACCAGTTTTTCATGATTGTCGTTGTTTTTCTCATATTTGTTCTCTCCCAACTTATATATATTTATGCTCAAATTATATATACTGTTTTAATTTCTCTGCGGTGCCTTCAATCACACCGATAGAGTCTTTCACCTGTTCTGCAAAATCCAGATTGTTTTCACTCATTTCACGCACCTGCTCTGCACTGGCAGTTACCTGCTCTGTAGCAGCTCCAATCTTGAACGACTTGGTATCGTAATATGGTACCAACAGTGCCAAAATTGCAAACATACAATAAAAAATAAATGTTGCATCTGTTGTTAATCCTAAAACAAGAACTTCAATTCCTGTTTCAGCCATAACAAACAAATATAATTTATTACTTGCCCTATTCTTAAAATATGTAATGAAATTCAATAGAATGAATACAACTGTCAAAGCAGTAATCGTATAAACGATTCATCAGTTTGTATCTTTCATTGACATCATTATACCTAAAATCATTGTCCTTTTCGTTTACTTTAGACTTTAATCCAAAATTCGAAAACGCCATATTCTCCTCCGTTTTTATTAATTAAATAATTATATCATTTTCTTGATGTAATTACTACCTTTTAATGATAGATTTTACTATTTCTGTACTATAGATACTGTTTCAAATCCTCGGAAGAGCCTTCAATCTTAGTAATTGCCATTTTTACAGTGTTGGCATATTTCAAACTAGTCTCACTCATTTCACGTACCTGATCTGCACTAGCAGTTACTTCCTGCGTTGCCGCAGACAACTGCATAATATTGTCTACCAGCTTATTATTGGAATCTGTAAGACCATAAATTCTCTCATCAATTTCATGAATATCCTTAATTAATACCGACATATTGCTTAAAAGATTTTCAAATGCATGGGCTGCCTCGCCAATCTTCTGATTCTGATTCTCCGTTGCTTCTACGGAATTATGTACCGAATCCATTACCTCATCTGCATTTTCATTTAATTCATTTACAATGCGAGTGATTTCCTCTGTAGAGGTACGGGTCTGTTCCGCGAGCTGTCGAATCTGATCCGATACTACCGCAAAGCCTCGTCCAGCCTCACCTGCTCGTGCACTCTCGATAGAAGCGTTCAGTGCTAACATCTTGGTCTGATTTGAAATGTTATAAATCATACCAGTAAACTCTGCTACCTCTTTGGTCTTTTCCTGTAAACGTGCCATCGATGTCGTAACATCCTGATTGGTATTCGCAATTAATACGGATTGTTCCTTCAAATCTTCCATTGCCTGAATATTACCCTGGATGCTGTCATTGGATTCTACCGCAATACCTACCATTTGTTTCGAACGTTCGCTGGTCTCTACAATCGCCTCTTGAATATCCTGTGTCATGCTATTCTGCTCTTCGATACTTCTAGCAGTAAGAGCCGTCGCCTCAGAAATTTCTAACATATTGAAGGCAACACTTTCCGTAGTATGAACCAACTCATCGATGATGTCTACGCTCTCAGTTGCATTGTCATGCACATTTCTGGTAACACCTACGATTCCATCGTACATTTCCTGTTGCTTTTCATTTTGCTCAGCAACTGCACCAAGTGCATGATCACTAAACATTTTCGATGCATAACTTACTCTCTCTAGCACAAAGAAAATGAGGAGTGCACACCACATACGAAGGAAATAGTCTACATTGTTCACACAATTGCCAGTTAAAAGCTGTATCACAGCGACTGCAACATAAATCAACGCATATACAATCGCTGCAATGCGGAAGGTTTTTGTATCATAATAAGGAATCTGGAGAATCAGTACTACAAACAAGCAGAAAAATACAAACTGTGCATCTGTCAAAGCACCGATGACCACAGTCTCTATTCCCGCTTGGAACAGCACCATTCGATACACCTTCTTACTTCCCTTGTCTTTAAAGAAGATAATAAAATTGATAACAACGATAGCCACAACCAAAGCTGTATTGATATAAACCACCATTGGATTTATAACCTTCCAGCTAAGCTTCAACCATGAATACAGTAAGAACAATATCCACATCATGCAGGTTGCAACCATATAGATTTTATTTAAATATGCAACACGATTTGCTTCAATATTGAAACGAAACTTCTGCTCTTTTTTGTCCCCCATCGTACTCCTCCGAAATTTACCCAAAAATACATACTTTTATCTATTATACTATAAAATTAAGACTCTTGAAAGAGGACAATTTAATTCTTTTTGTCCACTTTAAGAGTCTTTTTCTACATTATAACAATTTTATTCCATTCACTTCACACGCTTCTACCACATCCGCTGGCCAAAGTGAACTCTGCACCTCGCCAATGTGAGCTTTTCGAAGGAAAAACATACACATTCTGGACTGTCCGATACCACCTCCAATGGTGTATGGAAGTTCATCCTTAAGCACCGCCTTGTGGAATGGCAATTCTGCTCGTTCCATGCAGTCTGCTTTTTCCAACTGTTCGATAAGAGCCTTTCTATCTACGCGGATCCCCATAGAAGAAAGCTCCAGGGAAATATCAAGAACTGGATAATATACGATAATATCCGCATTGAGTGCCCAGTCATCATAGTCTGGTGCGCGTCCGTCGTGCGGTTCGCCATTCTCCAGCTTATCACCAATCTGCATCAGACAGACAGCACCTTTTTCTTTACTAATCAAGTACTCTCTTTCCTTGCCTGTTTTGTCTGGATACATATCCAAAAGTTCCTGAGAAGTAATAAAGAAAATTTCTTTTGGCAAAATCAAATCTATGTAATCATACTGAATTGCCATAAACTGCTCTGTTTTACGCAGACACTTATAAATTGTGCGTACAGTTTCCTTCAGATATTCCAGATTTCTATCCTCTTTGGAAATCACCTTTTCCCAGTCCCACTGATCAACAAAAATAGAATGAATATTGTCGGTGTCTTCATCACGGCGAATCGCATTCATATCGGTATAGATACCTTCGCCCAATGTAAAACCATATTTTTTCAAGGCATAGCGTTTCCATTTTGCAAGGGAATGTACAACCTCTGCTGGCTTATCATTCTGTTCTTTAATCCCAAAAGAAACGGGTCTCTCATAACCGTTTAAGTTATCGTTCAAACCCGCGGTAGGATCTACAAACAAAGGTGCAGACACACGAGCCAGGCGCAGTCTCTGTGCCAAAAGTCCCTGAAAGAAATCCTTTATAGTCTTTATCGCAATCTGTGTATCATGTAAATCCAACTCAGATTCATAGTTTTTCGGAATAAGCAAACGTTCCATACCCATTACCTCGTTATAAAAAGATATTCTTATTATACATGACGGTTATAGTTTTTCAATTATTTTTCATTTCTAAAACTATATTCATTTTTTATGGCTTATATAACCTTATGAACATCACATCTACAAAAGAAACTGTGCCAGTGCATAATTGGACAAATCCTGCCCTTTTTCCGTAAGCACAATTCGGCCAGCACTAACGTCTAATAGTCCCTCTGCTTTTAACTGCTCTAACACATCCTTATAAATCCCCTCAATTGGAATGTTGAAAGTCTCCTGAAACTGCTCACGAGTAACTCCACAATTCATACGAAGCCCAAGGAACATAAACTCTTCCATCTGTGCTTTACGGGACACTTCATCTTCCGTCACGCGAAGCTCCCCACCGATATAAGCATCCAAATCTGTGGTATTGTTATAACGAACATTATCTATGAGCGATGCTGCACCTAAGCCTAAGCCTAGATAATTTTCTCTGGTCCAGTACCCAATATTATGGGCGCATTCAAAACCTGGACGAGCAAAATTGGATATCTCGTACTGCTCAAATCCAGCATTCTTCAGATACTGTTGCGTCAGTTTGGTAATACGATATACCTCATCCTCCGTAGGTAAAACCTCTGTCTGTTTACCTGCCTCCTGTAGCACCACATCAAATTTATACTTTTCATAAAAAGATGTACCCTTTTCAATAATCAAAGAATAAACCGAGATATGATTGGGTTTCAAACGAACCACCTTCTGTAATGTATGTAAAAATTTCTCGGACGTTTGATAAGGAATCCCACTAATCAAATCTACATTAATGTTGGCGAACCCTGCATTTCTTGCCATTTCATAGGTCTTTAAGAACTTTTCAAAGGTATGAATACGTCCCAAAATCTGTAGCTCATCATCATCTGCGGACTGCAGCCCAATACTGAGTCGATTTACTCCTGCTCTACGATATTTTACCAATTTTGATGCCGTTACCGTACCCGGATTACATTCCATGGTAATCTCCGCATCACCAGAAACATTGAAATATGTGTAAATCGCATCCAAAATTTCCAGCATCTTATCTTCATCCAGCCAGGTCGGTGTACCACCGCCAACAAAAATCGTAGATACCAGATAATCCCGCATCTGCAGACCATAAAATTCTATTTCCTGAATCAACGCATCCGCATATGCAAGCTGTGTTTTCTCATCACAAGAAAAGGATAGGAAATCACAGTACGCACATTTTTTAAAGCAGAATGGAATATGCACATAAAGCTCTAAATTTTTCATACTATTATCCTATCCTTTCCATTTTAGTCTTCATCTAATTTCAGAACACTCATAAATGCTTCCTGTGGAATTTCTACATTGCCCACCTGACGCATACGTTTCTTACCTTCCTTCTGTTTCTCCAGAAGCTTTCTCTTACGAGAAATGTCACCACCATAACATTTCGCAAGCACGTCTTTTCTCATAGCCTTAACTGTTTCACGGGCAATGATTTTGCCGCCAACAGCCGCCTGAATAGGGATTTCAAATAAGTGTCTTGGAATCTCCTCTTTGAGACGTTCACACATACGGCGACCACGTTCGTAGGCATTGTCCTTGAATACGATAAAGGATAATGCATCCATCATTTCGTGGTTGATTAAGATATCTAACTTCACAAGTTCCGAACGCTGGTAGCCCTTTAACTCATAGTCAAAGGAAGCATATCCGCGGGAACGTGATTTTAATGCATCAAAGAAATCGTAAATAATTTCGTTCAGTGGCAACTCATATTTGAGAAGCGCACGGGTTTCTTCAATATATTCCATACCAATATAAATACCACGGCGTTCCTGACAAAGTGTCATGATAGAACCTACATAGTCCTTGGTCACCATGATTTCTGCACTTACATAAGGCTCTTCCATGTAATCGATTTCCGAAGGATCTGGAAGGTTGGATGGATTGGTTAAATCAATCATTTCCCCGTTGGTCTTATATACTTTATAAATAACACCTGGAGCTGTTGTAACCAAATCAAGGTCAAACTCTCTTTCGAGACGTTCCTGAATGATTTCCAAATGCAAAAGTCCTAGGAAACCACAACGGAAACCAAAGCCTAAAGCCAGTGATGTTTCTGGTTCAAAATGTAAGGAAGCATCGTTAATCTGTAATTTTTCCAACGCATCTCTTAAATCTGGATATCTCGCACTATCCGCTGGGTAAATACCACAGTAAACCATTGGATTTACCTTTTTATAACCAGGAAGTGCTTCTGCACATGGACGGCTGGCATTGGTAACTGTATCACCAACACGGGTATCTGCTACGTTTTTGATGCTGGCGGTAAAGTAACCTACCATACCTGCGGACAGCTGATCACATGGAATAAACTGACCTGCACCGAAGTAGCCTACTTCTACTACCTGAGCAGATGCACCTGTCGCCATCATCTTAATAGGATCGCCTACTTTAATCAAACCCTCTTTGATACGGCAGAATACCATTACTCCCTTGTACTGGTCGTAAAGGGCATCAAAAATAAGTGCCTGAAGTGGTGCACTTGCATCTCCCTTTGGTGCTGGAATCTTCGCTACGATTTCTTCTAATACATCTTCGATATTTAAGCCTGTCTTGGCAGAAATACGTGGTGCATCCATAGCTTCGATACCTATGACATCCTCGATTTCCTGACAAACCTCTTCTGGACGTGCGGATGGAAGGTCAATCTTGTTGATAACAGGGAACACATCAAGGTCATGGTCTAAGGCAAGGTATACGTTTGCCAAGGTCTGTGCCTCTACTCCCTGAGCTGCATCTACGACGAGAATCGCACCATCACAAGCAGCCAAACTACGAGAAACCTCATAGTTGAAATCTACGTGACCTGGAGTATCTATAAGATTAAAAATATATTCTTCGCCGTCTTTTGCCTTGTAAATAATACGAACTGCCTGCGATTTGATCGTGATACCTCTCTCGCGCTCTAAATCCATATTATCAAGAACCTGTGCCTGCATCTCACGTTCAGTTAATGTGCCGGTCTTTTCGATGATACGGTCTGCCAAAGTGGATTTGCCGTGGTCGATATGGGCGATAATACAAAAATTACGAATTTTGCTCTGATCTACTGACATATAAATATCCTTTCAATAAAAAACTGTCCCCAATATTATAAAGGAGACAGTCTCTTTTTTCAATTAAATTTATACCAATTTGTTAAGAATTGAACTTCCAATCGTTCCTTCTGGCATTTCCACACCGAAGTTTTCTGCAATCGTCGCACCGATTACTGCAAAGGTCTCGGTTTCTTCTAAGTCTCCACTGCCCATAAAGGCTGGTGAGTATGCCAAAAATGGAACCTTTTCTCTGGTATGATCTGTACCTGTGTAAGTAGGGTCGTTACCATGATCTGCTGTGATAATAAGCAAATCCTCTTCCGTAAGAAGTGGAAGAAGCTGACCTAACTTCTCATCAAACATCTCGATTTCTTTCCCATAGCCTTCGGTATTGCGACGGTGTCCCCACAGGGCATCAAAATCTACTAGATTCACGAAGCAAAGCCCTGTAAAATCTCTGCCCGCAATTTCGATGGTCTGCTCCATACCATGTACGCTAGATTTGGATTTGTGAGCCTCTGTAATACCTTCGCCCACGAAGATATCGTTGATTTTTCCTACAGAAATCACTTCATAACCAGCATCCTTTAAGGCATTGAGTGTGGTTGCCCCAGATGGTTTTAAGGCATAGTCGTGACGATTGCTGGTACGAGTGAATGCACCCGATTTTTTTCCCACATAAGGACGGGCAATGACGCGACCCACACGCCATTCGTCCTTCATGGTAAGTTCTCGGGCGATTTCACAATAACGATACAGGGTTTCCAAACCCATAGTCTCCTCATTGCCACAAATCTGCAGCACAGAGTCCGCAGAGGTGTACACAATAACCTTATCCTCATAGATTTCCTGCTCTGCCAGCTCGTCCAAAATTTCCGTGCCACTTGCCGATTTGTTTCCGATGATTTCCTTGCCGAACTGTTTTTCTAATTCGTCAATGAGTTCCTTTGGAAATCCATTTTCGGTAAAAGTGACAAATGGTTTGGTGGTATGAATTCCCATCATCTCCCAATGTCCTGTCATGGTATCTTTCCCATTGCTGGCTTCATGCATGGCACAGTAGTAGCCTAATGGCTTTTCTACTGGTGCAATTCCTCTTAACGCTTTCAGATTTGCCATACCCAGTTTCTGCAGATTTGGAATATGCAAATCCATCCTTTCTGCAATATGCCCAAAGGTATCCACACCGATATCCCCAAACTTTTCCGAATCAGGCATAGGTCCAATTCCCAAAGAGTCGACTACAATTGTAAATACACGTTTAAATTTTTTACTCATATGTCTATCCTTTTTCTAATCCCAATTAACTAACCCAAATTTTCTGGTCCAAAGCTCTCTGGCAATAACTGTTCCAAGGTAAACACCTTGTACTCACTTCTGTTTTTCGCCACAATAACTTCAAAGGTTTCTGGATTGCAGAACTCTCTCATAACCTGTCTGCAAATGCCACATGGTGGACACCAATCTAAACTTTTTACATCTTCTGCTCCACCTACGATAACAATCGCTTCAAATTCCTTTTGTCCTTCCGATACTGCACTGAAAAAAGCGGTTCTTTCTGCACAGTTTGTGCCTGAATAACTTGCATTTTCGATATTGCAGCCCTTATAAACAACTCCGTTTTTGCCAAGCAAAGCGGCACCAACCTTAAATCTTGAATATGGTGCATAGGCTAATTTTCTAGCTTCTAATGCCATTTCTATGAGTTCTTCATATCTGTTCATAATCTATTCCTTTTCTTTGTCTGCTGCGATTAATTTGCGTAAAGCACCTACTGCGGTCCGTATAGCAAGCTCTGTGTCGTGCACCTGTGGGTTTGGAAGTCCCAGCTTCGCACGTTCCTGATTGGCTACTACGAGGAAGCAGGAACCTACTCTCACACGCAAGAAACTGCCTGCGATAAACAATGCTGCGGATTCCATTTCCGATGCTAAACATCCCATGCGAATCCAAGCCTGCCATTTGTTTTCCAATTCATAGCTGACTGGCATGATTTCTGGTTCATGCTGTCCGAAAAAGCTGTCCTTACACTGAGCCACACCTACGTGATGTGGAATCCCCTGCTCTCTCGCAGATGCTACCAATGCGTTGGTAACATCAAAATCTGCCACTGCTGGATATTCGATAGGAGCAAATTCACGGGATGTACCTTCCATACGAATGGCTCCGTTTGCGATTACCACATCACCACTCATAACGTTTTCCTGCATACCGCCACAGGTTCCCACACGGATAAAGGTGTGTGCCCCGCATTTGGCTAATTCATCAATCGCGATGGATGCGGATGGACCACCAATTCCTGTAGAAGTAACACTCACCTTTACTCCGTCCAAAGTACCTGTATAAGTCACGTATTCTCTACTATCTGCCACCAAAACTGGATTCTCAAAATGCTCTGCGATTTTTGCACAACGTTTTGGGTCACCAGGTAAAATCACATATTTTCCAATATCCTCTGGGTCGACACCCGTATGATACTGTTTTCCACTACCTTCTGCATAATCGATCATAAGAAATACCCCCATGTATTATTTATAGATACCATTATACACCACTTTTGCAAGAATGTCAGCCAAGGGTTCCATCGCATTTTTTGCCTCTTCAAAAGTATTGGTTTGTGCTCCCACCTCCACCAGTACCGATTTCGGACAAAGGTGCAGATTATAGCGGTAACCCTTCAAATATATTTTTCTAGTAAACCCTGGATAATATTCTGCCGCTGTCAATTGCATTTGAAAAGACAATGCCAGATTATCGGCAATATACGGGTTCGGCAAATACGCCAATTCCCCCTGAGACGTGGTTTTACTCAATCCATTAAAAAACATAATCTGTGCCGTTGGTTTTCCATTAATCTCCGTTACCAAATGTCTATCTTCGGATACTCCGTCTCTATGTAAGTCAATTACAACTTCTATAGTAGGATTTTCCTGTAATATTTTTTCTAAATTTGGCAATGCATTCGAATATGCATTATCTCTTTTGGGCAAGTCATATACTCCCTTATGATGGAGTACTTCAATTCCATACTTTTGCTCCAAAAGTGCTTCCAAATAATCTCCTACACCGATTATGGTAGTGGATGCATCTCCTGCTATGGAATCCTTATACCCCTCCTGTGAATGTGTGTGATAAATCAGAATCTGCGGACCATCCACATTCGCTTTCAGCGTCATATCCTTTCCTAAAAGCTGATCCACATCCAGCAGATCACTGCCAACGGTTGTGGTATTATCCACCTGAAAAAAGTTCTGCCTCAAATAATCAAACTCCTGCAGCTTTACACGATTGATGACTACCTCTTTTTCAGTAGCCGAAGGCGTTGTCGTGGAAATCACAGAGTCCACCTCTCCTACCACGGGCTGTGCATCTTCTGTTCCCGCTGCACTTCCCTCACTATTTTCTCCAGAATTACCCGCCTGCTGTGTGGACACCTGCTCCTCTATATTATCTTGTCCCATGCTCTCCTCTTCCATAACCACCGCTTCATATTTTGTGGCACGAAACTCCGAAATCAGCGGAACAAAGAAACGCTCTACATCCCCATATACCAATTCTTTCGTATTTTTTTCATAGTCATGTAAATACGGTGTCATCAACTGCGACACCTCGGAATAAAGATATTCAATTGCTACTATTTTGGCATTTTCCCATTTCACATCGCCCCACCGATATGCCCCAATACATATCAGACTACAACCGATTAATACTAGAACCACTTTTCGCATTGCATCACCACCTTCTTAAGAATATATGTATTACAACACAAATGTATGAAAGAAATCCATTTTTTTGCAAAAAAGATATTGACAATGAAACTTTCTTAGCTTATATTATTTTAGTACGTTTATGAAGAAGCGTCCGTGTCAGCTTTATCATAAACAGGGATAACTTTAATTGAAAATAATTCGGAGGTGTACAAATTGGCTAACATTAAATCTGCAAAGAAAAGAATCTTAGTTGCTGCAACTAAAACAGCAAGAAATAAATCTATCAGATCTGAAGTTAAGACAGCTATCAAAAAAGTAGAAGCTGCTGTTGCTGCTAACGATAAAGCAACAGCTGTAGAAGCTTTAAAAGCTGCTACTTCTGTTATTGAAGCTGCTGCTTCAAAAGGTGTTTACCACAAAAACAATGCTGCTAGAAAAGTTTCTCGTTTAGCAAAACTTGTAAACGGAATCGCTTAATTAGCACAAAACAATTTTATCACCCTAAAAAATACAACCCACTAGACCGTCATCTAGTGGGTTTTTTATTAGTCTTTACTATACTGCACGATAAAAAGCTCTACCGCCATCTGATCATTCATCTTACCAGTTTTTACTGATTCTTCATAAGACACACCATCTGTGATGGCCTGTTTAATCTGTTCAAGAGAAAATGCCTTTGCCTGTCCCTGATACTTTCGTACCGCCCATTCTGGACAGCCCGCCTTTGCCGCAATATCCTTATTTCCAAATCCCTGATTACTCATAACCTTAACCGTAAGAAGCATCTGAAACTGTCTGGTAATCAAGAACAATATACGCATTGGTGCTTCTTTGAGTGCCAGCAAGTCGTAGTACAAGTCCATGGCATGCTTTTGTTTATGACTGGCAATGGCATCCACCATCTCAAACACCTTATTACTAATCTGCTCTGTGGTAATCGCCTCTACATCCGCTGGCTCGATAACATTTTTGTCCATAGTGTAACAAAGCAGCTTTTCCAATTCTTTTTCGATATTTTGCATATCTGTTCCAGTCTTGGCAATAAAACTCTGGTATGCCGCCTGGGTAATATTTTTTCCTTCTCTACTGATACGGCCACCCACCCACTTCATGAGGGTTTCGTCCGTCTGCGTACCAAACTCTATGGCATTGCCACACTTACCTACTGCCTTAAAAAGCTTAGAACGTTTGTCCACTTCCTCTTCTACGAAAATAAGATAAGTAGATTCTGGCAAAGTCGTTATATACTCGCCAAGCTCATCTCCGCCTCTTTTAAACAACTTACTGTCCTCGATAAGTATCACTCTTCTGTCCGCAAAAAAAGGAAGGGTCTCAGCCAAATCAATGATTTCCTTTACATTGATATCATCTCCCTCAAAGCTGGAAAAATTCATAGTGTCATCAGGACTAGTCATGGCGTTTTTCAACTTATCGCGATACTGTCGAATCAGATAACGCTCTTCTCCGTAGAGCAAATATACTTTTTTAAATTCTTGTCGTTTGATATCGTTGTCTATTGTTTTCATATGGCTATTGTATCAAAGAAGAGGAGCATTTGGCTAGTCTCTTTTTTATTAAGAAAATTCACCACATTCATGCTCCAGTTTTTTGCTGCTTTTTCAAATCTAATCGTCACCTGACCGCTCTCCATGGTATAAAAAATCTCTGCTCCCATTTCTTCCATCCTCTCCACAGCCTTTACTCCTGGATGACCATATAAATTATTCTCACTGCAAGACACGACGATATATTCTGGCTGAATCGTTTCTAATAGTAGCGTACCATTCGAGTAATTTGAGCCATGATGAATGGCTTTGAACAGATCCACATCTTCAAACACGCCCGCCTTACATAGTATTTCTTCTACCTCGGTAGAAATATCTCCCGCAAATAAGGCTTTGAATTCTTGCGAACTTGCATCATCGCTCCATTCCACTTGCAACACCAAAGAACTTTCATTTCGATCATCACTTATCGTCTGCTCACTGGATGGTGCCAAACAAATAATCTCCATATTTTCCGAGCGTATTCGATGCCCCACATCCATATACAACACTTCTACCTCAGCTTCTTGTGCTGCTGTCAGCAGAGTCTCGTATTTCTCATCCTTTGGACAATGCTTTGCCACCACCAAATGCTTTATCTTATATCCACTTTGCAGTACCTCTAGTAATCCTGAAATATGATCTGTGTCTACATGGGAAACAAACCAGTAATCTATCGTCTTCACACCTTTTGACTTTAAGAACGGAAGGATGCGATACTCACCTACGCCATCCGCATTGCTGCTTCCTCCATCGATAAAATAAGCACTTCCATCACCTGCACTGATATAAATTCCATCACCTTGTCCAACATCTAGAAATGTGATTTCAAATACTTTTGTCTTTGGAAAACAGACACAACAAACGCATAGCAAAGCGGTTATTAGCATTACTACATAACGCCATCTGTTTCTAATATCTACATTCTCTTTCTGCACATTCTTCTTTTTCCGTAGAATACGCAACAACCAAACACCCCCAACAAGAATGACATAATAGACTAGCACCTGCCACCATTCTGGTTTCCCGCATATCACACTGGCTCCAGGCAGCTTCGCTACTGTAGCACATATCCATTCGTAAAAACTGAGCAGCCACTGACACGGCTGTAAAAGAATTGCCGCAAACGCCGGAAACCAAATTCCCAACAATCCACCTATCACTGCCAAGCAAAATATCGGTGTAAGAAGTGGCAACACAATGAAGTTCACCAAGGGCGAATAAATTGGAATTTCATAATAGGAATACGCCGTTACAGGCAAAGTCGTCAAAGTAATTCCCAAACTCATCCATAATCCACTTACATTCACCTTTCTACTCCCATGCATGCTAGTACCATCATAATCCTTATGGGATAATTCCTTCCCCACAAATCCAACCCCAAGCAAAGCAGTAACCGAAAACCAGAACCCATTATTTTCCATGAGAAATGGATTATCCCAAAGCAGAAACAACGCCATCCCTCCAAGAGCATTGAGCATATCGTAGCTTCGTCCTAGCCAATGAGCCAGAAAGAACATAAGCATCATCCCTACCGCACGAACAGTAGAAGTGCTACTGCCTACCATGACACAATAAGACACAAGCAAAATGCCACCACATAGTCCAGCAATTCCGAACCCAATTCCACAATTTCGAAGGAATCGATAAAATCCTCTTCCAAGAATGGACACATGCAATCCAGAGATTGCCAGAATATGCGAAATCCCTCCTAGCAAAAACAAATCTTTTAGATTTTCGTCCAAATTGGTTTTATTTCCTAGCACCATTGCCTGATAAAATCCTGCCGCCTTTTCTACCATACTTCTACCATAAATGGTACTAATCTTTTCCTTTAAAGACATTAGAAATTTTTTCCATACACCAGCGTTTTCCTCTAATAAAACACATTCCTCTTCATCGACCGCGAAATCAATTTTCAAACTCTGATAATACACCAAAGAATCGAAATTCCCCTGATTTCGTGCTTCTGAAAACATATTTACTTTTCCTGTTATTTTGTAAATTTGACCTATTTGAAAATGGTCTTTTGATGTATACACCATGATGTCATTGCAGGGTATCACCCCCTCGCTTAGACTGATGTAACAATCCGATAGAATCCCACGGTTTCCGTACTCCGTAGATTCTATTTTGATAAGTTCTCCCCAGACGGTAATCCGACTCCCGTCTCCTATTTTTGACATATATGCTTGGCGAAAATCTTCTTGCCGCTGCATATGAAAGATACCTAGAAGAAAAGCAGAAAGGAGAATTACACTCCTTCCTGCTATTTTTATAAATTTCTTTGATTTCCTACCATACCACCATTCCTGAAAAATCAGCAGCAATACAACAACCGCCATTATTTTCAAGGAATATCTCTGATAGGACAAACCTGCCAAAAAGACGCACACTATAAGCATTAGCGGTCTTTTTCTCATTTTAATTCTCTTTTAAATACTCCATATTTCTTTCGTACATTTTTGATAAATCATAGGTATAACGCACCTTGCCATTCGTACTTCCATTAACCGAAATCTGTACTTTAGATACACTCTGCAATTCAGTAAGCGAATTTACGATGGAATACAAGACAATTTCTTCGTTTACCTCCGCATTTTGATTTTTGAAAGAATCACTTAGGTTCACATAACACACACCATCTACCACCGATACGGTAATCAATTTGGTTCCTGAAGGCACAGTTGACATGGAGTTTGATTTCTTTGGACCTTCAATTAATTGCTCCATAATCAATTTTTCCATAGAAATATTGGTACTATAATGTACATTTCTGGTTTCCTTGACAAGCTTTGTACCATCTTTATTCGCAAAATACAAAGTCAGTGAAGTTTCTACACTACTGTTAATCTGTTTTCCTGGATTTTCCACAAAGGTGTCCGCCGACATACTGCCAACCAATGTTCCGTCATTCGTAAGCAAAGGCTCCGAATTCACCGTAAATGCCACCAAGGAACATGCCTCAGACTGAATCAGCGTTTTTACGATGGCCGCACGCACCAATACCTCTTCGGTCGGTTTCAGTGCCTTGTATTCTTCGCTGAAATCCACATACAAATATGCTCCATTGACCTTAAAGCTATTTACTTTTACGTTCGTTGGAATGGTCTGTCGCAGCTTTGAAGAATCTGGTGCTGACTGCAGTTTTGTTAACAGTTCCTCTATTAATTCCTCGCCATCTGCACCTGTACTATCGTACTCCTCTGCTACGATTTTGGACATATCCATATTCATATAATATATTTGGTATTCACCCTTTTTCTTTTCTTCTCGATTACATCCCGTAATAGAAAAAATCATTGCAAGAGAAAGAATGAAACACAGTATTTTTTTCCACATATAACTTCCTCCCACAAATTATGCAATATAGTTCAAAGGAATACGCACATCAAAGGTAGTTCCTTCGCCCACTTCACTGTGTGCCTTGATTGCACCACGATGCATCAAAATCGAATTTCTTGTAATAGCAAGACCTAAGCCTGTACCACCGATTTCTCTAGAATGGGACTTGTCCACGCGGTAAAATCTCTCATAAATATGCTCAAGATCTTCTTTTGGAATACCCATTCCTGAATCCTCTACCTTGATATAGAAATACTGATGGTCTGCATTCAAGGATACATGAACCCAGCCTTCCCCATCGTTTTTATTATATTTAATCGCGTTTTCCACTAAGTTGGATATCGCTAAGGTAATCTTCACCTCATCAACAGCTGCTGTAACTGGGCGGAAGGATTCTAATACAAGCTGTACCTTTTGCTGATCTGCAATTGGCTGGAGACGTTTCATAATCTGCTCCAACAGCTCATTCATATTAACACTCTCAATATTTAATTTTGCAGCAGTCTTATCCATTTTTACCAAAGATAATAAATCGTTGATAATCTTGGTCTCACGTTCAATTTCATTGGTAATATCACCCATGAATTCCTGATACAATTCCACTGGTGCATCAGGCATGCTGTTAATCGAATCTGCCAATACTTTCATTGAAGTAAGTGGTGTTTTTAATTCATGGGACACGTTTGAAACAAATTCCTGACGAGATTCGTCCATCGCCTTGATTTTCCCCATCATCTCATTGAACTTTTCGCAGATAATCATGGTTTCGGTATAATCATTTACCACCAAATCTTCATCCGCAACACCACCATGAATATTTGCAATACCATCGGAAAGCTTAGTAAATGGCTGTGTCATACGAATTGACATAAGCACGCCCGCAAAGCTAACCGCTAAAATTACGATGAATACAATAATCGTAGCAATCTGCGACAAATAACTAAGGTTTAATGCGATATTATCGGTTGAAACACTAACAACAAGGATGCCTAAAACGGTTTTGGTCTCATCATTTGGATTGATAATTGGAATCGACATTTCGATGTATTTGTTCTCGGAGTCATAAATCTGAGTGCTCTCACCCTTGTAGCTCTTGATTACCGCGTCAGAAATAATGGTCTTATTATCATCCAAATTGTAGGTATCATAAATAATCTGAAAATTATCATCTACAATCAAAACACGTCCATCATAGATAGAAGTAAGCATGTTCATCTGTGCCAGTAAGGTATCTGAGCTGTTCTTATCTCCATTTATATAATTGCTGGTAGCAACCTGGTTGGCAATAATTCTTGCCTGCCCCATAACTTCACTCTCTCGAATGGATAATGCCCGCATTTCATAGGAAAACAGAATTCCATTTCCGACAATTAAGCTAGGAATAATTGCCAGCAAAAGTGCCCATATAATAAGGCGGCATTTTAAACTTTTGACAAAACTAAAAAACTTGGAAGCCTTTTGCATTCTTACGCCCCTTTATTATTTCTGAATGTAGTAATATCCAACACCCCATTTGGTGTGAACGTATTTTGGTTCACTTGGGTTACTTTCTACTTTTTCTCTCAAACGACGTACATGTACATCCACGGTACGAACGTCACCTGGGTAATCCTTGCCCCATACAGTCTCAAGAAGCTTCTCTCTACTGTATACCTTGTTTTCATTCTTAACCAGAAGCTCTAGTAACTCAAACTCTCTACCTGTCAGGTTGATTTCTTTTCCAAGAATAAAGAGACGACGACTGTCGCAATCCAGTTTCAAATCACCCTTTTCGATAATAGAGCTGACGGTTTCTTTCTTCGTTCCACCTGTAGCACGACGCATAATTGCTTTGATTCTAGCCTTTACTTCAAGGATATTAAATGGCTTAGTAATGTAATCGTCTGCACCGTATTCCAAACCAAGAATCTTGTCCATATCTTCGCCCTTTGCAGTGAGCATGATGATTGGCATGTCAGAAAATTCACGAATTGCCTGACATACTTCAAACCCATCCATCTTTGGAAGCATAACGTCCAAAAGAATCATATCATATTCCTTTTCTTTTGCCATATTATAGGCTTCTTCTCCGTCATAGGCACAGTCTACCTCCATGCCTTCCTGTTCCAAACTAAAACGGATTCCCTTTACGATTAACTTTTCATCATCCACTACAAGAACTTTTTTTCCCATTCTACACCTCAGTTAATTTCGATAAAATCTTTCATTTTGGAAAACACACCATCCTTGATTCCTTCTACCTGTTTCAATTCCTCTATGGAAGAAAAAGGACCATTTTCCTGCCGATAAGCAAGAATTGCCAGTGCCTTTGCCTCTCCTATGCCTGGCAAGGTCATTAGTTCTTCTTTCGATGCTGTGTTGATATTTACTTTATTGGGGTCGTCTGTGTCTATACTTTCCAAGCCTGCTGCTTCGCCATTTAACTGACGCTCCTTAGCCTCTTCTACAGTAGGAACGTAAATCATCTCGCCATCCTCCAAAAGCCTCGCCTGATTCCAATAGTCAGCGGCGGCATCGTCGGTAAATCCCCCAGCCAGTTCAAAGACATCGCACACACGGCTTCCTTCTGGGAGCATGTATACTCCAGGCTTTTGAATCTGTCCGCAAACATAGACATAAATGTTTGCTTTCACTGAGTCTTCGGATTGCTTGTCCTGGTCTGAACACTGTTCACTATCTTGAAAATCGGAAACTCCGATTTCCTCTTCCTCCACATAGTAAGCCGTCTCTTTTCCACAACTGCATAAACACATGACAATAAGTGTGCCCCAAAGCACACTTTTTACTTTTAATAAAATTTTTCTCATAAATTACTCCTTCCTTTTGGGAAGGAGTCTCAATGTCTTATATATTTTAACGAAGTTTTACGATTTTTACAAGATTATATTACAATAATATTTCAGAAAATGTATATTCCAGCTTGCAAATCATCTCATCTATGTGGTCTTTTTCAATCACAAGAGGTGGAACGATACGAAGCACATCGGAACCAGCTGAAATAATCACAAGCCCGTTTTCCAATGCTTTCTTACAGATATCTGCCGGTTTTACCGTCACAACCAATCCCTGTATCAAACCCTTTCCACGACGAGCTGTTACAAAATCGTAATTTTTTACCAGTTTATCCAACTTTTCTTCCAGATATGCACTGACTTCTTTTACATGTGATAAAATGTCTTTTTCCGCATAGATGTCCAAAACCGCAGAAACTGCCGCACCTACCAATGGATTTCCGCCATAAGTCGTACCATGGTCACCTGGCTCTAAGGACTTTTCTGCTACTCTTTCGGTCATAAGAAATGCTCCTACTGGCACACCACAACCAAGAGCTTTCGCAGAGGTCATAATATCTGGCTGAACATCATATCCCTGGAATGCGAACATCTCACCAGTACGTCCCATTCCACACTGGATTTCGTCTAAAATCAAAAGGATATCCTTCTCCTCGCAAAGTGCCCTCACGCCCTGTAAAAATTCTGGTGTAGCAGGATAAATACCACCTTCACCCTGAACTGTTTCCATGATAATCGCACAGGTCTTATCTGTAATTGCTGCTTTTATCGAATCTAAATCATTGAAATCTGCGAATTTTACGCCTCCAATAAGTGGTTCAAATGGAGTCCTATATTTCTCAGTACCTGTCACAGAAAGTGCACCCATACTTCGTCCGTGGAAAGAATGGTTCATAGCAATGATTTCATATCGCTGGGCACCATATTTATTGTAAGAATACCTACGTGCTGCCTTTAATGCACCTTCGATTGCTTCCGTACCACTGTTAGTAAAGAATACGCGGTCCATACCGGATACTTTTAAAAGCTTTTCTGCCGCATTGGTGGTTGGCTCATTGTAGTAGAGATTGGAAACATGAAGTAACTTATCCACCTGATTTTTCACCGCTGTTGTATAGGTTTCATTTCCATACCCCAAAGAGCAAACAGCAATCCCTGCTGCAAAATCTAAATATTCTTTTCCGTCTGTATCGTAAAGATACACACCCTTTCCATGTTCAAACACCACGGAAGAACGATTATATGTGTGAAGCAGAACCTTTTCTGCTGCTTCCATTTTCTGATTCATTTTCGACATAATCACCACCTCTTTTTGTCTACTTTATTTGTTATCATTGGATAAGAATGCAGTACCAATACCCTTGTTGGTGAAGATTTCCAAAAGAATGCAGTGGGCGATTCTACCATCCAAAATATGCACCTTTGATACACCATTTTCAATGGCATCGATACAATTGTTGAGTTTTGGAAGCATTCCTCCACCTACAAAACCAGAACCACAAAGTTCCTTTGCTTCTTCTACTGTTAAAGTAGAAATAAGCGTAGATGGATCACTTGGATCTTTGTATACGCCTGCAATATCTGTTAAAAATGCCAGTTTTTCTGCTCCCAATGCCTTTGCAATAGCACAAGCAGCATCATCTGCGTTGATATTGTAGCTCTGGAAATTGTCATCCATACCAATTGGACAAATGATAGGAAGGAAATCCTTTTCTAACATATCGTAGATAATTTTAGTATTTACTTCCTTTACTTCCCCTACGAAACCAATATCCTGTCCATTGGAATATTTCTTCTCCACCTTCAAGAGTCCGCCATCCTTACCGCTGATACCGATAGCTCTTACTCCAAGTTCTTCCACCAGCTGAACCAAGGATTTATTTACTTTATTTAATACCATTTCAGCAATTTCCATGGTTTCTTCGTCTGTTTTTCTAAGACCATTGATAAACTCTGGCTCTTTTCCAGAAAGCTTCACCCATTTGCTGATTTCCTTACCTCCACCATGTACGATAACAGGCTTGAAACCTACTAATTTAAGCAGCGTTACATCCTGAATGACCTGCTTTTTCAACTGCTCGTCTACCATGGCGGAACCGCCATATTTTACTACGATAATCTTACGGTTGAATTTCTGAATATATGGTAAGGCTTCAATCAAAACCTCTGCTTTGTCCTGTAACGCATGAATTTTCTGTTCTGTCATAATCTGTTAAACCTCGTTATATTTTCCTCATTTAATGTAAAATCATAATAATTTAAGTCATCGCGGAAGGTCCATCCAACCTTGCGCCAAAACTGGTTTCCGCCCTCATTGGACTGGAATGCAATCAAGGAAACCTTATTGATTTCCTCTTCCTTGAGTGCCTTCATACAAAAGACTGCCATGGCTTTTCCAATACCATGCTTACGATAATCTTTGTGTACACACACGTGATAAAAACAACCACGTCTTCCATCATGTCCACAGAGAATCGCTCCAACGATTTTTCCCTCTGCTTCTGCCACTACACTGGTTGAAGGGTTTCTCTTTAAAAATCGAGCAACCCCTTCCTTCGAATCGTCAATAGAACGAATCCCGAAGCCATCAATGGTCATCCACAGCTTATATACATTTTCATAATCCTCTATCTGCATCACTCGCAAGGTAAAGTTATTATTTTCCATATTTTTCACTCCTTATGGGAACATTGGCACCATCATAAGTCCTTCGTTTTCTGGAAGTCCGAAGATAAGGTTCATATTCTGAACCGCCTGACCTGCTGCACCTTTTACTAAATTGTCTAAGGCACCCATCATAATGATACGGCCTGTTCTCTCATCTATCACAAAGTTTACGTCTACAAAATTAGAACCTTCTACCCATTTTGTTTCAGGACATTCGCCCTTTGGAAGTACACGTACAAAAGTTTCTTCTTTATAATATTTGTCGTAAACTGCTTTCACTTCTTCATAGGTTGGATAAGTACCGTCTGCTTTTTTCTTAAGGGTCGCATACTCTGTTACTAAAATACCACGGTTCATAGGAACCAAATGTGGAGTAAAGTTGATAGTAATCTCTTCCCCACAAGCATAACCCAGCTGCTCTTCGATTTCTGGGGTATGTCTGTGGCTTGCCACACCATAAGCCTTCATGTTTTCATTTACTTCACAAAACAGGTTTGGTAGCTTTGCACCGCGACCTGCACCGGAAGTACCAGACTTGGCATCTACAATCAAGGTATTTGCATCTATCATGCCTTCTTTCACCATCGGATAAGCGGTCAAAATAGAGCAGGTAGTATAGCAGCCTGGATTTGCTACCAAGCGTTTGCCTTTGATATCCTCACGATTGATTTCGCAGAGGCCATATACTGCTTCCTCAATAAACTGTGGACTCTTGTGTTCAATGCCATACCATTTCTCGTAAACAGCTACGTCCTTGATACGATAATCTGCGCTTAAATCTACAATCTTTACTTTATTTAATATATCTTCTGTAAGCACACTCGCTAAATAGCCCTGTGGTGTCGCAGTGAAAATCACATCCACACGTTCCGCCAGCTCTGTAATGTTGTCATCCAAAC
>CAYMTP010000014.1:0-25212 GCA_964393435.1 uncultured Lachnobacterium sp. | reverse complement strand
TCTGACATCTGTCATATGGATTCAATAAATCGCTGATAGAAGCATCATGATTTAATGTATCAATGATGTAAGCGATGTATTTGCTCATATCACAGTTGATGTAGTATTCTCTAGAAAGTAAGTCTGGAGTTTGGTAGGTTAAGTTTGTTGTTACAACACGATAGATTAAGCCTTCTTCATAAGCCTTGTCGAAAGATGCAAGACCATTTGTGAAAAGACCGAAGGTAGAGCAAACGAAGATACGGTTTGCATTACGTTTCTTCAATTCTTTTGCTGTATCAATCATACTTTCGCCGGATGAAATCATATCATCGATAATGATAACATCTTTTCCAGCCAAATCCTGTCCAAGGAATTCATGAGCAACGATTGGATTACGTCCATCTACAATCTTGCTATAGTCACGACGTTTGTAGAACATACCCATATCTACACCAAGAACGTTTGCCATATAGATTGCACGTCCTGTAGCACCTTCATCTGGAGAAATAACCATAAGGTGTTCTGGGTCAAGCTGTAAATCTTTTACATTTGTCAACATTCCTTTGATAAACTGGTAAATTGGCTGTACAGATTCGAAACCGCCACGAAGAGGAATTGCATTCTGTACACGTGGGTCATGTGCATCAAATGTGATAATGTTGTCTACACCCATGCTTACTAATTCTTGAAGTGCCAAAGCACAGTCAAGAGATTCGCGAGCTGAACGTTTGTGCTGACGGCTTTCGTAAAGGAAAGGCATGATAACGGTAATTCTTCTTGCTTTTCCACCACAAGCGGCAATAATACGTTTTAAATCTGCGTAGTGATCATCTGGAGACATGTGGTTGATTTGTCCGCAAAGCTTGTAAGTTAAGCTCCAGTTTGTTACGTCTACTAAAATGTATAAGTCAAGTCCACGAATAGACTGGTTGATTACACATTTTGCTTCACCGGAACCAAAACGAGGGTTTGATGCAGGGATGATATAGCTTTCTTTGTGATAGTCTTTGAAAGCAGCATCGTGCTGGTGCTCGTGTTCACGGTTTTCTCTCCAATTGGTGAGGTATTCATCTACTTTTGCACCTAATTCTGTGCAGCTTTTTGTAGGAATGATACCTAAGATTCCATTTGGAATTGTTTCTAGAATTCTTTCATCGTTTGGCATGATGTCCTCCGTAAAAAAAGTTGTTTATAAATTAGCTTATACAAATTGTATAAGTAACTACCAAATTATTAACGTAGTTTTTTCTGAATGCGAATATCGTCACCAAATAATTTGATGAGAGTATAATTGCTGGAAATTCTTGACCAAGTGCGCTCAGAATACATATCGATCATTTGATTGAGGTTCAAATTGGTTGAAATAATCGTAGATTTCTGACGTAATAGTCGCTCATTTACACACAAGAACAATTGAGATGTAGTAAATGAGTTTGCGAATTCAGTTCCCAAATCATCAATGATGAGCAAATCGCAATCAAAAATATTTTGGTGTGCTGCAATGGCATCTGCATCGCGGTCAAACACACCTTTACTCAATATATCAAATAATTGAAAAGCTGTAAAGTAAATTACAGAATAACCTTTTTCTAATAATTCCTTTGCGACGCAATTGGAAAGAAATGTTTTCCCAACGCCTGTATTCCCATAAAAGAAGAGATTTTTTGGTTTGTTATCAAAATCTTCAATGAAATACTTGCATTCGTCTGCCGCACGTTTTGCAGTGTCGAGAGAGGATAAGCCGGTAGTAGGATTTATCTCCTCATCGGAATAGTATTCGTAAGAAAATGAATTAAAATTCTCGCGGCACAAAATATTTTTAATATTAGATTGCGAATAAACGACATTGATTACTTCCTGTTTAAAGCAATGGCATTTTTCACCATTCACATATCCCGTGTCCTTACAATTTTTGCAGGTGTAAACAGGTTCAAAGTAGTCTTCGCTAAAACCGCAGATGGATAACATATTTGCTTTCTCATTGCGTAAATCTTCTATTTTTTTCTTTAGAAGATTATAACTTAAATTATCGTCATCTAATTTCTTGCGAGCTGCTTCTACAGAAAGAGAAGCGATCTGATCATTTATGGATTTCAGTTGTGGTACTTTTGCATATACCTCGTCCAAGCGTTCCTGTGTCAGGTGTCGGTTGCGAAGCTGTCTGCTCTGGTAACCACGCATGATTTCATCATACTGTGCATTTGTAAGTGCCATAAGTACCTCCGAAGTTTAGAATGTGCTTACTGTACAGATGAGGTAAGCAGCATTTTTTCGAGCTTGTCGAAATCGTAGGTGCGCTGTTCAAAGTTGTTGAATTTGTTGCGCTTTACAGTTGTAGTCTGTGCTGGAGTAGTAGTGCGTTTTGTTTTGCTAAACGCTTCATCTAAGGTTGCAATGTCTTTTAATGTATGTACATTCTGATTATGCCAATTGGTCAAAATTGTGTCGGCATACTCGAAGCTTGGTTTTTGTGTTGCAGAAATGGTGCGTTTGCAAGCTTCCTGAATGATTTCAATATCGAAAGCAAATTCTTTCGACCATTTATTTACAAAAACCATTTCAGAATCTGCCAGATTTCTTCCGCTGATACCAAAGGCCTTCATAATACTATAATAAGCCTTGGAACGAATGGAAACGTGTTCCTTTGCTTTTTCAATAGAATCAATGCCATTTTCTGCCCAGCCTAGTGCAACCTTGTCCATATAACGAAGACTGGAATGGCCATTTGTAATACAGTATTCCACAAGATATTCAATCAATTCACCAGAGAATTTCAAACCATCATACCAGAAGAATACGGTATTCATCTCTGTCGAATTCAGAGGATGCTTCAAATAGGTTTCGATAATAAATAAAAGCTCTGATACTTCGTGGTTGTTGGTGAAAGCTTTTACCTCATCCAAAGTATATTCGCGTTTCTTGTTTACTGGAGCAGTCTTTTGGGCACGAGCGGGTTTGGCTTCCACTATAGCAGATGACCCAACAGGTGCAGAAGCACTCTCTGTGATGGTATTAGATGCTGTGTGTTGTACACCGCCAGTTAAATCCTTGAAGCATACACCAGTGAGCTGGTTGCGTTCATTCAGGTCAATGCTTAGTACGCCTACTTTTTCCCAATATTTCAACGCACGGAGAATATCTTTTTCTGTGTAGTTAAAATGATCTGCAATGGCAGAAATAGAGCAATCTGAGGTCGCAGAAGAACCCATGCAGCGTAAAAGGAACAAGTATACCTTTACGAATTCACCATTTGCATCTGCCATATATTTATCGATAAACACACGTGGCACACTAATGTGGTTGTGTGGGTAATCGCTTTTCAACTGAATCATTGACATAATAAAACACCTCTCTAAGTTCCCATAGTATATCATACAAAATTTAGAAATGGAAGAGCAAAAAATCCCACAAACCCAGTAAAATCAAGGGTTTACAGAATTGTGGATAAGTGGATAAATTACAGGACATGCCCTATTTTCAAGGGTTTGAAAGGGGTAAAAAAATCCACATTACAATGGGATAAAAACCTCCATTATAATGTGGATAATGTGGACAACTAATTACCTAACAACGATTCGCCGATTTCTACAACGTTTCCAGCTCCCATAGTTATCAACAGGTCGCCGTTCATACAATTTTTTAATAAAAATTTTTCAATTTCCTCAAAGGAAGGGAAATAATAACATTTGGTACCTTTTTCTTTTACCAATGCAAGCAGGTCTTTGGAAGTGATTCCGATGGTGTTCTTTTCGCGTGCAGCATAAATCTCAGCGAGAACTAAAATATCTACTTGTGATAGAACTTCAGCGAATTCATTTAAAAAGGCCTTGGTTCTGGTGTAGGTGTGTGGTTGGAATACGAGCACAACTCTCTTGTGAGGGTAGTTTGCAGCAGCATCTAAGGTCGCCTGAATTTCGGTTGGATGATGTGCATAGTCATCAATGATGGTTACACCATCTACTTCGCCTTTGTACTGGAAGCGACGATTTGCACCACCGAATTTGCGTAAGCCTACCAAGACTTCTTCCTGAGGAAGCTCCATCAGCTGTGCCAGAGCAATGGTTGCCAAAGCGTTGGAAACGTTATGCATACCGGGAACATTCAAGTGAACCTTCATCAGAGGTTTTCCCTGATACATAGCAGTAAACATGCCGCAGGCTCTTTCGTCGAATCGAATATCCTCCGCATAGAAATCAAATCGAGGGTCAAAACCATAAGTAATAACCTGATGTGGAAGATGAGCAATCAAATCTTCGTAATCTTCGATTTCGCCATTGATGATAGTGGCTCCATCTGCTCGGGTATTTGCAGCAAATTTCTTGAAAGAATTACGAACATCTTCCAAATCTTTGAAGAAGTCTAAATGCTCTGCTTCTACATTTAAAATAATACTGTATTTTGGACGGAAGTTTAAAAAACTATTGGTATATTCGCATGCTTCTGAAATAAATATCTCAGATTCACCCACACGTAGGTTGCCATCAATGGCAGATAAAATTCCTCCAACGGTGATGGTTGGATCCGTATTGGCTTCTAAAAGTACCTGACTAATCATGGAAGTGGTAGTAGTTTTTCCGTGTGTTCCAGAAACCGCGATGGAATTTTGATAATTATCCATAATCTGTCCGAGAAGCTGTGCACGGGTCAGCATTGGGATATTGGCTTCCTTTGCAGCAATCCATTCTTCGTTGTCTTCACGAATGGCAGCGGTATAAACGATGCAATCAATATTTGATGTAATATTTTCTGCAACCTGCCCATAATATACTTTGACTCCCTTTGCTTCTAACTGAGTGGTAAGGGCAGATTCTTTCATGTCAGAACCGCTGATGGTAAAGCCCTGGTCCAAAAGAATTTCTGCAAGACCACTCATACTGATACCACCGATGCCCATGAAATATACATGTATTGGTTTATTAAAATTAAGTGTATACATAAAACTTCCCCTTCTATATTTATATTTTAATCTTTCAGTGCTTATATTATAACTCTTATCTGTTCTTTTGCAAACCAAAGGTTGTGGAAAAAATATAATGTGGTATAATTATGGCAAAGGAGGGGGTTATATGCAGATAACAGATGTACGTATTCGCAGGGTTGAAAAAGAAGGAAAAATGAAAGCTGTAGTTTCTATTACTATTGAAAATGAATTTGTAGTTCATGACATTAAAGTAATAGAAGGAGAAAAGGGATTGTTTATCGCAATGCCTAGCCGTAAAGCTAGTGATGGGGAGTATCGAGATATTGCACATCCAATTAACTCCTCCACCAGAGAGCTCCTATCAAATCTGATTTTGCAGAAATATCAGGAAGAAGTGGAAAAAGAATTAGAGTAAGAAAACCCTCGCCGAATGGGCGAGGGCTTTTTAAGGAGAAAGATATGTTTGTAATTGTAGGATTAGGAAATCCAGGAAAGAAATATGAAAATACCAGACACAATGCAGGTTTTATTTCCATAGATGCCTTGGCGGAGAAATATGGAATCAGTATCAGTGAGAAAAAACACAAAGCCTTATGTGGAACTGGTGTGATAGAAGGAAATAAAGTGCTCTTAGTGAAACCGCAGACCTTTATGAATTTAAGTGGAGAGAGTGTAAGAGCAGTTATGGACTTTTATAAAATCGATCCAGAAGAGGATATGTTAGTTATTTACGACGATATCAGTCTTGCACCTGGAAATATCCGTATTCGCAAAAAAGGTAGTGCAGGTGGACATAATGGAATTAAAAGTATCATTGCACATGCGGGTACACAGAACTTTATGCGTATTAAAGTTGGCGTAGGTGAAAAGCCTAGCGGTTGGGATTTGGCAGATTATGTGCTGGGACATTTCTTAGAAGATGATAAAACCAAATTGAAAGAGATTATGCCAGATGTGATACAGGCAGCGGCACTTATGGTCCAAGGGGATGTGGACAAAGCAATGAATGATTTTAATGCAAAGAAGCAGGTATAGATAGTGAAGACATTTGTAGAACCCTTGAAGAATTTGGGCGGCTTTGCAGACATGTTAAAGCAGGCCCAGAAGGAAAAAGGTCTATACTCCGTAACAGGATGTATTGATGCACAAAAACCACATATGATGTATAGCTGTAGCGATGGTAAGAAACATAATATCATCGTTACTTTTCATGAGCAAAAAGCGAAAGAACTCTACGAGGACTATCGCTTTTTTGATTCTAATGTGGTGTATTTTCCTGCAAAAGATGTATTGTTTTATCAGTCAGATATTCGAGGGAACGTCCTGACTGCAGAACGAATTCGGGCATTAAAGGCCATTCATGAGCAGGAGAAGGTAACGGTGATTACCACCTTTGATGCATTGATGAATACACAGGCACCACCAGAAAAAATGTGGAATTGTCTGCTTACGCTTATGCCAGGAGATGAAATTCAATTGGCAGACATCACACAGCAGCTGGTACGTATGGGTTATGAAAAAGAGTATCAGGTGGAAACTATGGGACAGTTTGCACTCCGTGGTGGTATCTTAGATATTTTCCCATTAACCGAAGAGAATCCAATTCGAATCGAAATGTGGGGCGATGAAATCGACACCATTCGTACCTTCGACACGGAAAGTCAGAAGTCCATTGAAAACATTGATGAGATTAAGATTTATCCTGCCTGTGAGTTGGTACTTACGGAAGAGGAGAAAAAAGCTGGTATTGAAAAACTCTTAAAAGAAGCAAAAAAGACTTCTGACAAACTTCGAAAAGAAATGAAAACTGAGGAGGCACACAGAATGCTTTCTACAGCAGAAGAAAAGGCAGAGGAGTGGGGAGAACTTTCCATTTATGCAGGTATGGATGCCTATCTGTCTTATTTCTGTGAGGAAAGAATTGGTCTATTGGATTACTTTTCTCCAGAAGACACTTTCCTTTTCTTTGATGAATTGAACCGTTGTGTAGAGCGCGGAAAACAGACCGAAATAGAATTTTCCGAGAGTATGAAGCATCGTTTGGAAAAGGGATATATCCTTCCAGGTCAGATGAAGGAACTTTTCTTAGAAAAAGAAATTATAGGAAAATGTAATCAGTTCTCCTGTATTTCATTTGCAGCATTGGATGCAAAGGCAAATGGATTAAAGCAGAAGGGTTCTTTTGGCATACATGTTAAGAGTGTTAATTCGTATAACAATAGCTTCGAATTGTTAGTAAAAGATTTAAACAAATATAAGAAAAATCACTACAAGGTAGTACTACTTTCTGGCTCACGTACCCGTGCAAAACGTCTGGCAGAGGACTTGCTAAACGAAGGGTTAAATAGTTTCTATACAGAGGATTACGACCATGCTCTTTTGGAAGGGCAGATTATGGTCTGCCAGGCATCAGTGCATAGGGGCTATGAATATCCAATTCTTCAGTTTGCGGTCATTACAGAGACAGATATTTTTGGTGGTGAGAAAAAGAAGAAAAAACGTCATAGAACCTACGAAGGTGAAAAGATTCAAAACTTTACGGATTTGAAGGTAGGAGATTATGTAGTCCATGAAAATCATGGTCTAGGCGTATATAAGGGAATTGAAAAAATCGAGGTTGACAAAATTCTAAAGGATTATATCAAGATAGAATATGCAGGAGGTTCCAATCTGTATATTTTAGCGACCCAGCTGGAAATGATTCAAAAGTATGCTGGGAAAGATGCAAAGAAGCCAAAGCTCAACCGTTTAGGCGGGCAGGAATGGACCAAAACCAAATCGAAGGTTCGCGGAGCAGTAAAAGAAATTGCAGCAGACTTGGTGAAACTGTATGCACTTCGTGAAGAGAAAAATGGTTTTGTTTATGGGCCAGATACGGTTTGGCAGAGAGAGTTCGAGGAACTTTTCCCATTTGAGGAAACGCAGGATCAGGAGTTGGCCATTGAAGATACCAAGCATGATATGGAGAGTACCAAAATCATGGATCGACTGATTTGTGGTGACGTAGGATATGGAAAAACTGAGGTTGCAATCCGAGCAGCCTTTAAAGCTGTGCAGGAAGGAAAACAGGTGGCGTATCTGGCACCTACTACTATTTTGGCACAGCAGATATACAATACTTTTTCTCAGAGAATGAAGGACTTTCCGGTAAGGGTGGATTTGATGTGTCGTTTTAGAACCAGCACAGAAATGAAGCGCACGGTAGAAGGTCTGAAAAAAGGTCAGGTCGATATCGTGGTGGGAACCCATCGCATTTTATCCAAAGATGTAGAGTTTAAAGATTTAGGGCTATTAGTAGTAGACGAAGAACAACGCTTTGGCGTAGCGCATAAAGAGAAAATCAAGCAGATGAAAACAAATGTGGACGTATTGACTTTGACTGCAACACCGATTCCTAGAACCTTACACATGAGTTTGATTGGAATCCGTGACATGAGCGTATTAGAAGAACCGCCAATGGACCGGCTTCCAATTCAGACGTATGTTATGGAATACAATGAGGAGATGGTACGAGAGGCAATCAATCGAGAATTGGCGAGAGATGGTCAGGTGTTCTATGTTTATAATAAGGTAAAAGATATTGATGATATCACCACAAAGATTCAGGCATTGGTGCCTGAAGCAAACGTGGCTTTTGCCCATGGACAAATGAAGGAACGTGAATTGGAAAAAATCATGTACCGATTTATCAATGGGGAAATTGACGTGCTGGTTTCGACCACGATCATCGAAACAGGCTTGGATATCTCCAATGTAAATACCATGATTATTCATGACGCTGACAATATGGGATTGTCGCAACTCTACCAGCTACGAGGCCGTGTAGGGCGCTCGAATCGAACGGCGTATGCTTTCCTTATGTATCGTAGAAATAAGATGCTGAAGGAAGTGGCCGAGAAACGTCTTGCAGCCATGAAAGAATACTCCGAACTAGGCAGTGGATTTAAGATTGCCATGCGTGATTTGGAAATTCGTGGGGCAGGAAACCTGCTTGGTGCAGAGCAGAGTGGACATATGGAAGCGGTAGGATATGATTTGTACTGTAAGATGTTAAATGAGGCAGTAAAAGAAGCCAAAGGTGTAGTGGTTGAGGATAAGTTTGAAACCTCTATTGATATAAGTACCAATGCTTTTATACCACCAAGCTATGTATCCAACGAATTACAGAAATTGGATATCTATAAGCGTATTGCAGGCATTGAAACAGAAGAGGAGGCCGAGGAAATGTTAGAAGAACTCATTGATCGATTTGGGGAACCTCCAAAGTCAGTGCAGAATCTTTTGACAATTGCAAGGTTAAAATTCTTTGCTCATAGTTTATATGTCAAGGAAGTCAGCCAAAAGGGCAATGAACTCAAGCTTGTGATGTATGAAAAAGCGAAAATCAATCCAATTATGATTCCGCAGGTTGTACAAAACATGTATCCATTTTTAAAATTTGTGGCAGATACAAAAAATCCTTACTTTATATATACCTTGAATGGGAATTCTAAAGAAAAGGGAAAGGAAGTGGTAGATATTTTGAAGAATCTACTGGAAAATATGTCTGTACTTGTGGAAATACAAGAAAAACCTTGCTAGATATGAGAAAAGGTTTTATAATAAACTAATGATATAAGGCGTAGTGTGCCTATGTTTAGGAGGAAATATGAGACTGAAAAAATTAGCAGCTCTTGTTTTAGCAGGAGTACTTTGTTTAACATCATTCGTCGGCTGTGGAGTAAATCCAGATGAAACAGCAGCAACATTGGGAGATCAGACTGTTTCGGCTGGCGTAGTAAATTTTGTTTGTAAATATCAGAAGGCAATGATTGATGATGTGTATGTATCTTGGTTTGGTGAAGATTTCTGGGAACAGGATCTTTATGGCTATGGAACCACAATGGAAGAAGATATGAAATCTTCTATTATGGATTCTCTTCATGATTTATATACATTAAAGGCACACATGGCAGATTACAAGGTAGAGATTACTGCAGAAGAGGAAACTGCAATTAAAGAAGCGGTTTTGGCATTCCTTGCAGCAAACTCAGAAGAAGCGATTGAAGAACTTGGTGCAACAGAAGAAATCGTTACAGAGGTACTTACTCTTTACACAATTCAGGCAAAAATGTATGATGCAATTATCGCAGATACAGACCGAAATGTAACAGATGAAGAAGCTAATATGCGTGGTATTACCTTGGTAGAAATTGGTATAACGGGTGAATACAATGAAAGTGGTTCATATGTAAAATATACAGACGAAGAAGTAAAAGCAATCAAAGCTACAGCAGAAAAGATTTTAACAGAATCTAGCGGTGTAGGTTTAGAAACTGCAGCAAAGAATAATAGCTATACAGCTTCTGATACAGCATATAACAAAGCAGATGATAGTATGGATGAAACTCTTCTTGCAGCATTGAATGCATTAGCAGTAGGAGAAACATCTGGAGTTATTGAAACGACATCTGCACTTTACATCGCTAGAATTGACGAAGATGTCGATGCAGAAGCTACAGAAGATAATCGTGAAGCTATCATCGCAGAACGTGAAAGTGCTTTGTATTCTGAAGTATTAGAGGGATGGCAGAAAGACGATGGATGGACAGTAAATGATGCTGTTGTTGAAAAAATAGATTTCCATCACCTTTTAACTCAGACAGATCCATCTGAAAATAATACGGAAGAAGGAACAGAAAACGTAGATTCTACAGAAGGCAAGTAATATGAGTAAAAACAATATTGTTTTGATTGGCATGCCAGGGGTAGGAAAAAGCACTGTGGGTGTTATTCTTGCCAAGGTTTTAGGATATCAATTTCTGGATGCGGATTTATTAATCCAGGAGCAGGAAGGAAAACTTCTAAAGGATATTATTGCAGAGGTTGGTACAGAAGGATTTATCCGGGTTGAGAACCGAGTAAATGCTAGTATAGATTGTACTAGAACGATTATTGCGACAGGCGGAAGTGTTATTTATGGACAGGAAGCCATGGAGCATTTGAAGGAAATTGGTACAGTGGTATATTTAGAAGTACCATTTTCTACATTAGAAAAACGTCTCTCCGATATCAAAGGAAGAGGCGTAGTTCTAAAAGAAGGACAAACATTATATGACCTTTTTATGGAAAGAACACCACTTTATGAGAAGTATGCAGATGTGCAAGTTTCCGAAGAAGGACTTGGTGTAGAAGAAACCGTGAGTTTATTGGTGAGCAAATTACAGAACTTGAATAACAATTAAGCAACTAAAGAATAATATATAAGAGATAGGTTGTTGAGGTGAAAGATGGAACAGTACGTAATTAAAGGCGGAAATCCTTTATATGGTGAAGTGGAAATTGGTGGGGCGAAGAATGCGGCTCTTCCTATTTTAGCGGCTGCAGTTATGGCTGATGAAACCGTTACAATTGAAAACTTGCCAAACGTTAGGGATGTCAATGTACTTTTGCAGGCCATTGAACAGATTGGTGCCAAAGTGGAACGTGTAAACGAACACAAGGTGAAAATTAATGGTGCCTATATTCGTGATTTTACCGTGGACAATGAATTTATTCGTAAAATCAGAGCATCTTATTATTTAATCGGTGCATTACTTGGCAAATATAGAGAAACAGCTGTTGCACTTCCAGGCGGATGTGATATCGGAAGCAGGCCAATCGACTTGCATAAAAAAGGTTTTTGTGCGATGGGGGCAGATGTAGATATTTCTCATGGGCTTTTTAAAGTAAAAGCATATCGTTTGATTGGTACTCATATTTACTTAGACAAGGTATCGGTTGGTGCAACCATCAACATCATGATGGCAGCTGCACTGGCAGAAGGTAAGACCGTAATTGAGAATGCCGCAAAAGAACCTCACATAGTAGACGTGGCAAACTTCTTAAACAGCATGGGTGCAAATATCCGTGGTGCTGGTACAGATGTGATTCGTATCGTGGGTGTGCAGAAGCTTCATAAAACCGAGTACTCGATTATTCCAGATCAGATTGAGGCAGGAACGTTTATGTGTGCCGCAGCTGCAGCAGGCGGTGATGTTCTGGTAACGAATGTAATTCCAAAACATTTGGAAGCAACTTCTGCAAAATTAATTGAAGCAGGTTGCGAGGTAGAAGAATTTGACGATGCAGTACGTGTGATTTCCAATGGAAAATTACAGCATACCCAGGTTACTACACTTCCATATCCAGGTTTCCCAACGGATATGCAGCCTCAGATGGCGGTGCTTTTAGGAATTGCAGAAGGAACAAGTACTGTAACAGAAAGTATCTTTGAAAATCGTTTCCGTTATGTGGATGAGCTTACTAGAATGGGTGCAAATATCAAGGTAGAAAGCAACATAGCTATTATCAATGGCGTTTCAAAATATACAGGTGCAAGAGTAAATGCACCAGATTTACGTGCAGGTGCAGCTCTTGTAATTGCAGGGCTCGCAGCAGAGGGCGTAACCATTATTGATGATATTCACTACATTATGCGTGGATACGAAAACTTTGAAGGAAAACTCAGAGAACTTGGAGCCAAAATAGAACTTGTTACAAGTGAGAAGGAACTTCAAAAATTTATACTTAAGGTTTCATAAATACTATGAAAGCCCCTAGCAATATTCATTTATCGCAGTCTTAGTATAAGGCTTCTAAATGAATAATGTTAGGGGATTTTTTACATCTACAAAACAAAAAGGAACTCTTTTGAAGTTCCTTCTTGGTAACAAGCTCTATAATATCTTGGTGATATATAACTCTCTCTGCGATGAGAGATCCACGCAGGAGCCGTCGTCGAACTGGACGATTGGCTTGGAGAGGGTGTTTTGGTTCAGCATTACAATTTTACATCCACGTCCATCGTTTAACATAACTCGGTTGCTTTGGTAGGTGCTGGCAATATTGTGAAGGAATACGTAAATATACTTGGTATGATATTTTTGGAAACCTTCCTGTTCAAATTTTTCAATTACCTGGAAAGGACATAATGGTTCGCGGTAGGAACGGGCCGCGGTCATGGCGTCATATACGTCCGCAATTGCAACAATCATCGCGAAGTCTGCAAGGAATTCGTTAGAAAGCTGGTTTGGATAACCAGAGCCATCATAGCGTTCATGGTGCATAAGAGCAGCCTGTTTGATACGAGTATCGATGTCCTGATTGCGAAGCATTTCATACCCGGTCTTTGGATGGGATTTGATAAGTGCAAACTCTTCATCGGTGAGTTTGCCAGGCTTATTTAATACAGCATCTGGAATTGCAAGTTTTCCAACGTCATGAAGCAATCCGCAGCAGGTAAGGACGTCCAAATCATTCTGATCTAAATGCAGCCATCTACCAATCATACGAGAAATCAAAGCTACGTTTACGCAATGAGCATGCACTGTATCGTTGAGAGTGTGCATTTGATGAATCATGTCAAACAATTCTACGATGGTGTTGCGGGATGCATAAAGAGGCATCATCTTTTCTATAAGCTCGGAAGTGTTGATTGTATATCCAGGCGTTTTGGAAATGTTTGAGAAAACCTCTTTTACATATTCGATATATAATAAGTAATCAACCTGAAATCCTTTAAATTCATTGGAAACCATCATTCTTCGGGAATTGGATTGCGTTTCTTCTTTGTAGGTAATAACCTTTTCATCTTCCTTTGGTGCTACAGTTACAGGAACTGGTCTTGCAGGAGCAACAGGGACTGGAGCCACGATTGGAGTAGGTGCTAAATTGACTACAGATTCCGAAGGTGCATTTAATAGCTGCCTTACAATTGGGTCATTGGAATCAACAGTAGCAGAATCTACATTGTAGAGTTTCATCTTGTTGATGATTTGTCGGCTAAGCTCAGTTCCAGCAGGAGCTAAAATTTGCCCGCTTGGTGTAACGATTGCTTCTAAGATAATAATACCTGGTTTTAATTCTTTTGGTGATAATTTAATAATCATACCTTCTCCTCAAAATACACATATATACTAAGTATAAATTTTGTCCAATGAAAAGTCAACAAAATAGACTTGACATATGTAGAAATATAAGGTATGTTACCACTAGAAAGATATTAAATTTCATATAGTACTTTTCTCTTATTCAGAGTGATGGAGATACATAGGATCGAAGAAGTCACGGCAACCCCAGCAATTGGAAGGTGCCCACCTGAGCGAGTTAATCGAGCAATAAGAGGATTTGCACGAATAAGCAGAGTCAGATGAAAAGGGATGTAGAGATGAAAAGTTATTTTATCTCTACATCCCTTTTCATTTGACGAGCAACGCGAGTCTCAAAATTGTATGCAATTTTGAGACCTACTTATTCGCCACACATAACACAAGAAAAGGAGAATAACATGGAAAAATTATTATTTACTTCAGAATCCGTAACCGAAGGTCATCCAGATAAAATGTGTGATGCCATTTCAGATGCTATTTTAGATGCATGCTTAGAACAGGATCCAATGAGCCGTGTTGCATGCGAAACAGCAGCGTGTACAGGCTTCGTATTAGTAACAGGTGAAATTACAACAAATGCTCAGCTTGATGTGCCAGGTATCGTTCGTAAGACAGTAAATGAAATCGGTTATGACGATGCAAAAACAGGATTTGATGGAAACACTTGTGCTGTTATGGTTGCTTTGGACAAGCAGTCCGCAGATATTGCTATGGGCGTAGACAAAGCATTGGAAGCAAAGGAAGGAAAGCTTACAGACGAATTAGATACAGGTGCTGGAGATCAGGGTATGATGTTTGGTTATGCCAGTGACGAAACAGAAGAGCTTATGCCATATCCAATTTCTTTGGCACATAAGCTTGCATTACAGCTTACAAAGGTTCGTAAGGATGGGACATTAACATATCTTCGTCCAGATGGAAAAACTCAGGTGTCTGTAGAATATGACGAAAATGGCACACCAAAACGTTTAGAAGCAGTTGTACTTTCGACACAGCATGATGAAGATGTAACACAGGAACAGATTCATGCAGACATCAAGAAATATGTATTTGATGAAATTCTTCCAAAAGAATTAATCGATGCAAATACAAAATTCTTTATCAATCCTACAGGCCGTTTCGTAATTGGTGGACCACATGGGGATGCCGGTCTTACAGGCCGTAAAATCATTGTAGACACATACGGTGGTATGGCTCGTCATGGTGGCGGAGCTTTCTCTGGAAAGGACTGCACAAAGGTAGACCGCTCTGCAGCATATGCAGCTCGTTATGTTGCAAAGAATATCGTTGCAGCAGGGCTTGCTAAGAGATGCGAAATTCAGTTGTCTTATGCAATCGGCGTAGCACAGCCAACATCTATCATGGTGGATACATTTGGAACAGGTGTTGTTTCCAACGAGAAATTAGTAGAAATCGTTCGTAAAGAATTCGACCTACGTCCAGCTGGTATTATCAAAATGCTTGACTTAAGAAGACCTATTTACCGCGGCACAGCGGCTTATGGACATTTCGGAAGAACTGATATTGATCTTCCATGGGAGAAGACAGATAAAGCTGAGAGCTTAAAAGTTTATAATATTTAATAGAAATTTCATACGTTTACAAAAGAAACATGGTATAATCAAAGAAGGTTATACCATGTTTTAAATTTTGGAGAAAAGGTTATGAAACTAAAGTCAAAGCTTATCATTTCTTTCTGTATTATCATGTTTGTGCCTATTTTTCTGGCACTATTATTTATAGCAGCATTTTTCCGGGTGCAGTGGCAGATGGTTGCCGAGAATATCGAGGTTATGCCCGATGTGAGAGGCTTGTTTTTTGAAATTGTGCTTACGATTTTATTGGTACTCTTTTTGACTGCGGCTATGCTTATGTTTTGGATTTATCAAAGTATGGTTACACCAATTCGCAAGCTTCAGGTGGCTGCCAATAATATCAAAGAAGGTAATTTAGATTTTACGATTGATACGGTGGGAGCAGAACAGGATGAGGTAAACGAGTTGTGCATCACCTTCGAGGAAATGCGGCGACGCCTTAAGGAAAATGCAGAAGAAAAGTTAGCGACGGAGCAGGAGAGTAAAGATCTAATCAGTAATATTGCACATGATTTAAAGACACCTATTACTGCGGTAAAAGGATATGCAGAGGGTATCATCGACGGAGTTGCAAATACACCGGAAAAAATAGATAAATACGTGCGAACTATTTATAGTAAAGCCAATGAAATGGATACCCTTATAAATGAGTTAACGCTTTACTCCAAAATTGACACAAACAAGATTCCTTACAATTTTGCAAAAATAAATGTAGAGAGCTACTTTGCAGATTGTATTGAAGAAATCGGAATTGATTTAGAGACGAGAGGAATTGGACTGGCTTATTACAATTATGTAGATAGTAATGTGATTATTATCGCAGACCCAGAACAGATTAGAAGGGTTATCAATAATATTGTTGGAAACTCGGTAAAATATATGAATAAAGCAAATGGATTTATCAATGTCCGCATCAAGGACGTAGGTGATTTCATTCAGGTGGAAATAGAGGATAACGGTCGAGGCATTCCAGCCAAAGATTTGCCATATATATTTGACCGATTCTATCGAGGCGATGTATCGCGAAATTCTGCTACAGGTGGAAGTGGTATCGGCTTATCCATTGTTAAAAAAATTATTGAAGACCATGGCGGTAAAATCTGGGCAACCAGTAAAGAGGATACAGGTACAGTTATGTACTTTGTAATTCGTAAATATCAGGAGGTACCAAATGAGTAAAATTTTAATTGTAGAAGATGAAATAGCAATTGCAGAATTAGAAAAAGATTATTTAGAGTTAAGCGGATTTGAAGTAGAAGTAGAAAATGATGGCATGACAGGCCTTGCCAGAGCTTTGGCAGAAGAGTTTGACTTGTTTATTTTGGATTTGATGCTTCCAGGCATCGACGGATTTGAAATCTGCAAACAGATTCGTGAAAAGAAAAACACACCAATCCTTATGGTGTCTGCGAAAAAAGATGACATCGATAAAATCAGAGGTCTCGGACTTGGTGCAGATGACTATGTAACCAAACCATTTTCTCCAAGTGAGTTAGTGGCACGTGTAAAGGCACATATGGCAAGATATAACCGCCTTATCGGTAGTAACGTAGTGGAAAATGATACCATCGAAATTCGTGGTATCAAGATTGATAAAACAGCAAGACGTGTATGGATTAATGGAGAAGAAAAACAGTTTACTACCAAGGAATTTGATTTGCTTACATTCCTTGCAGAAAATCCAAATCATGTTTATACCAAAGAAGAACTCTTCCGCGAAATCTGGGATATGGAATCCATCGGTGACATCGCAACGGTAACCGTACATATCAAAAAGATTCGTGAAAAAGTGGAGATGGATACTTCAAAACCTCAGTATATTGAAACCATCTGGGGTGTTGGGTACCGATTTAAATTGTAATAACGAGTTAGATGAGATAAAGAGAAAAGTAAAAACGACTTCGTCGACCACACATGCTTGCATGAATGTGGGCGTATGAAGTCGTTTTTATTTGGCGATAAGACAAGTAGCGAGCGGAGTAGTCGCAAAGCGACGGAAAGGTGCGAAGCACCGTAACGCGAGCTAGCTTTTCTCTTTATCTTGTAGTATGGAAATAGACGCGCGGAAAAGTTTTTCTCCACTTGGAGTGATTTTGCCGCGCGTGATTTTAATAACTATTGCGATTGTGCCTATACAAAAAAATTATCTTTTGAGATACAAAATTTCTTGCTTTTTGTGTCTATACAATTAAAGTAGAACAGAAGAAATCACGCGCGTTAAGACCAATAAAATAGGTAAAATAAGTCTCCGCGCGTAGACTTTTGTATTACAAACTAGTGAGAAAAGCTAGCTCGACCCACGCCGTTTCACGGCTTTCCGTCGCAAAGCGACTCGGCTCAGCTGTGCATACCTTCACACTAGGCTCGAAAACACCTCGCCAAGTGTTCAGGCATCGCTAGATGGCTAATCGCCAAATAAAAAACAGCTTAGATAGTCTCACGCATGCGAGCATGCATCAACTATCTAAGCTATTTTTTACTTTTCTCACTAGTTAACTAAATCGTTAACTAGTTCATTATTTCATAAAAATGATAAATATGTACATCATAAAAGAGATATATCATTTTATGGAGGTTACTATGCAGCAGGCGTGGAGAGGTTTTAAAAGTGGTACATGGCAGAATGAGATAAATGTAAGGGATTTTATACAGAAGAATTATTGCCCATACGATGGAGATGAGAGTTTTTTAGAGGGAGCGACGCAGGATACTTTGGATTTGTGGGAACAGGTTTTGGAATTGTCGAAAAAGGAGCGTGAAGCAGGTGGTGTGCTGGACATGGATACAGAAGTGATTTCTACGATTACATCTCATGGACCAGGATATTTGGATAAAAGTAAAGAAAAGATAGTTGGTTTTCAGACGGATAAACCATTTAAAAGAGCACTTATGCCTTATGGCGGAATTCGAATGGCCATCAAGGCTTGTCAGGATAGTGGGTATGAAGTAGATAAGGAAGTTGTTGAAAATTTTACTACACATAGAAAGACGCATAACGCAGGGGTCTTTGATGTGTACACACCAGAGATGCGTGCTTGTCGTTCTTCCCATATCATTACGGGGCTTCCAGATGCCTATGGTCGTGGACGAATTATCGGGGACTATCGTCGTGTGGCACTGTATGGTGTGGACCGATTGATTGAAGAGAAGAAAGAGGAATTTCATGCCACAGGTTGTATGATGAATCCAGATATTATTCGAGAACGAGAAGAATTATCAGAGCAGATACGAGCCTTGGAACAGCTGAAAAAACTGGCGGAGATATATGGCTATGATATTAGTAACCCTGCCACCAATGTAAAAGAAGCAATCCAGTTTCTTTATTTTGCATATCTGGGTGCGACAAAAGAGCAAAATGGTGCGGCCATGTCCTTGGGACGTACCTCTACTTTTTTAGATATCTATGCAGAGCGTGATTTGCAAGAAGGCACTTTTACAGAAAAAGAAATTCAGGAACTCATTGACCAGTTTATCATGAAACTGCGTTTGATTAAGTTTGCCAGAACCACAGAATATAATACTATTTTTGCTGGTGACCCAACCTGGGTGACCGAGGCATTGGCAGGCATGGGATTGGATGGCCGCCATATGGTGACGAAAATGTCATATCGATATCTCCACACCTTAAATAATATTGGGGCGGCACCTGAGCCAAATTTAACTGTTTTGTGGTCGGTAAATTTACCAGAGAACTTCAAGCGATTTTGTGCGGACATCTCCATCAAACATTCTGCGATTCAGTATGAAAATGATGATGTTATGAGACCGGTTCATGGTGATGATTATGGCATTGCCTGTTGTGTTTCTTCTATGCGAATTGGAAAAGAAATGCAGTTCTTTGGTGCTAGAGCCAACTTGGCGAAATGTTTACTCTATGCCATCAATGGTGGTGTAGATGAACTTTCTGGAAAACAGGTAGGACCAAAGTATCGACCAATCACTTCGGAATATTTAGACTACGAGGAAGTCATGACTGCTTACAAAGATATGATGAAGTGGTTAGCAGGGGTATATGTAAATGCTTTAAACATCATTCACTATATGCACGACAAATACTCCTACGAGAAGCTAGAAATGGCATTACACGATAAAAAGATTACCCGCTGGTTTGCCACAGGAATTGCAGGCTTTTCAGTGGTAGCCGATTCCTTATCTGCTATCAAGTATGCAAAGGTAAAACCAATTCGAAATGAACAGGGGATTGCTATCGATTTTGAAACAGTGGGAGATTTTCCGAAATTCGGAAACGATGATGACAGAGTAGATGATATCGCAAAAGAGGTGCTTCATCTTTTTGTGGGATATATCAAAGAAAATCAGGCATATCGTGGAGGTGTACCAACCACTTCTATTCTTACGATTACCTCTAATGTGTCGTATGGAAAAAACACAGGCTCTACTCCCGATGGTAGAAAACGCGGAGAAGCTTTTGCTCCGGGAAGCAACCCAATGCATGGTCGAGATACCCATGGTGTGGTAGCCTCTCTTGCTTCTGTTGCAAAGATTCCATTTATGGATTCTCAGGATGGAATTTCTAATACCTTTAGCATTGTGCCAGATGCATTAGGCAAAAATAATGAGGATGCAAAATCCAACCTTACCCAAATGTTAGACGGATATATGAGTAAGGGTGGACATCATTTAAATGTCAACGTGCTTAATCAAGAAACCTTGCGTGATGCGCAGAATCATCCCGAGAAATATCCACAGCTTACCATTCGTGTATCAGGCTATGCGGTAAACTTTATCAAGCTTACAAAAGAGCAGCAGGATGAAGTAATTGCTAGAACATTTCATGAGAGGATGTAGGAAATACTGCTTGGATTTTGCCAAGCAGTTACATATTGTTTGAAAAGTAAATATTAGTTATAATATATAAGTAAATTATTTTAAGGAGAAATGGAATGGGTTATATTCATTCGATAGAAACCTTCGGTACTGTAGATGGACCAGGTGTGCGATTCGTCGTGTTCTTCCAGGGCTGTCCGATGCGATGTCAGTATTGTCACAACCCTGATACATGGGATATAAGAGATGGAAAAGAAAAAACAGTAGACGAAATCCTAGAAATGTTCGAACGTAATCGTTCGTTCTATCGCACAGGTGGTATCACAGCTACAGGTGGTGAGCCAATGGTGCAGATGGATTTCTTAGTAGAGCTTTTTACTAAGGCAAAAGAAAAAGACATCCATACCTGTCTCGACACCTCAGGGATTATGTTCGTCGAAGACAGAGATAGTGATACTTTTAAAAAGATAGAAAAACTGATGGCTGTGACAGATTTAGTAATGTTGGATATCAAGCATATTGAAGACGTTGCACATAAAGAACTGACAGGACAATCCAATAAAAAGATTCTTGCTTTTGCAAGATATATGGATGAAATTGGGAAACCAGTTTGGATTCGCCATGTAGTTGTATCGGGAATCACCTATAAGGAAGAAGCATTAAAAAAACTAGGTGAGTTTATAAGGACGCTTTCCAATGTGGAGAAACTGGAAGTGCTTCCTTATCACACATTGGGAGAAAATAAATATGAGAAACTTGGGCTGGAGTACCCGCTAAAGGGAGTGCCACAGCTTACAAAAGAAGAAGCCAAAGAAGCGGAAGCAATCATCCGCAAAGCTTGGGGAAAAGAGGTATAATATGCAGAAAGTATTAGTTGTCGTAGACATGCAAAATGACTTTATTGATGGAGCACTTGGAACCAAAGAGGCAGTAGCTATTGTTCCAAAAGTAAAAGAAAAGATTGAAAAATTTGAAGGAACAGTTCTCTTTACCAGAGACACACATTTTGAAGATTATATGGATACACAGGAAGGACATAATCTTCCAGTCCCACATTGTATCAAAGGTACAGAAGGTTGGGAAATCCGTGCAGAATTGGAAGCACTTCGTACGACAGAAGCAATTGATAAGTTGACATTTGGTTCTACCAGATTGCCAGAAAAACTTGCTACATTGCATTTAAAAAATCCAATCGAATCCATTACATTCGTTGGTTTGTGCACTGATATTTGCGTGATTTCGAACGTGATGGTAACTAAGACGTATTTTCCAGAAATTCCAGTTATCGTAGATGCTGCCTGTTGTGCAGGGGTAACGCCAGAAAGTCACAAGAATGCTTTGGAAGCAATGAAGGTTTGCCAAGTGAAAGTGGAAAATGAGTAAAGACGAAAGAGGTTCAAAATGAGCCTCTTTTTTGCTTGCTTTTTCTTTCTTTCAGATGTAAAATGAAAGAAAAGTGAAAGAATGAAAGAAAGAGGGCGAAAGAATGAAGGGGTATGAAGACATTGATTTGGAATTTAAAGAAATATATGTATCAGATATAAAAAAAGAAGTAATTGCCTTTGCAAATACACAAGGTGGCATTTTATACGTCGGAATTCAAAAAAACGGTTCTGTTGTGGGAGTCGAAAACCCAGATGAAGTCATGTTACAGATTTCTAATTCGCTTAAAGATGCTATTCGTCCAGATATTATGCCATATGTACAGATTAAGACTGTAAAAAAAGAGGATAAAACAGTAATAGAAGTTAATGTAGAGGTGGGGTCGGGACGCCCTTATTATTTGCAGGAAAAAGGTCTAAAGCCAAGCGGTGTTTATGTGCGAAGGGGAAGTTCATCTCAGCCGTTAAGTGATGAGGGAATCCGAAATATGATTGTTGAAAATAGTGGGAAATCATTTGAGAATTGTAGGAGTATGTATCAGGAACTTACTTTTGGATATTTCGAAGAGGAACTGAGAAAGAGAAATATCGAATTTGGTGTGCCACAGATGAAGACCTTGCATTTGCTTTCCGAAGAAGATTTGTATACGAATCTGGCACTACTGTTGTCAGACCAGTGTGAACATACGATTAAGTTTGCCGTTTATCAAGGTAGTGATAAGGCAATCTTTAGAGATAGAAAGGAATTTTCAGGTTCTATTTTAAAACAGTTAAATGAGGCATTTGAGACGATTGATTTTTATAATAAAACAAAAGCCTCCTTTGAAGGTTTAAATAGGATTGATAAAAGAGATTATCCAGTGGAGGCCATCAGAGAGGCTTTGTTAAATGCTATTGTGCATAGAGATTACTCGTTTAGTGGAAGTACGCTTATTAATCTTTATGATGATAGATTAGAATTTGTGTCATTAGGGGGTCTTGTTCCAGGAATTTCAATGGAAGCGATTCTCATGGGTGTTTCTCAGCCACGTAATATGGATTTAGCTGCAATTTTTTATCGAATGAAATTAATTGAGAGCTATGGAACTGGGGTCGGAAAGATTCAAAATCTATATATCAAAGAAGTCAAACAACCAAAATTCGAGACTGCTACAGGTGTATTTCGTGTGATTTTACCGAATTGCAATGAGATGGTTTCTGTGGTAAGAGAATCTATTTCATATGGAGCATCTAAAGAGCTTCGGCAGATGTCTATTACAGATGCACATAAGCAACGGATTTTAGAATTTGGTGCCTCTGTGGAATGTTTTAAAAGAAGTGATGTGGAAGAATTATTAGGTGTAAAAACTACCAGTGCGTTTAACTTGTTAAAGGAGTTGTGCGACGAAAATAAGATATGCGTAGTGGGGAAAGGGAAAAATAGTCATTATATATTAGTGAGATAGTAGTTATTGTAAAGATGAGAGAAATAGAAATTATTTTTGAAGATCGTGACATCATTATATGCCGCAAGCCAGCAGGCATAGCCACCCAGACGAAACGTCTGGGACAGCAGGATATGGAAAGTCTGTTGAAAAACTATAGAGCAAAAAAAGGTGAGCCTCCCTACATTGGAATTGTACACAGGTTAGACCAGCCGGTAGAGGGACTTATGGTGTTTGCCAAAAATCAGCAGGCAGCAGCAAATTTGTCCAAGCAGGTGCAGGAACGTGTGATTGGGAAGCATTACTATGCAATATCCGCCAATGTGCCAGCAGAAAAAGAAGACATGTTGGAAGACTATCTTTTGACTGACAAGAAAATGAATTTTACAAGCGTGGTTGATATCAAGGCGGGCAAAAGAGCCGCGGCGGACCTTCCAAAGGATGCAAAGAAGGCAAAGCTGGAATATAAGGTAGTAGAGACAAAAGCAGATAAAACACTTTTTGACATCAAACTCCACACAGGTCGTCAGCATCAGATTCGTGTACAGATGGCGCACATGGGTTGCCCACTAGTAGGTGATAATAAATATGGAGAAGCAAGAGATGGCGAACAGCTCGCACTTTGTTCTTACAAGCTGGAGTTTGAGCACCCCACAAAGAAAATACCGATGAAGTTCGAAATCCAGCCCCTAGGCAAAGTACTTATTGAATTTTTTCAGTAATATTGGTAGAATAGGTTATTATGTAATGCAAGAAGCACTTTTAAGTGTTATGAAATAGAAAAGAGGAGATTTGTTATGGCAAATGACAAGAAATTAGTAGAAGCCATTACTTCAAGAGAAGAGGACTTCACACAATGGTATACAGACGTTGTGAAAAAAGCAGAACTTATGGATTATTCATCTGTAAAAGGATGTATGATTTTTAAACCAAATGGCTATGCGATTTGGGAAAATATTCAGAAGCAATTAGATGCTAGATTCAAAGAAACAGGCGTAGAGAATGTATATATGCCAATGTTCATTCCAGAAAGCCTTCTTCAGAAAGAAAAAGACCACGTAGAAGGTTTTGCACCAGAAGTAGCTTGGGTTACTCATGGTGGTTTAGAAGAGCTTCAGGAAAGACTCTGTGTACGTCCTACATCAGAAACTTTATTTTGTGAACTTTTTGCAAAAACAGTTCAGTCTCACAGAGATTTGCCAATGGTATATAACCAGTGGTGTTCTGTAGTTCGTTGGGAAAAGACTACCAGACCATTCCTTCGTTCTTCTGAATTCTTATGGCAGGAAGGACATACTGTTCATGCTACTGCAGAAGAAGCAGAAGAAAGAACTGTACAGATGTTAAATCTTTACGCACAGTTTTTAGAAGAAGTGCTTGCGATTCCAGTAGTAAAAGGCCGCAAGACAGATAAAGAAAAATTTGCTGGTGCAGAAGCTACTTACACCATCGAAGCACTTATGCATGACGGTAAAGCTTTACAGTCAGGCACATCACATAACTTTGGTGATGGCTTCGCAAAAGCATTTGGTATTCAGTATACAGACAAAGAAAATAAATTACAGTACTGCCACGAAACCTCATGGGGTATGTCTACTCGTTTAATCGGTGCTATCATCATGGTACATGGTGATGATTCAGGACTTGTTCTTCCACCAAGAGTTGCACCTACACAGGTTATGGTAGTTCCAATTCAGCAGAAAAAAGAAGGCGTTCTTGACAAGGCGTATGATGTAAAAGCAGCCCTTGCAAAAGACTTCCGCGTGAAAATCGATGCAACAGATAAGAGCCCAGGATGGAAATTCGCAGAACAGGAAATCCAGGGTATCCCAGTTCGTGTAGAACTCGGACCAAAGGATATCGAAAATAACCAGTGTGTAGTTGTTCGTCGTGATACAAGAGAAAAGACAGTTGTAGCGTTAGATGAATTAAATGTTAAGCTCGCAGAAATTTTAGAGAATATGCAGGCAGATATGCTTGCAAGAGCAAAAGAATTTTTAAACAGCCACATTACAGATGCTCACAATTATGCAGAATTTGTTCAGAAGGCAGAAAGCAAGACAGGCTTTATCCGTGGTATGTGGTGTGAAAGCTTAGACTGTGAACTTAAGATTAAAGAAGATACCGGCGTAACAAGTCGTTGTATGCCATTTGACGATCAGGAACAGATTTCTAACGTATGTGTATGTTGTGGTAAACCAGCTCATAAAT
>CAYMTP010000013.1:0-25462 GCA_964393435.1 uncultured Lachnobacterium sp. | reverse complement strand
TCCGTTAAAAACTTAAACCTAAAAGGAAATCTACACCGTACTGGATCATCCAGTCTAACAGTGCAATAATAAGTCCGACTACAACTGAAACAGTAACTACCGCTATAGTCTGTCTAACAACTGATTTACGGTCTGTCCAGGAAATTTTCATAAATTCCTGTTTCAAACCATGGAACCAGCTTGTCTTTGGAGTTTTTTCAGTCTGTCCCATATTCTACTCCTTTTCGCTACCTAGACTATTTTGTTTCCTTATGCATTGTATGAGTCTTACAGAATCTACAATACTTTTTGGTTTCCATTCTGTCCGGATGAGCTTTTTTGTCTTTTGTCGTATTGTAATTACGACGCTTGCATTCTGTGCATGCTAATGTAATTCTTGTACGCACAACTTCCACCTCCGTTTAAATTCATTGTTTGTTACCGCCCTAAAAAAGGGCATAAAAAAAAGACCTACTTCTAAGCCTATCCAATATAGCACAATCATTTTTGTCCGTCAATACTTTTTTAAAACTAGTTTTGCTTTTTTATTAAACCACAAAATATTGTGGGGTGCAAGGGTTTCTTCTTATTAAATAGTTATTGTCATTTGTTTTCTCCAGGTTTATAATATAAGTGTATAAATGGATTTAGTATGCCCCGTTGCGCATCTAGCATATTTTCAAGGAAGAAAGGAGGGGTTTCTAGTGGCAAGAATTGACGCCTATGCTTATTATTTGACTACATATGGTCAAAACCGCCCTACGCGCTACGACTCGCACAAAAAGAGTGATCTGCGCAAAGTTTACAACCAAATCGTAAAAACCAATCGCGAAGCTCCTCTGTATAAACTATCTGGGGATGATGAAGTGGCAAAGTATGCCATCGACATCAAAGAAAATGCCAAAGCAATCCAAACGACAGTGGCATCCCTCTCTGACAGTTATGGAGATTTCTCCGATTCCTTCCGTAGAAAAGTTGCTATCTCCAGCGACGAAGAGCATGTGGGGGTTAAATATATCGGCGACGGAACCGAGAAAACTACGATGGAAAACTTCCAAATAGAAGTAAAGCAGTTATCCTCACCACAGATTAATACAGGTAATATGCTAAGGAACGATGGTCTATCCATTATTCCAGGAACTTATTCCTTTGATTTGAATATTAACTACGCATCCTACGAGTTCCAGTTTAGTGTCAATCCTGGCGAAAGGAATCTGGATGTTTTGAAAAAGCTGGCGAATCTCGTCAACCGTTCATCCCTTGGCGTGAACGCAACGATTCATCACGGCACTAGCGAAACCGGCGAACCGGCCAGTGCTTTGAACATTACTTCCCGACAGATGGGACGAAGTGGAAATGAACCAATATTTACCATCATGCCAGGTCCAACTGCTGAATCCATGCAGTTTTTGAACCTTTTAGGCATTGAACAAATCTCTAAGAACGCGGAAAATTCCCGCTTTTTAGTAAATGGCGAGGAATTAGAGTCCCTTTCTAATTCCTTTACGATTAACAACACCTTTGAGTTGAGCTTGAACAAGGTATCCGAAGAAGGACAAGCGGCCGAGATTAGTTTCAAAACGGACGTTGATGCAGTCGCTGACAATGTAATGTCCCTAGTCGATGCATTTAATGGAATTTTGAACATAGCGGAACATTCCTCTGCACAGGCAACTGGAGATACCAACAAGCTCCTTAACGAAATGAGCTCTGTGTCCAAAGGACGTCGCGAATCTTTGGGTGAAATTGGACTAGAGGTAGCCGATAATGGAACGATTACATTAAATAAAGAAAAATTAAAAGCTGCCATTCAGCCAGAACGAGCCGACCAGACCTTTAGCAGGCTATCGAATTTCAAGAACGCCATTGGAGCGAAAGCAGACGCTGTCGCAATCAATCCGATGAACTATGTAAATAAAGTAGTCGTAAACTACAAGAATCCAGGCCACACCTTTACGGCACCATATTTCAGCTCAGTATATTCGGGTATGATGTTAGACCGATATGTATAATCAAAAAGAAGCTCCCGCCAATATGGGAGCTCCTTTTTATAAGAACGGCTGAAGGTCATATGTCATCTTTGTTTCAAGATCACAAATCTTTTCACACATCCGCACACTCTTTTCATCAGCAGCTTTATATGCATTTTTGTACTCGCAAAGCGATTTGATACCCATATTACAGCCATCTGTGAGAAGATGCGCCGCCTGCTTTGCATCACAGTTCATCATCATCTTTACTTCAGACTGAAGCCATGATGAAGCTTTTGCAATTGGACTAGGTTCTTTGTCATCTTCTCCAAGATTATTCAACATACGATGAATATCCTCTTCCATCTTGATATGTGCACCATTGTATTTCTGAATAATCGTTTTCAATTTATCATCGGACACGTACTTACTAATCTGCTCCATGCTGTCGATGGCCATCTTGCAGCCTGCATCACATTCTTTTAGCAATTCCACTGTATCCTGACTTACATCATCGCGTTTTACCATACTTGTCACTCCTTTTTGATGTAAGTATGTGAAGAAGTGCCGAGATTTATGCAAAAATTTAAGGTGCAAAAATTGCACCTCAAGTTTTATCATCTATTTTAATTTTTTCACATAAGCCATCACCCTATGAACCTGTGCCTCATCCATCAGCTTAATACACTCAATCAGCTCATACTTTTCTGTACCTGGCTCTACAATGATGGTCTTATCTGGCTCATAGGACTTGAACTGTTCGCCACTAGTGAGAAGCTCTACTGGAGTCACTCCAAGAACATCGCAAATCACCATAATCTTATCTGCTGCTGGATTGGTTCCTTTCGTCTTCCAATCGCTGATGGTACTCTGGGCAATGCCGGTTGCCAACGCAAACTCCTTCTGTGTCATCCCCTTTGCTTTTATAAGTTCAAAAATCTTCTGACTGATAATCATGTCCATACCCCTTATACTTGTACTAAAAATTTTCTAAAAAAGTTTCAAAAACGCTTAAGATTTCTTCTATCCTCTACGATATATAGTATAACAAGTAAGAAAAAAACACAATAGAAAGTATAGCATTATTGCTGTAACCATAATAAAATCAAGCGAGGAAAGGGATGTCCTCGCTTGATTTATTTTTATTCTGTTTTTGTTTCTAGTTCTCGTCTCTGTTCTTCCAACTCTTTCTGTTGCTCTTCAATCATGTACTTTACGGTATTCTTGTCCATTTGAATAAGTGCTTCTGAAAACATAGTAATCAACTCCTCTGGTTTCGTACGAAACTCCATAATATCATGGTAACATTCTATGAACTCTGGATATTTTTCCACAAGCTGAAGCATATCCTCTGGTTTATCGGTACTTAGAAATGTTAACCATGCCTCCATTTTGTTGCTTATATTTTCTCGCACATTAGAAAATGTGTCAAGAGATATGTAGGTTAAATTTGATAATAGATTTAACTCCACTCCGCTATCAAAGCAATTTTCCAGACGATGAATATACGTTGGAGCCACTGCCTTAAACTCAGGTGTACTTTTCTCTAACAACACAACTAAGTACACCGGCTTCATATGATTAAATTTGAATTTTTTCTTCTTCTTTTTCTTTACTCTGTTGTATTGTCGCATAATCATGTCTGAAATATAGCAACTGCTACGTTCACCTGTGAACAAATAACCATGCTTTTGCATTTCTACATCCACAATACTACCATCCGACAAACGTACGATAATATCCATCATATAAAATTGGCAATCCTTTGATACCTTGTATGAAACCTAAAATGTCGTCCTGATCTTTTTCCGATAAATCACAAAACTCTTCATACGCAGTTTCACTTGCTTTAATTCTATCTAAGGCTTCTTCACGACTGATTGGATTACCCAAAATATCTTTAAGTGTCATAAATTTCCTCCAATATGTAATTTTATTTACTTGGGATTGTATGGCGAATCGCCAAGACCAAGCAGAATCGTATAGCGCTATACGTAGATTGTACACTCTTCTGAGACAAAAAAACAAGTCGCGAAACGCGACCTCGCGATTCGTGACCTTTTCAACACAAATGAATAAAAATGTGATATTATAATTAATTTGCCCTTAAATATGAAAAGCAGAGCAGATTTTTCTGATTCTGCCCCACTTAAAATTGCTTTGCTGTATGCATCGTTCCACTCTTCTGCCTCAATGATAATAACACTATCGCTAATACCACTTTGTATTCTGTCTCGTTTTACGTAATTATACTTTTGAAGGGATGTCCCTTCCGGATACTCGCTAATAATACATCCACCATTTTCCAATATTGCGTCTGCAATATATTGATTGCTTTTGGGTTGTATTTGCTCAAGCCCACAAGGCATTACTGCTACGCACTTATTATTATTTATAATCTCTATGTTGCCCCTATAAAAAATCTTCTCAGGTGCATCTGATAACATATTAAGTTTTTTAGGAAACCTTTCATCTGCTGACAAGCATGTCATAATATTGCTCATATGTTAAATTGCCCTTCCAAGTGCAAACATTTCAACTTGGTTTGCACCTTTTGATAGTAAAATCTCTTTACATGCATACAATGAATTTCCAGTTGTGGTTACATCGTCCATTAAAAGAACTACATCACCTTGAATATCTACATCATCTAATGTCGTAATAGAGTTCGAATGAACTTTTTTATCTCGATTACCACCCATTTCCAATTTATCTATGCTATGCTCTCTATCTAACCAATACTTATGATAGTTACTATAAATAACAATATCATTTGTATCATTCCAATTTTCATTCACAAAAACCATATAACGTCTTCGCCTTTCTTATCATCCGTTGTTTTATGAATCTTAACACCGCTTATTTATAGACTGCAAGTAAAACAGATTTTTTCGTGAATGTTGCAAAAATGGGTATGCTGTAATTGAACGATTGTTACAAAATTTATTACTCCAGTAAATTCTATATCCTTTAGCCCTTTGATAAAACCATCCCAATCTGTCGATGGTTTATTCTCTCTGGTTTTTGTAAATGTATATGGAATCTGCATTTGGTGAATTCGAATTCCAGCCTGCTTTCCCGCCTCCTTGTGCGGAGCAAAAAAAGTTTCAAATTGTTCATCTGTCATATCAGAAAAAGTATTTACTTCACCTTTGTATATAGCCTTATTATCTAAATAGCCATTCAAATTAAAATCTCACAATCTTTTGGCAATTCTTTCAAAGCTTCTGGTGATTTACTTCTGCTCCGCAGAATTGATTATTCCGCACGATTCGTACCACAAATCGCAAATTAAGATACCTGCAATCCGTGGGAATCGTACCATTAATACGTACTTTAGTTCCACCTGTAAGGTGACAGTCTAGCGTTTATACTTTATTGTTTTATCCAAAAGAACATCCATCATGAACTCATGTATTTTCTCTCCGCACGTGCCATCCAAATTCACAGCTATTGTTTTCATAGCTTCTTTTTGACGTTCCATTGCATCGTCAAATCGTTCATTTACCAAATCATCTAGGAAATCTTCAAATGAAAAGTATCTACTTTCACGACGAGCAAAAACCATATTTGTATTAATCTTTTCAAAACCATCTTCGCCTTCTAACAACTTTTCAAATTCCCCCTCAACAAGTTTCGGATGATGCACTTGATATTCCCATGTACGAACATTTAATTCAAGCAAAGAAGCATCTCGACGCTTCTGAATCAGCAATGTATCCTCATCCACCATTTTTGCAAAGGTAATCACCGCATGCGCCTCTGCTTTATAATTATTGGTAGGGATTAAAACATCCTCCCAGAATTCTCCTGCTAATAAGTCCACTTCACCTGTTCGTAAATCTATTCTTACCAAGGCATTAGAGTAGCGCGGTACAGCTATTAGGTAGTTTTCTGCAATAATCAATTTGTCATGTGCAACAGCTCGACCATCAACCGTGCGAACCATTCTCCAATCTTTTGGCATCGAAAACATATTCACAGGTTGCATTTGTTTCAAGTTCCACACATGTATTTTTCCTGTATAAGTATCTGATAAACACAAATTATTCTTCGTTATTGCAATTGCAGCGTAACGAGCTTCCTCATCTCCTAATGCAAATATCTGATATTCTCCACACTCCATATCAAAGCAAAGTACACGATTAGAATATAAGTTTGTCGCCCATATAAAGTTATCTTTTACAAAATAACCATAAGTATCTTCAAAAATTTTGCTTACTATGTTTTTCTGAAGGGCACTGATTGGCTCATAATGTTCTTTCCATGCTCCACTTAAAATGTCATATTCTACAATACATTTAGTAATGCTTGGAAGATAAAAAACTCTATTTTTATAAACAGCCACAAAACGGTAGTTTAAACTCGTCTTATCTTGAATAGAATATATCTGCTCTACTTTGCTTGTTGTCATATTAAAGGCAAAAAAACTTTTCGAAACGCGCGGAGCTAGATATATGGTATCTCGATCTCGTGCCGTCTTCCATGTAGCACCTAACCATTTTGGTACGTTTTCAACAACTGCCTTTTCTATCATACAATCCCAATTCTGAGATTGAACAGCGTACACTCTACTATTATCTATAGATGTGCAATAATAATCATCACCAAACTTTTCACAATCCGAGAGATACATACTCTGTTTCTCTTCAATCCGCACTGACTCTGTTATGTAATTATTTAGAATAAATAATGGTTTACCTACTAATGCAAACAAATTCGTAACAGATGAAGCCATTTCGCCAATATACCCATCTGTTATAGCTACTGTCTGATCAACATCTGGCGTCATATCTAAGATGCCAACGTCCTCATTCTCAAAGTATCTTTGCAATTCTAAGTATCTGTCTAATAAACCCGGCAACATTGACTCAATTGTAGATTGTAGTAGTGGATGCGGACGCCAAATAATAACCACATCGTGCCTTTGCTTAACCGTTTTAAATAGATAATATAGCTTTTTTAAATACGCCTCACCATCATGTAAAAATTGGTGTATGCTCGTGTTTAACATTAAGGATTTCTTTCCCTTTAAAATATATTTCCATTCTTCAGGTATCTGTACTCCTTCTCTGCATAACCGAATTACACGATCAAACTTTGGTGAACCAACTACTACCGCCTTATTATAGTGTTCATATTCTTTCATCCCTTCTTTGAACACCTCAGATTGCAACATCAGATAATCTGCATGCTTGAAAGCAGAAAGTGCTGCCTTTCCCTTACTAACATCACCGCCCGAAACATAATAAGGCACATAAAATAGTTTTTTAACATATAGCTTTAAATTATAAGAATAATAATCGCTCGCTACATGTGTCACATAATTATACTCATCGTATGGATTGTGTATAAATGCCGCATCTGGACATTCCATCAAATCATAATCTAAATAGTGCACTACAGGCACATAAGATGGAAATCGTTCTATTTCATAGTGATAAATCCATCTATCTTTATTCGCATCAAAACTATAGTATGGAATTGGAACAACCTTACAATCGCATCTTTCATCCTCTTTACAAGCTAACCATATGCTTTCTAAACTATCCCACATCTCCGCTTTATATGGGAAAAACACCACCTGATAGCAAGTTTTAAGTTCAGAAACTAATCCTATTATCTGCTCTATGGCTATTTTAATCTGTTTCACAAAGACTTCTCGTCTGTCTAAATTTTTTGACAATAAGTAAAATGTTTCACAAAGATGTTCCATTAATGAAATTATCTCCGCAGATGCTTCTATATCCTTTTCTATTTGTCCCCCAATTTCAATGATTGCATCTTGAACCTCCTGCAAAACAACAATCAGACTAGCATCATCTTTATACATACTTGCTTCACATAAGAGAGCAACATCTTGCAATATTTTAATATAATGTTTTTTAGTTTGAACTCTTAACATAAGTACACCTTTCATTCTCATGTCTAGTTTTATTTTACATCACATTTAAAAAATGCCCTTTTTTATAAATCGCTTTAAAAAGAAAACTTGCGTTCCATTTCCATTTAGCAATATCCATTTAAATATTTCTATCGCATAGCACCAATCATGACCACAGCTTTTTAAAAAATAATAAATAGACACACTAAGCTGTTTATATAACCAATCTTTCCTATCTATTAATATATTTTTTTGACAGATTTTTTTGTAAATTATAATTTTATCATTTAAACAATCCTTCACAAAATCCATAGTAAAACGTTTCTTTGAAATATTGCTACCATGTTTCCTATATGCTCCAACAGGTTTATTTATAAAATATGCATCTCCATTCATTATTCCATACAAATAAATACACATATCATTAACCATTTTAGAATTGTACAGCCCTGCTTTATGTAGAGCGTCCTTTCTAAAAACTGCACTTAAAGTTGAATGCGGCTTTGTGCGAGCATTAAAATGATTAATGCATTCCTTGTTGGTCAGATATCCCTCTCTTTGTAAATCATGTATCTTCCCGTAACTTCCGTCTTCATACTCAATCGTCGATGCAATTACTGCATTTACTTGATTATATGTTTCTAAAATTTGTTTGGATTCTTTAAAAAACTCGGATTCTATATAGAAATCATCATCATCTAAAAAAATGACATATTTCCCTTTCGCTTCCTCTAATCCTTTACGTCTTGAAATATGTGCAAAAAGACATTCCTGATTTCTATAATATCTAATGTTTTTCTCCCTTTTAACAAAGTGCTGTATTAATTCAGCTGTATTATCCTCCGAAGCATCATCTACAATAATTATCTCATATGAAACCTCTTTCTGTGCAATCACACTCTCTATTGCGCGTCTTAAAAAAGCTTCTCTATTTCTTGTTGCTATTATGATTGAAAAATCTATTTCTTGCATACATCCCCCGCTAGTGTGTTCTTCCAGATGGAAAACTTCCCAATAACTCCTCTTGTTTCTTTTTTACAACATCATGATTTATTTGATAATTCCTAATTACTTCTTCCACCTCAGGATATCTCTCTTCTACATCCACAGGATTCAACTGCAAATCATATGAAGAATAATAATCATCAAATTTAAATCTTCCACCAACCAACTTATCGGACATCACACACCATTGATTCGGTATTCCAAAACTATCCGCTATGATCAATCCGTGCAAACTTGTTGATATAATTATCTCACATTCTGCAATTTTATTAATTACATCTGATGGATTTTGAGTCACATCTATTATCACGCAATTACTATAATATTTTGTTGCATTTACTATGCTCTGCTCATTGATTTGTGTATGGTGTGGAACAATTCCAACCTCATACCTTTTTTGTCTTTTTTTATATAGGGTGGATACCAATAGCCCTGGATCTGCAAGCACACATTCTATTTTTTTTTCTAATATTCCTTCCAAGGCCTTTAATGTTAATTTCCCACGAACAGCACTTACATTAACTGTTCTAATTAATCTTGCTCCATCCTTTGGTTGGATTTTAAATCCTGTACCCCACACCTGCAGCGGTTTGGTCGAAATCTTGATTGGATACTGTCGCATTCTATCCTCTAATAAAACATCCAAAATACTACCAATTGCAATTATGTCTGCAGTTTCAACAAACGATTCGACCACATTTACATTAAATAGATTATCTATTATGTACGAATTTAATGTATCTCCAAAATTAGGAATGTTGCAAAAGTATATTTGAAGTCTTTCTCTATTTTCATCCAAATTACGGAAATTTTCTTTATAGATTAATTTTGTAATTTTCTGCTTAATGTCAAGCTTTAAGATATTGGGCAAAATTTTGTATATATTAGCAACGGCAATTATAAGCTCTTCAAATTCATAATTGTGTATTTGTGTCGATCTTATAACTGGCTTACCCTCAAATTCTTCTACCTGACAATATTGTTCATCATTTACAAATGCCACTATCTCTACATCACTTAACCAAGATTTACTATATTGATAATAGTTTCCCATACCCCATACTATAACTCTTTTCATAATAGGCATTTTCTCCTTATTTGTGTATTAAATCTATATTGGTTTTTTCCACAATATTTTTTCTTTGGATATTTTTCTTTGTAACAAACTACCCTGTATCTCTTTTGCTGTTTTCTCATCCAGAACAGCTATAACAACAAAATCATAAATATCATTATTTAATTCGTCTAACGATTTCAAATCCCATTTGCTGTCAACCCATAATACAATATCGCAAATATCTGTTTTTTCAATAAACTCCTTATAACACTTTCCAACCTTCCCCATCCCATACAATACAATTTTTTTATTTACGGTTTCCTTTATTAGAGGATATAAATATGAATAATTTGGTATCTCTCTTGAAAAACCAAGATAATCTCCAGAAGACAATATCATCTGATTAATCCATTTTTGCAACTGAAGGACTAAGGTCTCTGATAAAGCATGTTGCAAAAAAATAGGTTCTAAAGAATTATATAAATCTCCAATATTTTTTAAATAATTCTTATTTATCGAATGCATAACAGAATCTTTTCTTACTCTATAATGATATCCACATAAGTGGGTTATTTTTATTGAATCACATTGAAGAATATAGCGATACAAAAAATCACCATCTTCACCACAAAAAATATTTTCCTTTAAATCTGAAAAAACTTCTTGTGTTTTATCCCTACGAAAAAGTTTTGCCCAAAAACTTCTTATTATTCCCATTTCAAAACTCTTATCATACGCTATCATGTGACTAATAAGATATTCTAATTCTTCCTTCTTTACATAATTACCTTTTTCAAGTGTATCAAAATGTGCCGTTTCACCTTTTAAGTATCCAGATGTAACCAAGTCATAACCATCGGCACATTCCAACAAAGACTCTAATAACGAAGAATCTACATAATCATCCGCATCAACGAAAAATACATATTCCCCAATAGCATTACTGACGCCCAGTTTTCGAGCCGCTACTACACCTTTGTTTTGCTGATGAAATATTCTTATTCTTCCATCAACTAATTCAAACTTTTTACATTCTTTTAAAGATGCATCTGTTGATCCATCATCAACAATAAGCACTTCAATATTTCTGTACGTTTGATTTAAAATACTTTTTATGCATTCAGTTACATAATCTTCCACGTTATATACTGGTACTATGATACTCACTAAAGGTTCCATTTTCTTCTCCACTTATACAATCCTTACGTATATCCATTTTCTATTTCTTTAATCTGATTTTTAATATCATATCCTGCACATCTTACAACATCTATATATTTTTCTCTTGAAAAACTCTTTGAATCACTCAATTCATTAAGCCATTGTGTCTGTTCAAGGGGAATCCTCTTCACCAAGTCGCTTATTACTACCTCTTCTGTTATACTATCACTCACTACACACTTTACCCCTGTCGTTTGAGCCTCTACTAGCGAAATTGGAAATCCCTCAAACCTAGAAGGCATACATAAACAGTCCAATGCTTGTAGTATACAATTTACATCTGTACGAAAACCTGTAAAAAAAACTTTTTCTTCTAATCCATTCTTTCTTACATATTCGCGATATTCTTTCTCTTTTTCACCAGCTCCCACTAATAGGAGTTTATAATTATTCTTCTGACGACTTAATTGTTTAAAAACACTTAACAAAAACTCTTGATTCTTTTGATAAGCAAATCTACCTACACATCCTAAAACTATCTCATTTTCTTTTATTCCAAACATCTGACGATATTTATTTCTTATACTTTCATTAAATTTAAATTTAGACAATTCAATTGCATTATTCATTATAACTATTCTCTCTTTGGAAATTTTATCTCCATATAAAAAATCTGCTGCCATTTTTGAACAAGTCCAATAATCAGTTGCAATATTCTCATCCAAGTTTTCTAAAACTATTTTATGTAATTCTGTTTCTTTTTTTCGCTTTTGCTTGTCTAGAGAATCAATCCCAGTACTATGAGCATGAACAATTACTTTCTTGACTCCGACCTCTTTTGCTATTTCTTCTACGAACATACTTTTCCATTGTTTTGTATGCAAATGGACAATATCATATTCTCCTTGCTCTAAAATATTACGAAATTCTTTTTTAAATTGTTCTTCATCATCTTCCGCATAACATGAAATATAGAAAACATTACAACTATCCTTTGTTAGATCTTCTTCGAAGTCCAACTGTTTGCTCATAGTAGCAAAATCAAATTGAAATTTTGACTTATCTATAAACTTCCAATTTTGTAATACATATTGTGTTATTCCACCCTTTGAATTTGCTATTGGGAACTGTAATATTTTAATCTTTCCATCCCTAGTCATATCTATACCCTCAAATCACTCACCGGATGTACCTTCCTTTTCTCCTCTGGCGGCAACTCCATGTATTTCCCAAACTTAAAACTTAGATACTCGTCATATTCCTTAATCCCTTGAAATATAACTCCTTCAAACTCTATATCCTGACTTTCCTCATACCATCTTCTATAATATCCCCACGCCTTATTTGGCGTTGGAAACATCAAGATACGCACTAGTTCTGTTTCTTTTTTATTCGCCCTTTTTATCATTCCATGATAATATTGAAAAATCTTTTCTTCTGGAATTCTATCCAATAATGTGAACCAATTTCTTTTCAAGACAGATTTATCCGCAATTTTTCCTACCTTCGACCAAAGAATCTTTCTCACACAAAAACACTCAAAATTTTTTATGCTGCGAAGCAAATAATTATTTGGAACTCCGTCCAATGGAAACACATCAATAAAAATTCCTTGTTCATATGGCATATGTTCTTGATGTTCTCGTAAAAAAAGTGTGTCTTTACGTCGAAGCTTTCCATATCCCCATCGATATCCTGGGGTGTTTCTATGATCTTGAAAATAGAACCGAGTAGTATCCAGCTCTGTTTCACAAGCTGTGCGAAACTTTTCATATTCATCTCTAAGCAGTGCCACATCTGCATCGTCATCCCAAGGAATATAGCCTCCATGCCGAACTGCGCCAAGTAATGTACCTGCAATAATGTTATAATGAATATTACACTTTTTGCAGATTCTATCTACTTCCTGAAGCATTTCTAACTGAATTAGCTGTATTTTTCTTAGAGTTTCATTATCAATATATTTCATAAATGAATATCCTTCATCCCATAATTTAAGCCCCCGCACTATGTGCGAGGGCTCCTTCATTTTCTTTCGCTTGGCAATTCCCTTTGCACAAAAATGCACGCATAACATACACCTATTATATCGGATAATTGCCTTTGTTTCATTAACTAGTTTTTCCTTTTTTGCAGCATTTTTTGTATGGTACGCAGACGCTCCTTTTTTCACCCTGCTCTTTTCCATCTCTTATTAATCGCTGTGCTACTTCACACATATTTTTATTGTCCTCTATACTCAAAATATTCCTCCATCCTCTCTGCAAACCAAGCAGATTCTTCTACAGTAAACCTTCTTTTTTCAGAACCATTCATTCGCTCTACAAACTCCTGAATCTCATAACGAAGCCCCTGTCCTTCAAATTCGAACTCATATCTCTCTGTAGCATTTGCATCTTCATAATGAACTTCCACCACTTTCGTCAGCCACCATGGGGCAGGCACTTTGATATAGCCTTTTGTTCCAGTGATAATTAGTTCACCTTCGGATTTTGCTCCCAAGCCAACCTTCCCTGTAGCAATCGCCTTTCCATAATCTAAACAAATCTTTGTATAAATATCTACGTGACTACTGTTGTTTCTACTCCAGAAGTGTATATTCTTTGGTTCCGTTCCCAGTATCTTTAAAATCGGGAGCAATACATAGGAGCCCAATTCAAAAAAACTGCCTGCACAAGTTTCACTATTTAACTCTCTAGAGTCTTCTGGCACAAGTTTTGTAAAGCAAGCTTCTACATCTACTACATCACCAATTTTTCCGCTCTGAATAATATCTAAAATCCCTTGGAATCCTGGACAATAAGCAGTCTTCACTGCCTCCATAAGGACTAATCCTCTATCTTCGGAAATCTGCTTTAACTCCATGACTTCTTTTGCAGAAAACGACATCGGTTTTTCACAGAGGACGTGTTTCCCCGCAGAAAGCATCTGTCGACAATACCCCATATGTGTTTCATGAGGTGATGCGATATATCCAGCATCTACTTTCTCTACAAGCGCTCTGACATCATCGGTAAAAAAATCTATATTCAGTTCTTCTGCAAACTTTTCTGCACTAGATAATCTAGGATTATAAACAGCAGTCACCTCTATGCCATCTACGACTCTAGCCTCTGGAACAAAGCGATGAGCGATGCGACCCGTTCCAATAATACCTATGCGACATGATTCTTTTCTCATCCGTTTATCCTTCTATCAACCATTCAATAAGGTTTATGGATTTTATTCCTTCATAGGAATTATCCATTCCCACATCTAACGATAACACTATCTTCTCATAATTATCTCTTATCTTTTTCAATGGTGCAAGTTCTCGTGCTCGTACCTCTTCTCCTAACATTGACTCTGTCACCTGCACATAAATTTTTTCACTCTCATTTGTTGCAACAAAATCAACTTCTAAGGTATCAACTTTTCCAATTGCTACATCATAACCTCGACGTATTAGTTCAAAGTATACTATATTCTCAAGCACATGACCCGTATCACGGTTTCTTACTCCTAGCAAATAATTTCTAAGGCCACTATCCACGATATAATACTTTCCAAGTGTGCGTAAAAAACCTTTGCCTTTAATATCAAACCTTTTTATCTCATAAAAAATGTAGGATTCTAGCAATGCATTAACATAAGCTTGAACTGTATGACCACTAGGTGCGTTCTTTCGCTTGCCATCTTCAAGCAACCCTTCATTCACTAGTGTATTGCCTATAGAATTAATAGAAATATTGCTTCCCACATTATCTGCGAGAAAAAGTATTATTTTTCTAAGTAATATAGGATCCGTAATTTGCTGCTGGCCTCTACGTTTCTCTCTCTCAAGGATATCTCTAACAACTACCGTCGAATATATTCCGTCTAGAAGGATATGCGCTTTCTCTTGATTAAATCCCACATCCGCAACTCCTGGCATTCCACCAAATCGAAGATATGAATCAAACACCTCACGAAGTTCATATTTTTCTCCGGACTTAATAACGTGTCTTCGTGCTCCTCCTAATGCACTATTTGTTTCCTGAATCTCAAAATCATGGAAGTATAGAAATTCCTGAAATGATAATGGGAGCATTTTTATCTCTATGCTACGACCTGATAAATAGGTGGAATATTCTGAAGATAATAAATATGCATTCGAACCAGTAATATAAATATCACAATCGATATCCACACGAAATGCATTTATTGCATTCTCCCAAGCATCTATTCTTTGTATTTCATCTAAAAACAAATATAGTCTTTTCCCTATCTCTGCTTTTCCCTTTATATAATGATATAAGTCGTCCGCCGACATATCTTTATAATCATAGGACTCAAAATTCATTTCAATTATTTGTTCTTCTAATATGCCATTTTCCTTTAAATATATGGACATAAGTTTTAGTAAACTTGACTTTCCACATCTTCGTATCCCAGTAACCACTTTAATTAGTTCCATATCTTTAAATGCAATAAGCTTGTTTAAATAAACATCTCTCTTTTTTAGGTTTTGTTCTGGATTCATGTTTACCCTCCTTACATATTGCACTCATTATAGCAAAAAAATAATAAAACATCAAGTTTTTGCACTGTATTACAAAAACTTACATTTTTCGACATTTTTTGCAAAAACTATCCCCCACACATAAGTGTGGAGGATATACTATTTCTTCTTAAACTCCATATACTTCTCTGTAATCTCTGCCATAGCTACTGCTTCTTCCTCTGTCAGCTTATATCCTTTTTTAGCATATCCATTAATCTGAGAGATAAATTCGCTGATTTCATAACGAAGTCCATCTCCCTGAAAAGCTGGTTCATAAGTCTCAATCTGGTTTGGATTTTCATAGCGAACAACGAATTTTTTCGTGAGCCACCAAGGTGACTCTGCTAATATGTAGCCCTTGGTTCCTGAGATAACTAATTGTCCCTCTGATTTTACTGCAACACCATTCTTTGCCGTAGCGACTGCATGCTCATAATCGAGATATACTTTGGTATAAATGTCCACTCCGTTGTCATCTTTCATTGTACGAAAATGAACATCTCTATAGTCTGTTCCCAATAGCTTAAAAATTGGAAGTAATGTGTAGCTACCAAATTCTAAGAAACTTCCTCCAAACTTCGCATCATTTCGTTCCCTGGAATTTGGATCTGCTAATCGTGTAAAGGTAGCCTCTACATCGCGAATCTCGCCAATTTTTCCACTTTGTGCCACGTTAATAAGCTGTTGGAATCCTGGACAATAAGCAGTTTTTACCGCTTCTAGCAAAATAAGATTTTTCTCTTTTGCCAGCTGATATAATCCTTCTGATTCGGCTCTTGTAAATGCGATTGGTTTCTCACAGAGCACATGTTTTTCATGCTCTAACGCTATCTTTGCATAATTATAATGAGTTTCATTCGGAGATGCGATATAAACCGCGTCAACATGTTCCAAAAAGCTTTCGTAACTTCCTGATATACATTCAATATCACATTTTTTCTGGAAACGTTTTCCGCTCTCCACCTCAGGATTATATGCACACACAATCTCAATACCAGATACAAATTTTGCTTCCGAAACAAATCTAGGCGCAATTCGGCCAGTACCAACGATTCCAACACGAATCATTTGAAACTTATCCTTGCGTAGCATTGTAGAAGAGACATCTGGAGTACGTTCCAAATAAACTACTTCACAGAATTTGTTCAGATAATCAAATTCTCCAATCCAGTCGGAACCCAGTGTAAATATATCAATTCCATATTTCTGAATATCTTCAATCTTTTGTCCCACATGGTCTTCTATAATGATTTCATCTGCAAATCCTGTCTTGCGAACATTTTCTACACGCTCCAAAGTCGAATCTATAACATTTACTTTTCCTCGTGCTTCATCAAAATATTCTGTAGTGACTCCGACAATCAAATAGTCTCCCAGTTCTTTTGCTCTCTTTAATAAATTATAATGTCCCTGATGGAACAGATCAAACGTCCCATAAGTAATGACTTTTTTCATATATTTTCCTCAATTGTTATTCTAGCGTCTTTGCTCTCACTTCAAGTCCCAACGCTACCACTTCTAAATCCTCTGGAAACATTTTCTTAAGTTGTTGGATAACCTGTAAAGCCTCCTGATATTGGCCATTTGCAACCATTTCTCCTACTTGTCCCATTACTTGATTGCGAAGCTGACTCATTTCTTTTTTCTGCTTTGCCATTCTTTGTCTTTCCAAATCAGAATAATAATGAAAAAACTTGCCGATTCCCTCCGCAAATTCTGGGCATATATCTACCACCTCTTTCAGCTTATTGATAGCGCGTATTTTATCTTGAGGTTCTATGTCTATGTACTCCTGTATTCTTAAAGCAGCCTGCACAGTTCTTGGAAGTTCGTTTTCATCTTCTACCTTATCTTCACTTGCATTATAAAAAGCTAATTTGTAATCTGGATATTTTTTTAGTACATCGTAGTATGTTTCTAAATTCCATAAATGCTCAGGTCCTGCCATAATACGTTTTTCTAGCACTGCGACCTCGAAGGAAACCGTAGCCCATCCATTTAGACCAAACGCATCCTGCAAAAGGGCACGTGTTCTATTTAAATGTGAATCATCTACTCCAGCCACATAGGTATTCATCTGAACCTGCCACCGATTTCCTAATATTTTCTCCCAAATAAATGGTAGCTTTATTTCGTATTTAGACGCAATACTATACACTTTCTCTGTTAAATAAAATACATTTGATAAAGATTGTAACAAGCCTTCTATTGCCATCTCTACCCCATGTCTCTTTGATTGAAGATCCGCATATATCATCTTAGTATACCAAATATACCAAAAATCTGATTCTATTTTTGCATACATTGGCACAAGTCGTAAAAACGCCTCTGGATCTTCAAATTCTAACTTCTGTGCTTCTGCACAAATCACCGTTCTTAATTGTTCCTGCTGACAAGCATCGTTAAGGGCTCGCATAAGAATAGCGTCTTCTTTTCCCTGCTGCATCATCTCTACCAAAATACGTGCCAACATATCGCTGATGAAGTTAAAAATCTTTCCCCATTCCAATCTGTCATAATAGTCACGCAACACCTTGGTACTGCCCTTTTTCATATCTTCAAATACAAGTATGCCATATGCCTTCTCTATAGAAATGTTATCAAAGGCGTGACGAACCAAAAGTGCACGCATCTGCTCCTGCATCAACGCATCATCTTTTGACAAACGATCATATTCTTTCAAATATGTTCTTGCATAATCCGCCGCCATTTTCCAATCACGAAGTGCAAGTGTGTTCTCCGCCATACGATTATAGATTTGTGCCTTTAACAAATCACTGCTTCGTTCATCTTCGAGAGCCTTTTCGCACCAGTTCAAACATTCTTCATGTTTTCCTTGGGACATGAGTGCTTCTATCAATGCAGAATAGAAGGTAACAAAGTGTATTCTTACCTCTAAATCATTCCAATCAAATTCCTTTTCAAGAGTTTCCTTTGAATACTGCTCTATCCATTCCCACTGTTTTAAAGAACGGCGTTCCTGTATGAGCTGTACCATCCAGCGAATAACTCCTGGTTCTTCTTCAAGCATTTCCTCTAATAATGGAATGTTTCGCTCTGCTCTGGCAAGACGCTTTTCTTCAGTATCAAAAATATACCCGCTATGGTAAGCCATGGCATACAAATTTTTCTCCCTGCCCTCAAGGAAACCAAAATACTCGTGTATTTTGCCAACAAATACAGTATCCTCTCCCATACGTGCCATTCGAGACACCCAACAGTCGCTGTAAACTGTATATTCAGTATCTTCAAAATTACGCATCTGATAATGTGCAAGATTATACTCTTTATATTCTCCAGACTGGAAGAAATCAATGATAGGCTGTGCATCGACAAACCATTCATCATCATCTAGGAACATAAACCATTCGCCCTTTGCTCTTCTTACGCCTTCGTTTCTGGCTTTTGCAAAGTCATTACACCACTCAAATTCATATACTTTATCGGTATATTCCTTAAGCAATGCATTTACCTCTGGATTTTTACTTGTATCGATCAAAATAAGCTCACTTGGAACCGCCTCTAAAATTGGACGCAAAGAATCCAGACACCGTGGAATGGTATCCAGTCTGTCTGAAATCAGTAGCGAAATTGTAAGCTGTAAATTCGAATTTGACATGTCAAACACTCTCCTCTATACATGTAATCTATTGTACCATATTCTAGGGATACACACTAGAAAAAAATCGAGGCAGAAGCTCTGCCCCGATTTCTTATATCTTTCTGTCTTACTGTAATAATGAAAGAACACTCTCCATTGAAGAATTTCCCTGTGCAAGCATTGCCTGACCTGCCTGTGCTAAAATATTGTTCTTAGAGTATTCTACCATTGCTTCTGCCATATCTGTATCACGAATACGAGATTCAGCATCTGTAGTATTTTCTACTACGTTATCTAAGTTTGCGATTGTATGCTCTAATCTATTCTGAATTGCACCGAGTGCAGAACGCTGTTCGGAAACGATTGCAAGTGCATCTGTAATTGCATCAACTGCATAAGTAGCTGCAAGACCAGTGTCGTCTGTAATATCCATTCCATCGATACCTAAGTTTGCTGCACTCATAGTCTGAATATTTACAGAAATCTTGTTTGTCATGTCTGCATCAGAGCCTACATGTAATGCAAAGGATAGTGCTTCTGTGACATTTGAAAAACCTTTTGTGATATGGAAGCTTGCCATACCATCTACTACTGTGAAAGTAACTTCTGCTTTCTGAGCTGTAGTTCCGATGTTATTTGCGGCGGTAAGTTCTCTCTGAATATAGTCATAAGCTATTTCATCTGTAACGATAGTATCATCAAAATCATCAATGCCATCACCGTGACCACCATTATCTTCATCTGTCATAATGTTTAATGTTGTTGCATTATAAGATACGGTTGAAGCAGATGGTACTGGAATAACTTCTGCTGCCAAATCCTCATAAGTTACGTTTGCAGGTGTTTCTGTCCAAATAACACCATTCGCAGAATTACGACTATAACTTGCAGTATATGTTTTATCATTGATTACTACTTTCTGATTTACTTTAGCTGCACTGCTTGCTTCTAAACTAGAATATTTATTATAATCTGTTACAGCATTCTTATATGCATCACTATTTTGATTTCCTGCGTTAGCATTCATTATTGCCTGTGCATGTTCTTTTAAAGTTGCATAGTAAACAGCTTCATTTCCAGATGTGTTTGCATCATTAATTGCTGTTTCAATTAAGTCTTTTGCATCTTCTTTGCCTGCAGCGATTGTATATTCTACACCACCGATATTCATCTTATCACCGGCTTTTAATTCAGGAATAGTGAATTCTGCTGTAGTGGTTCCATCAACTAATGTACCCTTTAAACCAGCATCATGTCCCTTTGGATAATGTACACTTGGTTTGCCATTTCCTTTTAAAAGGTAGGTTTCGTTAAACTTGGTAGTTTCTGCTACTCGATTGATTTCTGTAGTAAGCTGTGAAATTTCTGCCTGAATGGAATCTCTGTCATCTACAGAGTTTGTGCCATTTGCTGCCTGAACAGAAAGTTCGTTCATACGCTGTAACATGCTGTGCACTTCTGAAAGAGCCCCTTCTGCTGTCTGAACAGATGAAACACCATCCTGTGCATTCATGCTTGCACGACTGAGACCGTTAATCTGTTTTCTCATTTTTTCTGAGATTGATAAGCCTGCTGCGTCATCTGCAGCGCGATTGATTCTATATCCTGATGAAAGCTTTTCTGAAACTTTTGCCTGTTGTCCTGATGTAATTCCTAACATTCTGTTAGAATTCATTGCGATAAGGTTATGCTGTACTACCATAGTATTTCTCCTTTGACGTTAATCCTTTAACACTCTTCGTCCTTGAAGATTCCTTTTTCCAGCATCCTTGCCGCTTAATCTAGTTACCTTATATATCGGAGCTTATGGCAAATACTTTATAGCAAAACACAAAATATGGGGTGGAAAGTTTCCACCCCATACGAAATATCGTTTATTTGATTTCTGATTACTGTAATAATGAGAGAACACCCTGTGTTGACTGATTTGCCTGTGCAAGCATTGACTGACCAGCCTGAGCAAGAATGTTGTTCTTAGAGTATTCAACCATTTCTTCAGCCATATCTGTATCGCGGATACGAGATTCAGCTGATGTAGTATTTTCTACTACGTTGTCTAAGTTAGAAATTGTATGCTCTAATCTGTTCTGAATTGCACCGAGTGAAGATCTCTGTGCAGATACTTTTGCAAGAGCATCTGAGATAGCGTCGATTGCATATGTAGCTGCCATACCAGAATCATCAGATACATTAAGTCCTTTAATACCAAGACCAGCTGCTGTCATAGCATCAATATCTACGTTAATCTTGTTTGTCATGTCAGCGTCTGTACCAACATGAAGGTTGAAGGATAATGTTTTTGGAACTGCTGCTGTACCTTTATTTAGAGTGAATGTCCATTTATCTAAATCAGTGTCTGGGTCATTAGGAATTGTTATCTGTGATGTATCATCTACACCGATTGAGTTTGCCTTAATAAGTTCCGCTTTTACTATCTCTACAAGTCCTTCGATACTTACTACAGATTCATCTGCATCATCTACCTTATCGCCATCTGCATCGTTGAATACCTTAATCTTTGTATCTCCGTATTCTACAGTAGAGTTACCTCCTACTTTAGCCTGGATGTTTGCTTTTGTTAATTTGTATTCATCTGCTACTTCATCTGCTGCATCGTCCACTACTGTATATGTAATACCATCTACGATAACCTTTTCACCTGTCTGCGCCTGGTCTACTAAAGCCTGAGCTGTTGCCTGCTCACCACCGATGTAATATGTTTTACCCGCTACAGTATAGCTGTCACCAGCTTCTAATTTATCCATTGTAAATTCAACTGTTGTAGAGCTATCGATTAATGTTCCTTTTAAGCCAGCATCATGACCTACCATATAGATGTCTTTTGTGCCTTTCTCGCCCTTAAGTAAGTATGTTTCGTTGAATTTAGTTGTTTCAGCTACACGGTCGATTTCTGTTGTGAGCTGTTCGATTTCTGCCTGAATTGCATCACGGTCATCTACTGAGTTAGTGCCGTTTGCTGCCTGAACTGAAAGTTCATTCATACGCTGAAGCATGCTGTGTACTTCTGCTAAAGCACCTTCAGCTGTCTGTACGGATGATACACCGTCCTGTGCATTTGTAGAGGCTCTTTCAAGACCATTAATCTGCTTTCTCATTTTTTCTGAGATTGATAAGCCTGCTGCATCATCTGCTGCACGGTTAATCTTGTAACCAGAAGATAGTTTTTCTGAAGATTTTGCCTGCTGTCCTGTTGTGATTCCCAACATTCTGTTTGCGTTCATCGCGGTTAAGTTGTGCTGTACTACCATAATTTTCTCTCCTTTTTATGCCTGTTAGTCCTTTAACATCCTTCGTCCATGAAGATTAATTATAGCACCGCGTCCGTGCAGTACCTTTTATTTAGTTACCTTATATATCGGAGGTCATTTCGAATACTTAACCCCTTTTTTTAAAAAAATTTCCACAATTTTTCAAAAAAATTATCAATATATTGTGTTTTTTGTAAAAATAAAGCAAAAAGCTTATCCGGTGCGTACGTCCGGATAAGCTTTCGTTGGTTAATATTAATTTTTTAATTACTTTAATCATAGCTATGATTAACCTAATAATGAGAGAACACCCTGAGTTGCCTGATTTGCCTGAGCAAGCATTGACTGACCTGCCTGAGCAAGAATGTTGTTCTTAGAGTATTCAACCATTTCTTCAGCCATATCTGTATCACGGATACGAGATTCAGCTGATGTAGTATTTTCTACTACGTTGTCCAAGTTAGCAATTGTGTGCTCTAATCTGTTCTGGATCGCACCAAGTGCAGATCTCTGTTCTGAAACTTTAGCTACAGCGTCAGCGATTGCATCAATAGCGTATGTAGCTGCAATACCTGTGTTATCTGCTACACTAAGACCTTTGATACCAAGACCTGTTGCATCCATAGGTGAGATATTGATGTTAATCTTGTTTGTCATATCAGTATCAGCACCTACGTGTAAGCTGAATGTTAAGTCTTTCTGTACTGTGGCAGTAGCCTTTGTGATTTCCCATGAATACTTATCAGTACCAGCATCCTGTGCATCCGCTACTATAGCTGCACTTAAGTTTCCACCGATACTACTTGCATCTCGAAGCGCATTTTTAACCATTTCCTGAGCGTCTGCAACAGTTTTAGCATCATCTGCTGTAGCGTCTACTACGTTAACTGCAGCAGCAGTTCCAATCTTAACTACAGAACCATCACCTACTTTTGAAGAAAGCTCAGCCTGTGTATATACATTTCCGTTTGTATCAGAGAATGTTGTTACACCATTACCATCTGTTGCTGCTGTATAAGTTGAACCATCGATTGTAACGTTGTCAGTTGCAGCTGCAACTGCTGCCTGCATAGTAGTTAATCCATTTGTGTTTGCATCATACAATCTGTAGTCTGCACCAGCGATAGAAACTTTTTCACCAACCTTAAGTTCCATAGTGAAGCTTGATTTTGTATCTCCTCCCTGCACTAATGTTCCCTTAAGACCTGCATCATGTGCATTAACATTAACTGTCTTCGTACTGCCTGCACCTTTCAATAAGTAGGATTCGTTGAACTTAGTCGTTTCAGCTACACGGTCAATTTCTGTAGTGAGCTGTTCTACTTCTGCCTGAATCGCATTACGATCATCTACGGAGTTGGTTCCGTTTGCTGCCTGTACTGCAAGTTCATTCATACGCTGTAACATGCTGTGTACTTCTGCTAAAGCACCTTCTGCTGTTTGAACCGCTGAAATACCATCTTCAGCATTTGTAGAAGCACGATCAAGACCATTGATCTGTTTTCTCATCTTTTCAGAAATTGATAAGCCTGCTGCATCATCTGCTGCACGGTTAATCTGATAACCAGAAGCTAACTTCTCAGAAGATTTTGCCTGCTGTCCTGTTGTGATTCCTAACATTCTATTAGAGTTCATTGCTGTTAAATTGTGTTGTACTACCATAATATATCCTCCCTGAATTTGTAAATTCTGTAGCGTCCTTGCTACATGTGTAGTATTGCGTGACTAGAAGGTCCCGAACGTACGCTTACAGAAGATTCGTCACGATTGTCCTTAAACAAATTACTTTGTTTAGTTACTTTTTATATCGGAGGATTTTGCCAATACTTTATACCTAAATACAAAAAAAATTGGCCCCGATTTGGGTCAAATTTTCGTGGTTTTACTATATATTGTAATTAAAAAAGCTTATCCGGTCGTACGCACCGGATAAGCTTTTTTAAGTTTGTTTAGTTTGTCAAAAAACCTAAGAATTAGATTTTTGATTAGCCTAATAATGAGAGAACTCCCTGGTTAGCTGTGTTAGCCTGTGCAAGCATAGACTGACCAGCCTGAGCAAGAATGTTATTCTTAGAGAATTCAACCATTTCTTCAGCCATATCTGTATCACGGATACGAGATTCAGCTGCTGTAGTATTTTCTACTACGTTGTCTAAGTTAGCAATTGTGTGCTCTAATCTGTTCTGAACAGCACCAAGAGCAGATCTCTGTTCTGATACTTTCGCAACAGCGTCAGCGATTACGTCGATAGCGTATGTTGCTGCCATACCTGTGTTGTCAGCTACGCTAAGTCCCTTGATACCAAGTCCAGCTGCATCCATAGCTGCGATGTTAACATTGATCTTGTTTGTCATGTCAGCGTCAGCACCTACGTGTAAGCTGAATGTAAGGTCTTTCTGTACAGTTGCAGTAGCTTTTGTGATTTCCCAAGAGTACTTATCTGTACCAGCAGCAGCTGCTGGATCTACTGTAGCAGGAGATGTTGTTCCACCAATGCTACTTGCATCTTTAAGAGCGTTCTGAACCATTTCCTGTGCCTCTGTAACAGTCTTAGCATCATCTGCTGTAGCATCTACTACGTTAACTGCAGCAGCAGTTCCAATCTTAACTACAGAACCATCACCTACTTTTGAAGAAAGCTCAGCCTGTGTATATACATTTCCGTTTGTATCAGAGAATGTTGTTACACCATTACCATCTGTTGCTGCTGTATAAGTTGAACCATCGATTGTAACGTTGTCAGTTGCAGCTGCAACTGCTGCCTGCATAGTAGTTAATCCATTTGTGTTTGCATCATACAATCTGTAGTCTGCACCAGCGATAGAAACTTTTTCACCAACCTTAAGTTCCATAGTAAAGCTTGACTTTGTATCGCCACCCTGTACTAATGTTCCCTTAAGACCTGCGTCATGAGCATTGATGTTTACCGTCTTTGTGCTACTTGAGCCTTTAAGTAAGTATGATTCGTTGAATTTTGTAGTTTCAGCTACACGGTCGATTTCAGTTGTTAACTG
>CAYMTP010000012.1:0-30493 GCA_964393435.1 uncultured Lachnobacterium sp. | reverse complement strand
GTTTGTCTTCTACATAACCTACGTAGTCAACGAAGTTTGCACCATAGAAAACATTTGTGTATAAGCCGCCAGATACATTCCACATGAAGTATGGAACTAAGCCCATTGGTTCAATGACTACTTCTGAACCATCGTAGTCTGTATATGTTCCGTAGTCACCTGAACCTGGAATATGTTCCAATGAATCATAGTAGGTTGGGTCATATTCTTCTTCCAAAATTGGAGCATCATAGCTTCCAAGGATTACAGTATGTAATGCATTACAGCCATAGAATGCTTTATGACCAATTGCATCTACAGTATATGATGTCTGAACCATTTCTACGTTGCTTCCGGCAAATGCCATCGAAGCAATACGTACGGTATCCTCTGGAATCTCAACATCTTCTGGATATAATCCCGTATATGTGATGAGCTCCCATCCCATAGGTACCTGTGAGTAAAGAGAACCATCTACTACTTTTACGGTATCGCTGAGTTCGAAAGTATAAACTGGAACTTCTACTTTTACGTCGTTGATTTCTTCTTTACCAACTGTGCTAAATGGAGCAATCTGACACATTGCAAATGGGTTATCACCCAAGCTTACTAAATCATCACCTAAAGTTACGGTAAATGGTGTTAAGGTTTCTTTTAAGAATGCCTGTGTACCGATTGTTTCTGCACCTGTAAGGTCTGCATTTACGATAGAAGTATATGCAAATGCATAGTCACCGATATTCTTAGCTGCTGAAAGATTTTCAACAGTTGCAAGTGCGGATGCATAAGCAAAAGCACCTTCTGCCATATCAGTTCCTTTTTTGTTTAATTTAAGAGCTGTAAGGTTCTTGTTGTTTACAAATGCGTATTCACCAACTGTTTCTGCAGATGATAAATCAGCTGCTAACAAGTCATCTTCCATGAATACATAGTCACCAATGGTTTCTATGTTTGCAAGGTTGATGTTCTGTAATGAAACACATCCTGCAAATGCATATTCTGGAAGTTCTTCAACCTTTTCACCTAAGTTTACATTTACTAATTCTCTACAGTAAGCAAATGCAAATGCACCAACGCTTTCAGAAGATGTTAAATCTACTGATACGAGGTTTGGAGCATAGTATGTATAAAGGTATGTTCCTTCTGTACTTACTGCAGCATATGACATAGCATCGTCGAGACATACGTTGTATACGTCACCTGAGAATGCATAATCGCCAACCGATTTTACCTTTGAAAGGTCGATGTTGGTCAAGGAATCACAGTTATAGAATGCCATGTATCCGATTTCTGCATTTTCACCTAATGTAACATCTACAAGGCTTGCAGCATTTGCGAAAGCGTTATCGCCAATTACTACGTCATTTCCAATGGTTACGGATGTTAATGCTGTTGCAAATGTATAGTAGAAACGTTTTGTACCATCCTCTTCACTATAACTTGTAATAGCAAAGGATTCGTCTTTGTTTGTACCAAATGCATATTTGCCAAGTGTTACGTCATTTCCTACAACTACTGTTGTAAGCTGGTCACATTCACTAAATACACCTTCTGCTACTTTCATCTTATCTGGAATAGTAACTGATGTGATATCTGTATAAGCAAATGCATATTTACCAATTTCTGTATTTTTATCAAAGTAAGGAAGAACTGTGATTGGGCATTCGAAGAATGCGTATTCACCAATCTTTTCAAGTTCACCTAACTGTACGTTTGTTAATACGTCGTTAGATGCTAAACCATAAGCACCTACTTCTGTAACGTTTGGTAAAACTACGGAAGTAATCTTGGTGTTATGCGAGAATGCACCATTACCAATTACTTCAATCTTATCTTTACCACCCATGTTAGCTGCTGAGAATTCACCAACAATTGTTGGAGCTACTGCAACTAATTCTTTACCATTTGATGTTACGATGTAGTCACCAGTTGGAACATCAAATGTCTTGTTTCCTTTGTCTAAAACGAACTTAGAAACTTTAGTATCTCTGAAAGCAAATTCTCCGATGTCATTTACATCTTTACCGATTGTAACTGTTTCTAAGTTGTCACATTCGTAGAACATACCTTCTGGAAGTACTGCTGCGTTTACAGTGAATTCTGTGATAGACTCACAACCTGTAAATGCATATGTACCGTATTTTACTTTACCAGCTGTAATTGTGATATCTGAAAGGCTCTTACATCCAGCAAATGCATAGTTTCCGATAGAAACAAGTTCATCTCCTGTTGTGATGCCTTCTAATTTCTGGTTACCAGCAAATGCATAGTCTGAAATGATACAAACAGAAGACAAATCAATTGTACCTTCTAATGCACAGCCTTCAAATGCACTCTGGTTAATAATCTTCAAGTTGTTTTCATCACTGAAAGTAATCTTCTTAAGTGATGTACAGTTGTAGAATGCACCATATTCAATTGCTTCCAATGTAGAAGGAAGTACGATTTCTTCTAATGCAGTAAGGTTCGCAAATGCATACGCACCAATCTTTTCTACTCCTTCAGGAATAATAACCTTTGTGATTGTGCTGTCACCAATAAACCACTGCTTTGTAGCTTCGGCATCATCAAATGCGAGTTCTTCTTCTGTCTTTGAAATGTACTCAAAGTTTGCAAATGCAAAGTTTCCGATTTCTGTGAGTCGGAGGTCATTTGGAATGGTTACCAAACCACCAAGACCATAGTAGTGAGTCAAGCTTGCGCCAGTCTTTACATATGGGTCTTTTACTTCAACCGAAACGTTTTCTGAGTAGTATGTACTCTTTCCATCCATAAGAACTTTAACAGAAACAGATGCATAACCTTCTTTCTGTGCTGTTACAAGTCCTGTGGAATCTACGGTAACAATATCTTCGTTACTTGATTCAAATACTACTTCTGTATCACTTGGGAAGTAAGCATCTAAATCATACATCAAATATAAGCTTTCCGATGGATACATAGAAAGTGAATAATCACCTTCAAAGAAGTTGGTACTTCCTGTATCACCGATTTCCTTGTCATTACTATCCAGCATGTAATATGCTTTTGTGGTATAGAAACCAGTCAAACGGAATACATCTGCTACTGGTTTGTCATAGCGTCTGTAACCATCATCCTCTTTATCGAGAACGGTTACAGGGAATGTAATACTCTTTTTTGTCGTAGGATCTTGAACCTTAATGATTGCACTACCGCTTCTAACTGCTACCAGTTTGTTGTTTACTACACGAACAACATTTGGCCTAGAGGATGTGTATTCTAATAATTCATCCCACTCTGTTAATGGACTTACGATTGGATCCAATGAGTAAACTTCATTTGGACTAAGTGTAAGACCTTCTTCTAAGCCTTCAAAATAGAAGTCTGTATAGTCATCTGGTAAACCAATTTCATATGTAGCATAGTTAAGTGCATAGTCATAAACAGACAATACGAAAGAGTTACCATTCATTGAGTTTTCTTTAATATCATAGATATAATCCGTCAACTCATATTTTACATATGTAGTACCATTACGTTCTGAATAGATAGGTGTCAAGTACTGTTCGAAAAGTACGATTTCTGGTGTTGCATTACCATTTTCATCTTCGCCCATGGTTACATAACCAAGCTGAGCAGCCATTGAATAGTGGTTGTCAAATACAGCTACTTCTGCATAAAGACGATTTTTCTTCAATGTCTTGTCGTATTCGTAATAGTATTTTACATCTGTTACAGTTGGAGCTTCGAAGTCGATGGTAAGTGGGAACTCGAAAACATTCTTTTCATTTGTGGTTGCACCACCATCTTCGCCGTAATCCAAATAACCTTCTAAACGAACCGTATATTCGGTGTTGTTTGCAAGGTTGTAATCCATGGTATCGAATTCGATTTCGATGTTGGCTGGATAAATTGAACCACCATCACCATAGGATTTACGTACATCTGTATCTGTTGTTTCAAATACAACTTCACCTGTTGTATTATTTGTAATCGTTACATCAATTCTCTGTGCGTTACGTAAAAGACCTGCCCATACGTATCTCAGAGAGTGGATGGTTCCATCCTGGTTGGAAAGAGAGATATGATCCATATTTGCTGGGATGTCCATATCATCTTCATCCTGAAGGAAGTAGTAAGAACCAAGGTAGCTTACATAATCTTCGCTAACACCACCGATTGGACGTGTTGCATAAGCATCAGCCTTTGTTTTATCTTCTTCGTCGATACCCTCGTCTAATTCATCCGCATTGGTATCATAATAACTTAAGTCAAATAAAGGAGCTTCTGTCCAATCACCATAGAATGCAAGGTAAGGAATATTCATATCTACCTTAGTGCCTGATTTTGCTTCTAAGGTGATGAAACCTTCTACATACATACCATTTTCAAAGGATTCATCTAAATATTCTTTATCTTTATCTCCAAGTGTAATCTTAACAGTAACTTCTGCTGCTTCTCCAGCTTTTACAGTTACTTTGCTACCACTTAATTTACCACCTTCTACATTTAATACTTCGAAGGTTGCATCTTCCAAGATGTAAGCTTCTTCTGTAACGGTGGTCTCACCAGCGTTTGTCTTTGTTTCACTAACGCCTTCTGTAAATATATATGCACCAACTTCATAAGAGAGCTTTTTATTACCAAAGTTATTGATGGTGAATGTCATTTCGTATTCACCAGTTTTTTCTGGGTCATCGCCAAGTTCAATCTTAGTTTTGTCCATTTCGTTGCCATCTGCATCCTTTGTAGATACATATGCAGTTGTTGCAAGAGCACTTGCTAAGTTTGCAAGACCTGCACCCTGTTTACGAACTGCGTATGGCAAGCCGTTTGTATTCAGCGCAATGTCTGCTGTAGACATAAGAAGCTGATATACCAATGTAGTTACCTTCACATCATCATCTGCGATGTCTGGGAAGTTCTCTACAACATACTGTCTTAAAAGTACTACTACACCAGCAAGGTTTGGACAAGCCATTGATGTACCAGATAAACGGTCATAAGAACCACCTGTTACAGCAGAAAGAATATTTCCACCATGAGCAGTGATTTCTGGCTTGATACCAAGGTCTGGAGTAGGTCCCCAAGATGAGAAGTCTGAAATAAATGGACCAGAAGTTTGAGTGCGAGCAATTTTTAATGTTCCGCTTTCTTTTTCTGCCAATCTTTCACCATCATCCTGAGAAATAGAACATACCGCAAGTGTAGCGTTACCTACGTTCATTTTGATATCACCGGATACGTTGTTGTAAATGATGATACCAGCAGCGCCCTGTTCCTGAGCAATGATTGCTTTTTCTTCGAATGTATTAGAACCACGACGTACTAATACGATTTTGCCTTCAACATCTAAACCTGTGTAGTCCGCAGAACGTCCAACACCAGGAATAGTTACGTATTCAATTTTAATGGAATCTTCTTCGCCAAGCAATGTATCAAAGAAGTTATTTTCTTCTGAACCACCATCTGTTGATTCAGTAAAATAAATGATATCTCCATCATATAAGATGTATGGTGTTTTTGTACCGCTGATAGAAGCAACAGACATAACACCGTCATATGTACCAGGAGAACCAACTGTACCTGTATCAGGGTTTGAAGTCAAACCTAAGTTACCGTTTGCATCTGAGCCATAAGCTGAGCTATAGCTGTTAGAAGCAGCAACTATAACACTGATACCAGCTGCTCTAATCTTGTCATATACACCATTTAAGATTTCTTCATCTGATTCACGGCTGAAACCACATGCTGTACCTAATGACATGTTGATAACGTCAACACCAAGTACAACACAGTCTTCCAATGCAGCAAGAATCCATTCTGAACGAGCAGTATCCATAACATCAGAGAAAATCTTCATAGCAACCAACTGTGCATTTGGTGCAACACCTGTGATAACATCATCGTTACCAACGATTACACCAGATACGTGAGTACCATGGTTGTTGTGTGTTGAGTATGGATCTGTATCTTCGTCTGCGTAGTCAAATCCAAATGGAACCTTTTCATTAATATATACATCGTCTACCGAAATACCTTCTACTAATGTGCTAGCAACTGTATCATTCAAAGCCTTTTTCACATCATCGTAGGTAAGTCCAAGTGTTTCTGATGTAAAGTTATCTACGGAAAACGCAGAATGATTTGAATCAAGACCTGTATCCAAAACAGCTACTACCATACCCGATCCGTCGTAGCCTGAATTAGAACTATCAAAAATACCTGTGTCTTCGTAAATACTTACTGAGTTTTCTACAAGCTCAGTTTCGCATGATTCGTATTCTTCACCAACGATTGCATTTTCACCGTCCTTTAATACAGAACAGGTAGAAGCAAAATCACCAGCTTTAATAGTAACTGCGAAACCACTTAATAAAGTATTGTAGTCTTCGCCAACAGTATACTCTACTCCAAGATCGTCTAATCTGGAAAGAATATCTGCTTTTTTGCTATTGATTTCTGCAGTAATCTCTGCAGCATCTTCACTTTCAAGAGCATACTCCTTGAAGCTCATACTCTTGTCTGTGCCTTCGTATGCTTCCATGATGGTAGCGGTATCTACAGTAATAATAACTGAGATCTCATCATCATTAGTCACACCCTCTGGCAACTGAAGTACAACTGAATTATCCAAATAGTCTGAATAATCCACTTTTAAGTCTTCGAGCTTTTCAATGAAGGAAGCCGAATACTCTGAGTCTGCAGCAAGTGCTGTCGTAGGCAGCATCTGTGCCACAAGTCCGAAGATTAAAAGATATGCAAATGCCGATCTTAAAACCTTTGCAAATGTGTTTCTTTTCATTTGAATGTTACCTCTTTCCCTCTTATATTGGTTTCTATTCGTCTAAAATGTGCATAATAGCACACAGTACATTTTATACTACCTCATTTTGACAAATTTTGCAAGTAATCCCATATCGATTTATTATCTTTTTTATAATTTAATTTTATACAGTAGTTTCCTGCAATTTACTTTCTTCATTTCCTGTGATATACTTAACGAACAAAAACTTCTATTCTACAGAAGACAAATCAAATGGAGGCAAGATTTATGAACAATGAATCTATGGTGCGTATACATCGCATTTATAATATTGTATTTAGTATTGTTCTTGTTATTGCAGGCATCTGCCTAATCGCAGGCTGTCTAAACATTTACTTTTCTGGCGACCAGCCATTCTCAAGAGAAAGCGTAGCGGCTACCTTCTCAGGTATCGCTTTTCCAGTATACCTAAGTCTTGTAATGGCCGTTATCAGTTTTATATGGGAAATCATTTCTCCTTCTGATAAGGAAAAGGACCCAAAGCAAAAGGATTTCCCAGCCATGTTGGAAAACTTATATAGCAAGAAGGACTTCGGCAATGCAGAAACTTCTGTTCAAGAAGAAATTAAAGCACTTTGGAAGAACCGCAAACTTCATATCACAGTTCGTACTATTATATTGGTGGTATGTAGTGCCGTATTCCTCTTCTACGCATTAAATAGTGCCAACTTCCATCAGAGCGAAATCAATAGCTCCATGATAAATGCCATGAAGGTACTTATCCCTTGTTTACTCGTTTCTTTTGGCTATGCCCTATTCGTTGCTATACATAATGAAAAGAGCATTCAGAAAGAAATCGAATTGGTAAAAAAGCTTCCTACTTTGCAGAGTGATGGAGAAAACGAAATCGTCTCTGAAGAAAAGAGACTCAGTCCTTATCGTAACGCTATCTTGGTAGCAGCAATTATCCTTGTAGTTTATGGTTTTTTAAATGGCGGTACCATTGATGTATTAGCAAAGGCTATCAACATCTGTACTGAATGTATTGGATTGGGGTGATATAGATGGGAAAAATAATTCAAAAGATAAAAGATCTTATGCCTAGCAAACGTAAATGGATTCAACTATACACCGCATTGCTCTACAATGCGAATCTGAAAGGCTTTGTACAAGGCAACATTTATAAAGGGAACTCAAAGATTGTGTGTGTGCCAGGCATCAACTGCTACTCCTGCCCTGGAGCCGTAGCCGCTTGTCCACTAGGTTCTTTACAGGGGGCTCTAAGTTCTGATAGCAAAAGCACCTTATGGTATGTAGGCGGTACTCTTTTACTCTACTCAATTTTATTCGGTAGAATGATTTGTGGATGGCTTTGTCCATTCGGTTTCATTCAGGAACTAGTGTACAAAATCAAAACTCCTAAGATGAAAAAGAATAAAGTCACACGGTTACTTTCTTATTTAAAATATGTAATCCTCGTGTTCTTTGTATTTATCGTACCTATTACATATGCATTTCGCGACACTCCTCTTCCAGCCTTCTGTAAGTACATCTGTCCTGCAGGAACCTTGGAAGGCGGACTCACCCTCTTGTCCAACGAAGTAAACGCTAGCTACTTCTCCATGTTAGGACCAATCTTTACTTGGAAGTTCCTTCTCATGGTAAGCATTATGGTGGGATGTGTATTCATCTTCCGTTTATTTTGTCGTTTCCTTTGTCCATTGGGTGCATTGTATGGCTTATTTAACAAGCTTTCCTTCTTTGGGGTAAAGGTAGAGGAACACAAGTGCATTAACTGTAATCTCTGTGTAAACCACTGTAAGATGGACGTAAACAAGGTAGGTGATCAGGAATGTATCAGCTGTGGCGAATGTATCAATGTCTGTCCAACCGATGCAATTAAATGGAAAGGCTCAGGTCTTCTTCGCAAGAACCATGGTATCGACAATCATCCAGAAGAAACCAAGAAAGCCCGCAACACTACTCGTGCAATTACAACAATAGCAATGATAGCCGTACTTATTGGTGTCATCGTTTACTACTGGCAGACCACTCCAGACTATGTACAGCCAGCCGAAGGAAATCAAGTCGGCGACACCTGTTATAGCTACGATCTGACTCGCGTCGATGGTACTGGCATTCTAGAAGGCACCACCATCAACCCAGTCGAAACTGGCAAAATCACCATTATCAACTTCTGGGGAACCTGGTGTACTCCTTGTGTAAACGAATTACCATACTTCGACCAGATTGCAACAAACTACGCAGATGACGTAACCGTCATTGCAGTTCATACCGATATGATTGCAAATACAGCTCCAGGATATATCGCAGAACATTATCCAGACTCCAACATTGTTTTTGCAAAAGATGATCCAAACTCCGAGACTGGCGTAGATGTGTACTACAGTTCCCTTGGTGGCCGTGACACCTATCCATACACCGTCGTTATCGACGAACACGGTGTTATCGTAAAAATCTTCTTTGAAGCTGTTCACTACGAAGATTTGGAAGCTGTTGTGGAACAAGAGTTGGGAAACTAATTAAAAATTTCATAGAAATAGTCAAGGCCCTGTCACTTACATGACAGGGCCTGTGTTTTTACCTAAATGTCTCGATATACCACATCTCTTATCTTAGACAATGCCCTTATGGCACAGATTCATAAGATGGACAAAAATACAAAGCTTAAATTACTCAAGACCATCGAATTATGGAACAACTAAAAAACGCACTACATCAAAAAAAATCTCAGCGAGGTTCATTTTGTCATCTGATATTTAATTCAAATATCATAATAAAATCTGTAAAAGCTCCACAAATTCCTATATGCGAATTTTATGCACTTTGCTAAACTTTTTCTAATAAATTGTTTTCTGCTTGCAACCATACGACAGGCATGCTACCATACATATACAAGCAGACAAAATAGAAACTGCTCTGCACTTCGTTATACGAATCTATAAATTCATACATGATTCTAAAGTGCAGCAGTTTAGAATCATGTTCTTAATTAGAATCTACTCTACCTCAAGAGAAGTATTCCAATTAAAGCAACTTATATTATTACATAAAGCGAAAAAGAAAAATTTGCCAACAGCAAAGTCTGCCTGTCCTTTTTCGTATATTGAGTGTAGAGAAATTCTATTGTGCTCCTTGGCAATAGAAAGGAAACATATGGATAACTCACCAACAATCCAAACACCACACCAAGCAGAGGATGGTGCACTAAAAGTAATGCATGATTACTTCGCAAACGTACTACTTCCCTATTGGCAGATACCTGGCGAAGTTGATCACATTGCGCCAACGGAAGGTATTCATTTAGAACTTCGAAAGCAATATCAGGACATTAATTTCGTTATGAAAGATGGCACCTTGATTCATTTCGAATTTCAAAGCACAAACAATACTGCACTCGAAAATCTAAGACGATTTCGTACATATGAAGCATTTCTATGTTTGAAGCACAAAACCGATGTACACACCTATGTGCTATTTTCTGGTGGAATCGAACAACCTATGACAGAATTCACTAGTGGCATCAACACCTACCGTGTACATCCTATCATTATGAAAGGAAAACTCGCTGAAGATGTTTTTAAAAACATTACAGATAAACTCGAGCATGGACTCCCGCTAACTGAGAACGATTTGGTTCCTCTTACTCTTTGTCCACTTATGGGCGGAAACATCCCACAGAGGGAACGCTTTCACAAAGCCTTTGAAATCGTTCGTGATGCTGGAGACACTATTCCAAATCTCGACATTATCGAAGCAGTACTCTACACTATGGCAACCAAGTTTCTAAATCCAGAAGAATTAAATAATCTCAAGGAGGAAATCAAGATGACAGAACTCGGAACATTAATCTATAACGACGGTATTTCTCAAGGTATTTCCCAGGGCATTTCCCAGGGTATTGCACAAAACGCTACTGAAAACGCACGCAATTTCTTTATCAACGGAGCATCTTTCGAACTCGTCCGTAATTCCATTAAAGAAATTTCCGATAAAAATTTACAGAAAATCTACGACGAAGTAATGGCAAATAAAAAGGCATAATTCTCTATTAACCGGTGCAAAAACTCGCTGAGGCTAAATCTCAGCGAGTTTCATTTTGTCATTACTACCCAAAGTCTATCTTCTCACATTCTAAGAAAAAATTATACAAACTGTGACCTTCTCTTGCTTTCATTCCTAAATATACTATAGTTATCCTATCCTGAGAAAATTTATACAGACCTTCAATCTGCACTTATGGAAATAATAGGTTATTCAACGCCTACGATAAAAAACCACTGAGAGATAACTCTCAGTGGTTTTCATTTTGTCATCTAATATTCAATTTAAAAATTAGAATTCTCTTTTTTTCATTACAACGCTACCAGCGATTGCAACTACACCAAGTCCAAGAACTGCGAACCAAAGAGCGAAGTTTGTTGCATCACCTGTTGCTGGTGGATCAACTGGATCAACTGGAGGTTCAACTACAGCTGTTCCTTCAACAACCATTACATAATCAGATGCATGAGACATAGCAAATCCTACAATGCCATCTTCATCAATTGTGTATTTTCCAATTTCTACAAATGTACCATTGTTATCCCAGTACAATACTACCTGCTTACCAACAAATGTTGGGTTAGCTTCAAGGTCAAAGAAGAACTCTAATACAGCATCAAAGCCAAAGTCACCATCATGTGCAATAGAGAACTGTGCCCATTCATTTCCATCTGCAAGAGCTTCTGCTCTATCTTTTGCAATGTTTTCTGATCCTAAGTTAAGACCAAGATCAATTGGAAGTGTGCTTTCAATTGAAGAACCATCAATATACCAAGCATAATATTCTGTCCAGAAAATAATGTCAAGATCATCAACTAATTCATTATATTCTTTAACAGCTGCTAAAATGTCAGAAGGAATAACTGTTGCAGTTTCATCAACAATTCCATCTTCATTAAGGTTAACGTTAATAACACCATCTTCGAAGTTTCCATTTTCAATATCTGTTACAACATCTGCAACATATTCTGCATCAAGAACTGTTCCTACAGATTCAGTAAAATCAACAATTGTTGTAACTGTACCTGGTACAGTTTCCCAATCACTATTGAATGCTGATACATAAATTAATAATTCATCGCCAGCTGCAACTTCGATTACCTCTTTGCCACCTTCTTCACTGTTGTAGTAACTTCCATAATAACCTGAAGTTACATTATCCACAGAGAACATCCAACTAGAAGTAGATTCTGCAGAAAGTGTAACGATACCATCTGCTGGAGCTGTCCATGTATAGAAATAAAATCCATCGTCTTCAACAAAGGTATGTTCAGCTTCATCTTCAATTACTTCTGGATTAATATAAACACCTGCTGGAATATCAAATGTAATTGTACATTCTTCTTCAACTGCACCATTATTCATGATACCAAAAATTGGTCCATTATAATTATAGTATAAGTTATCAACAAAACCTACCAATTCGCCATCTTCTGCTGGAGTAACTACACCCCTATAAGGATTACCTACGAATACATAAGTATTTGTGCCTTCAAAATAAACCGCTTCTGCATATGCTAAATATTCATATGGTGCTTCAAAATATACAGCTGTATAAGCTGGGATAGTTACAGTCGTTTCAAAGCTTTCAATATCATATGGGTTTCCTGCTGTTCCTAATGGTTCTTCAACAGCTACATTCCATGCAATATCTACTGTTTCTGTACCTGTACCATTATCCTTAATCTGTACTTCTACAACATCAAACATTTCTACTTCTATTGCAACAACTGTTACTTCTTCTGGCATTCTACCAGTCATAATTGTTTTTGTTTCTGTACTCTCAGAATACTTAGCAACTTTATCACCTACTGTTAAGATAATTTCTGGCTCAGTAGCTGTTGTTGCGTATGAAGTAAGATACATATAGAATGTACCTTTTACTGGAGCTTCTGCTTCATAATAGTAACCATCTGTACCAGGAGATACTGTTGTTACATCTCCACCCTGATAAGATCCATAGTATTCAATAACCATTTCATCTGGGCTATCTACTGTACCAACTGCTCCTACTGTACCAATCCAAGTAAGTTTTTCAAGAGCAGGATATTCCATTGATAAAGTTTCATTATTCCATGTACCATACGCTTTAACTCTAATTGTAACCTCATCACCTGCACTTGCATTAACTGCTGCAACTGGATCATTTGCTCCATATGAGTCTGAGGAAGCTGCATCTTCTTCATAAGTTGTTTTGTTAGTAACTAACATTGAGTAGTAACCAGAAGCTTCTTTAACCTCAACTCCTACTTTTACTTTTCCTTCAACATCAGAAGGTACAGTATAGGAATATGTATATCCATCTGAATCTCCTGCTTCAAGTGCAATGAGATGTTCTTCTGTATACTCACCTGCACTAAGTGTTGCATCTGCAGCATATGCAGTAATATTACCTAAGCTTAATACCATACATAATGCCATCAGCACTGCGAAAAATTTCTTTTTCATATTTTTTCTCCTTTATTAAAATATTTTTATTACATCATCTTAGCTGCGCCGCTAAGTTAATGACTTGTATACAACGTTCCTTTGTATTTTTTTAGGAACATATGTAATAATATACACCCATGTTTAATAAAATGCAATATTTTTTGTCAATTATTCCCACCAACAGCACTCAAACATCCATGCGATATCAGTATTTACTGTCTGATTTCCAAAAAGATAATAGCCACCTTCTACACTCTTATCCCACCAGCCTTTGACTTTGCCGCCTTGCTGGAACATGTATTTTAAATCTTCTGTTAATGGATATACACCATATGTAGCATCTATACAATTTACATACTGCACCATACATTCCGTATAATCTTCACCCTTGCTAGGACTTCTTAAAGGACCATTATCTGTCAAGTCCTTCATAGAGATGTACTGTGCCTTACTGTTCAGTACCACATACATAATAGGACCTGTTGCTGAATCTTTATGATAGTATCCATCAGAACCCATTACAATCTTAAACGAACTAGCAGATACATCTACATATTTCTGTGTTTTTCCACTAATACCAGTTAAAGTAAATGCACTTGGTGTTGTCTTTGCAGCATAATCTTTGTATGTTGTCAACGCACCTGCATTGCCTGTACGTTCAACCACAACTATACATTCTGATGTACCAGTTACACTCACAACCAACTGCATACCTGCTTTAACCTGATCTGCATAAATATCTATTTCACATGAATTACCAGAATAACTTGGTCCTTCCGTAAAATAACCTGTTGTTCCCGCATGTGCAACTTTTGCATTTGTATCCGTTGTGCTTATTTTATATTTTCCAGCTTTACTAGGTTTAAATACAAAATAGTTGTCTGTATTAGACTGCATTTCAAGGTATGTACCACCAGTATATACATTTTGCATAGTATATGCACCGTCATATACACTAGTTGTATCCTTTGTATCCGCCTTTGGAGCTGCAACTACTTTAGTAGAGGTTTTACTGTTTGTAAGGCTTGTTGTAGAATGATCAAATCCGTATTCTTTATCACTTGGGAACTTGATTTCTACCGTATAATTACCCGCATTAAGGGATGCTGTTGCCTTACCATTAGAACCTACCAATACAGTAGCTACTATCTTACCGCCACTTAAGAAACTTACAGCGGTATCTTTAATAGGGTTACCAGCATAGTCTACTACTTCTACTGTATAGGACTTTGCATTTGGATTCGTTGTGGCTGTTTCTTTCTTCATTGTAATAGTAACACTTGTTGAACCACCAAACGACTTACTTGTAGTCTGATATCCGCTATAACTTGCTGTTGCAGTATAGTTATCCTCTATCAATTTGAAACTTACACTACCATTGCTGTCTGTAGTTCCATAAGAATCACCTACAGTTACCAATACACCTGACATAGCTTTGTTACTTTCATTCACTACTTTTACAGTGTATGTCTTTTCAACTGTTGATTTCTTTTCTAATTTTACCTCTACAGATGCCTTATCTGGAGAAAGTTTGTATTCTGTAGCGTCCATTTTATATCCTGTCGGAGCAGATACGATTGCCGCATATGTTCCAGCAGCTAATGTTGTTTTCGCCACACCATTCGCATCTGTTGTAAGAACAACATTTTCAATACCATTACCACTGATATTTACAGAAACTCCCGCTACTGCTTTTCCAGCTTCATCCTTAACTGTTACAGAGTATTCAATCTTCTGGTTAGGATCAATTACTCCTTCACCTGCTATAAACGATGCAGATAACTGAAATTCACCTGCTGGGTATTCATTTTGCTCATTTGGAAGTGTTCCTACAGAAATCTGCACTACATCTCCTTCATTCACTTCAATGGAAACAGTTTTATTACCATTTGCATTTTCTGTACCTTCTGTACTCAAATTACGCATTGCATAGGTATTTAAGTTATAAAGAGAATAATCGTACTGAATACCTTCTGTTACACTAAGCAATGTAACTGTAAGAAGTCCAGTCTCTGTCGCTGTATATGTGTAATATACGCCCTGGTCATTCCCTGCTGCCACACTGGCATTAAAGTCACCCAATTCCATAGTAAATGGGTTGCCCTGTGAGCCCTGTGGGAAAGCGAGTGTTACTTTAAATGTTTTCTCTTCCTTAGATGTGTTTCCAATCGCAAATGAAGCTGGGGTATATGTATCTGGAGTCACAAGTGACACAGTTACTACTCCGTTTTCCGCTTTGTACTCTTTATCATCGTATATTACATAAGCATCTTCATCCTCAATGGAAAGAATCATTCTGTTTACCTTGTACATCTGGTAATATACCAGACCTTCTGCTGGTACTTTCGCTTCAAATTCTGTACCTGCCATAATAAATGGATCCTCTTCGGTTCCACTTCCTTCTGGATTCAAAATTTCAGAACCTGCCTGACTATCATCCTGTGTATTGCCACCAGCTGGCTTGTCGCCAAGACCGATTATCAAGGCAACGATAAGAATGATAAGTGCTGCAACACCAATACCTGCACCAATTAAAATTTTCTTATCTACGTTCTTTAACTTTTCGATTAAGTTTTCCATAATTACGCTTCCCTTCTTAATCATTTTTAAATATAGACAGGCGCCTATAAAGCGCCTGCACGTTTTATTTCTCTTAAAATCATTTACTGTACTGCTTTTACAGTAAGAGTAAGTTCTGTTGCACCATCTAAAGATGTATATTCATCAGTTATAAGTTCATATCCTGCTGGTGCAGATGCAACTTTTACAATATAACCGTCAAATTCTGCTGCACTGAATTCTGCCACACCATTTGCATCTGTGATTTTTGGCATGCAGTTTGCGTCATCACATAACTGAACCATAGCACCTGCTACTGGGTTGCCACCTTCATCTACAACTGTAATTTTGTATGTTATTTTGCCATCGTCTACGTTTTCTGATTCAGATTCTGTATCTGCATCATTGTTTGCCTGAGCATCATCCTGCTGTGAGTTTTCTGTATTGTTCTTCTGTGTATCTGCATCAGAACCATTGCCGCCACATGCAACGAGGCTAAATGCCAAGCAAAGCATAAGAACTGCTGTTACGAGTCTTTTCTTCATGATAAATCTCCTTTCACTATCTTTTACTCTAATTCACTGATATTACGAATAGTCGTCTGTTGGTAATCCTCTGCGGTAAAGAATTCAAACACTTTGTTGAATTCATCGGCACTAGTTGCCATACCTTTATGGATCAGACCGATTGTTCCGTAACGATCAACCACTACTGTTGTTGGGTAAGCAGTTAAATTCATGTACTGCTCCCATTTTGCATCGCATACTGCCATTGGAAAAGTAAGTTCCATTTGTTCTTGGAAGGCTGCGATTGTTTCATCTGTTCCATCTACCGGGTTAACTGCAATAACTTCTATATCATCCTTGTAGTTTTCATAGGCTTCCTGCAAGTATGGAAATTCCATCTTGCATGGGCTACAGTTTAAATACCAGAAATTGATTACAACTGCCTTCTTTTCTTTGAGAAGCTCAGAAACAGTGTAAGTCTTGCCTTCTGGAGTAGTCACAGACATGTCTGCAAACACATCCCCCAGCTTGAAGGTCACACCTTCCAGCTCATCTTCTGATAAAAGCTGTGCTGTTAGAGCAATCTCTGTATCCTGTAGCTTGATTTCGTAGTTTTCTGCCACTTCATAGCCTACTGGAACATTTTCTAAATATATGACATCGCCAACAGAACCTTGTGATTCAAAGGAAAAAAGGCCGTTTTCATCGGTTTCACCTACTGCCACGATGTCTTCCTTTGAAGAATCGGTATACACCCTTACTTCTACTTTTTCCAAGTTTTTTCCGCTTTCTGTCACTACGTGAACTACATAAGTCCCAGATGGATTATTCCCACAGGCGGTCAAACCACACATAAGGAGAAGTATTGCAGCGATGCCTAATACTCTTTTTTTCATCGATAATCTACTCATAGAAACGCCTTCCTATCTTTCTTACTCAACGTAAGCACACATAAATAACCAAGCGATTTCTGTGTTAAGGCCTTGGATTGGGTTTCCTGCGGAATCTTTGAACACAAAATCTGCTTTGGTAGAATCCCACCAGCCTACATATTCGCCTCTTGCCTGAATGATTGTTTTCAAATCTTCAGTAAGTGGATATACACCTGTTGTATCATCTGCGAACTCGATGTATTCCAAGAGGCATTCGCTATAGCTGATTTTTGCTACAAAGTCGCCATTGTCATCAAATTTGTATTCGCTGATACCAGAACGTTCCAAAATTGTTTTGAAACATGGTAAATATGGTACAGTTGGGTCTTCTGCTAAGTAAACCACTACCAATGGACCATTTTCGTTATTTAAGTGATAGTAGCCATCTTCTTTGTTTAATACTACTGTATAGCCAGCTGCTGATGTTACATCAAAATCCACTAAAGATTTTCCAGCTGGTAATGTGTATTTAGAAAGTTCTACTGTTTTTTCGTAGATGGTCCATTCTTCGTCAGCTATAGTTTTCTGTGGATCACCTGTACGATTGATGCAAAGAACTGCGTTTGTATCTGCATCAGAATCTACACCGATAACCATAACAGTAGTACCTGTATTACCTGTACCAATCATAGATTCGCTGATAGATACTGTAAATTTACCATCTACTACCTCTGCTGCACTGTTATCCTGTACAAAGTGAGGTGCACCATAGTAACCGATTTCTGTTTCGCTTTCGCAATCTACAGAGAATTCATAAGTACCAGCTTTTGAAGGAGCGAAAAGGAAGTAGCTTCTTTCACCCTTTGCAAGCTCTACATTGGTACAGCCCGCATTTACATAATAAGCATCTGTTTCTTCTCCACCTACAAAGAGTACTTCTGGTTCTTCGCCTAATTTGTTAGAGATAATTATTTCAATTTCTGTTTTGCTTTCGGTTACCTGTGTTTCTTCAAAATAGTAAACTACATCTTTTTCTGTAGAAGTAACTTTGATTGTGTATGTACCTTTTGCTAAGCTTTTTGTAGCTACGCCGTTTTCATCACAAATCTGCATACCTACTTTTTCATCTCCGTCGTAGAATTCTACGATGGTATCTTTACCATATGTGTTGCCAAGAGCGTCTTTTACAGTTACTTTGTATTCTGTTTCACCGCCACCACAAGCAACCAAGAGCATTGCGCTGCACATAAGTGCAGCCACAATGATAAGTTTTTTCAAAATCTTCATGATATTACTCCTTTACAAACCGATTAGTTTGCTGGTCCAAGATAATCATAGTAATAGCAGAGTTTTGTCCATGCATGGTCAACATCTTCAAATGTATATTTTTCCATAATCATCTGAAGGATTTCTGCTAATTCTTTTGTTACCACTACACAACCGTTACGTTCTGTACTGCTTGATTTATCAATCTGGCTGCAGTATGCACGAATTGCTTCCGTGTAGTCTTTTCCTGTTCCATGATATTTACCTGCGTAAACATCCTTCAACTGATATTCTTCTGCATAACCTTCATAATCTTCGCCCCAAAGTTCTTTGAGGTATTTATCAGCTGCATCTACGCTACCCTGAGCTTCGATGATAGAAAGTACGTACATGTCGTTTTCTGTCTTGCTGAAGTCAAAGCCGCCCATATCAATCATACCTGTTACACCCTGGTTGGTCATAATAGGGTTACTGAATACACCTGTGATACCAGTAAAGTCACAGTAGAGCTTGCTGCCCTTCTTGCCGTTACCTAAATCTTCATAATAGATTCCGTCTTCGCCGAGAACTACATCGATACCACCAGCGATTACGTAGTACATAGCATTGCCTGTAGCATCACTGTCGTATGTGAAATAACCTGGTGAAGCTAAACGGAATAAGTTGTATGTTGGAGCAATATATTCAATATCATAAGTAATCGTACCTACTTCATATACATCCCAGAATGCGATGTCAATGTAATATGGTACACCAGCTTCCATGTAGAATACCATAGAAACTTCACCTTCTTCTGTGAACATTCTTTCATCACGTTCGTATGAAAGAAGCACTTCACGGTTGGCATCGAAAATCCATGCATCTACACCCTGCTGAGAATCGTTGTGTGAAGTAATACGGTATACACCGGATTTACTTGGAACGAATTTTGCCATCAAACCTCTTGGCATAATCGCTCTATTATAATAGAAGTAGTTTGTGCTGACATTGGTTCCCTGCGTTGCTGTGTATGCACAGAATGGTGCGAGACCCTTGATTGGATCCTCAAGCTGTTTGCCTGAACCATATGAATCGTAGTACATACATAGCTTCAACCATTCATTTTCATCATCTTCGAAACCGAACTGGTATCCGAATTCTACGAGGATTTCGTATAAATCCTGTGTTACTGGACATACACCATAGATATTAGAGTTGGATGCGTAGTTTGCATACTGTTCTAATTCTTCGAAACGGTTTACGCCATCAACCATGAGTTCTTGATCATCATATACCATAGAGTATACGACGTCTTCTTCATTAAACTGTGTATAATTTAATAATTCAGCTAAAAGAAGTGGACCATTTGCAGAGCCTACATGATAGTAGCCATCTGCAGCATTGTAAACGATGTTTGCATATTTATATGAGCCGTCTTGCTGCTCTTTTGCTGCCAATCTAGGGATATATACGTTGATACCCTTACTAATTGCGCTAGCGTTAATTACGTGAAGGTTCTTGATATAAACGGTATCTTCGCCTTCATTGGTGCTTTCGTCCTTGATGTAACAGAAGGCTACCTCGTAGGTGCCGTCTTCTTCTGCTACCCACGCATAGTTGGTTTCCCATTTACCTGTTTCACCGCTAATAGACATGATATCTTCGCCATCTACGATGACATAGAGGATATCAGCTGATGTCTCTGTAGAACGGTAGAAGTCAAAACCGATTGCTTCTCCTGCCTTCAACTCTACGTCTGCATAGAGAATCGCATAAGAATCTTCGATACCCTTGTTTGAAGGATAAATACATGTCATTCCATCTTTTTCACCAATGATAAATGGCCATGCGTATTCTGCTGAATCACCTTCTTCAGCACGATATGTCACATTGATATTACCACTGTTAATTGCTGCTGCAATTTCATCAGAGCTTGGCATTTCATAGGTAGGTTTAATCTGTGTTACTAAATCAGAAACACCATTTACACAAAGCATCTGCTGATATGGATCTGCTGTAAAGTGATCAAATGCTGATACAAATGGTCTAAGACTGGTAATTGCACCTGCTTCCACTGCACAGATTACACCATACTGGTCAATAAATACGGATGTAGGATATCCAGTGACACTAAATACATTTGCCCATGATGTAGGACATTCTGCCATAGGGAATGGCAATGCATATTGCTGCTGGAATGCTCTTACCGCATCAGCACCTTCGTTCATTGGGTTAAGTGCAAGAATTTCGATATCGTCCTTGTAAAGTTCATATGCTTCTGCCATAATTGGGAACTCAGTTACACACCATGAACATGTGGTATACCAGAAGTTGAGCATTACCATTTTCTTTTCTTTCAAAAGTTCAGAAAGAGTGTACTTTGTTCCATCTGGTGTTGTAACAGTAAAGTCATACATTACATCACCTACACCAAGTGTTGCTGTAGAGATATCTTCATCTGTGATAAGAGAAGATGTAAGTACGATGTCTGCTTTCTTACCATCAAACTGGTAGTAATCTGCCACATCATATCCCTTTGGTGCACCATCGATTTCGATATAATAGTTATCACTTTCAGGAAGTTCGATTTTTACAGTGCCATCATCTTCTAAAGATTCTGCTCCTGCTAAATCAGATAATTTTTCATCGTTATACACGCGTACATCGATATCTGGGAGAACCATTCCACCCTTTGTCTGTACACTTACTGTGTATGTAGTCTTTTTGCCGGAACCTGTATTAGTTTTTCCGCCACCTGCTGAACCGCCACCGCTAAGTGCTACAACTAATGCAACAATAATTGCTACAACAGCTACAGCACCACCAATGAGAGCCGCAAGGAATTTTTTGTCTGTCTTAGCACGTTCAATAATTGCTTTGCATTTTTCTGCAATTTTAGTGCCGAGATTTTTCAACTTTTCCATTTTGTCCTCCTAACCTTTTTGCTTCTTAAGTTTTTACTCCTTTATAAATGGGTACACTAAACCGCATTATCCTCTAAATATTACCATAACAGGAAATTACAGTCAATACAAAAATAGGCTGTCGCACAATGGCGACAGCCTATTCGTTTTGCTTTGTCCTATTCTTCGATTTCCGCTCTGCGAGTTGACTCGATCACTTTCTCGATATTTTCTTTATATAAATCCATAGCATCGATGATAGCTCCTACGGATTTCTGATTGTCCGCAGAGTAGTTCTGCATTTCTGCTACTCTTGCTCGAAGATCATGGAAAATATTTCCTACTTCGTTAACATTGTTGTTCTGTGTTGCGATGTTGCCATATAATGCGTCGAACTGTTTGGTGAGTCGTACGAAGCTTTCCTGAAGTTCGTCCATCGAAGCTTTGGAGTCTTCTAGTGCTTTGGTGCTATCCATAAACTGCTGTGCGGTTTCTCCTACTTCTGTCATAAGACTTTTGACAACCTCAGATACCTGTTCGGAGAAAATGTTGCTGTTGTTAGAAAGCTGACGCATTTCGGAAGCTACGACTTCGAAGCCTGCTCCGCTTTCCCCTGCTCTGGCGGCTTCAATCGAAGCATTCAGTGAAAGAATGGTGGTGTTGAAAGAGATATCTCCCAACTGGTCTGCGATATCTGCGACCTCTCCCATCTTCTGTTCCATCGCCTGGAATACTTCGTTAGCTTCGTTTACAGTAGAGGTAACAGCCGCCAATTGTTGTTCCATGTTTGCGATATTCGCCTGATTTTCTCTTAAGGCGACTTCAAAACGTGTTACCTGTTCATTTAATTCGATAATAGACTGCTGCGATATAATGATTCTATCCTGTACATCATCGCAACTGCCCTGCATATTGATGGCACTTTCTACGATAGACTTGGAACCCTTCTGAAGCTCGCTTGTGTTATTGTTGATACGTGCGGAAGATTTTGCAAAATCATGGTCTAATTCCTCGCCCATGTCTTTCATAGACTCTACCAAACCTTCTGCTTCCTTTGCACGTTCTTCACCGATACCGATAAAGGCTTTACCACGTTTGATGGTCTGGATGAACAAAATGCCTGTCAGAACAAATTCGCCTAGACACTGTGCATACTGTCCGATTGGGTCTGCTTTTTCTGGATGAAGCACATACATTATAATAAGGAAGCATGTCGCCATAATAAGCTGTATGGTAGAGTACTTTGGTTCCAAGTATAAGCCAGTCAAGGCAATAACTGCAAGGAACATGATAAAGTCATCACTGTAGTAAGCACCACTATTCAATGCGATGATAAATATCAACACCATCAAGGAAATGGCTAATACCAACTGTTTCGTGGTTTCCTTTGCTTTTCTAAGATACAAAATCAAAAAGAGAATACCAAATACAGCAATCGATGCACCAATCATCAGTGCCTGTGAAACAGCCCCACCTAATATATTCTTCAAAAAGAATACCGCTGATACCGCAATGGTGATGATAAACATAAATTTGAATATCTTTTCCTGTGTAATTGGTGATTTATTATCTTTCTTAGATATCATTTGTAAATTCCTCCAGAATTCCAAAATTTCCCTATCTGTTATTGTACCACAATATATATGGGTTTTCCACCAAAAAAGTGACTATATAAGCCACTTTTTCACCATCATCTGGTCAAGTGCTTCCAAGTTTTCATCCGAGTGTTCAATTTCTCTGGAGAAACGGTATAAAAGCTCTGTCATTTCTTCTAGCTTCAAGTTTTTCCCGTTCATCAGCCAGCGAGCCATCCACAAAAGCTCTATCATCCATGTGCAATAAACTGCCATCTGTGCTTTGGCAAAGAGTTGTCCATCGTAAACGCTGCCAGGGAAATAGGTATAGAGAAAATACACCATAATCTGTTCCAAATGTATCTCCATATCTGGGTTGGCTTCTTTCCAAAGAACAAATTCTGCTTTTAACGTTGAAAAATCTTCCTGCATGGTGAAGAAAAGCATGTCCTGACTTCTATGTAATAGTTCATCCCATTCATCACGCAGAAGCTCCAAATCATATATTAATGGAAACATTTCTTTGGCAAGATTCTCTTCCTCTACTCTTCCTTTTTGCTTAAGGTAGTTTCGAACATATTCCTGAGATTTGGTTCTTTTATATTTTTCTATTACCTGGTCACAGGCAAATAACTCACGATGGTTGATGCGTCTTTGCATATCGTGTGCCATACCAAGCACGAGCACTGCACGCTCTTTCATCGACAGACATCTGTTCTGCAATATCTCAACCATAGCACTTCTACCATCCTCAATAATGGAATATAAAAACGGATCAAAATCTCCAAAACCCAAAGTTTCTTCTTCCTCTGGGCGTTCCTCGGTCACGAAGTTTACTGGTGTCACTCGCTCCATCAAAAGACGTGCTACCTCTGGGCAGGAAACAGAAAGCGTTACCTCTCTCACACCTTCAAACTCCTCCGTATGACGTGGGTAATCTCTACAGGTTTTGCAGAGACTTTCTTCTCCTGCATTCTTGTAGAGGTCGCAGAGATTATCTGGATTTAAAAATGCACAGCGGTTTTCATTGTCCTGACGAAAACACCCTGTTTCCCAATCCACACAGGACATGACTTTCCAGATATAGTCACCCTTTAACTTTTTATATTTTTCTAAAGAATCCTCATCAATCACAATCTGCCAGCCTGCACAACAGGTGTCTTTGCATTTGTCTGCGGTACATTTAAATTCATTGAAATAATCAGGTCTTGTGTATATCATATGCTCACCCTTACTCCATTGTATTCGTATTTTTTTGCATCAAATCAGCTAAGGTAATGCCGTCAAAATAATTATTTACCATCTTGTGGAATTCTGTCCACATAGGAAGTGTAGGACATTTATCTGCCCGTTCGCATGGTTTTGCATCACATTCCAAACAAGCAACAGGAGCCAAATCCCCTTCTGCCAATCGCAAAATATCTCCTACTCGATACTCCTCCGGTCTTTGGGTAAGACGATATCCTCCGCCTTTTCCATGCACGCCTTCTACCAGCTTGTTCTTTGTAAGAACTGGCATGATTTTCTCAATATATTTCAAAGATAATTCCTGACGTTTCGCCACATCCTTCATAGGAATATATCCGCCCGAATAATTCTCTGCCAAATCGAGCAATACACGAAGTGCATATCGACCTCTTGTAGAAATCATCATACGCGCTTTCCTCCCTCAAGACTTTCCATAATAGTTTCTGCATAACGAACTGTTTCCATGGCGTCTTTTGCATACTTATCTGCACCAATTTTGTCTGCATATTCCTGGGTAAGTACAGCTCCACCAACTACAGTTTTGCACCAAGGTGCTTTTTCTCTGAGCTGGTGAATGGTCTCTTCCATAGCTGGAACTGTAGTAGTCATAAGTGCACTTAAGCCCACTAATGGTGCATGGAGTTCTACCGTTTTCTCTGCGATGGTTTCTGGTGGAACATCTTTGCCAAGGTCTTTTACGTCAAAGCCGTAGTTTTCCAAAAGAAGCTTTACGATATTTTTGCCGATGTCATGAATATCGCCATGCACAGTAGCAATGACAAAAGGCCCTTTTCCTGCCTCTGCTTTACCATCTTTTGACATGAAGTCCTTTATTTTTTCAAAGGCACTCTTGGCTGCTTCTGCACTCATAAGAAGCTGAGGCAGATAAACTGTTTTGTTTTCATAGCCTTTTCCGACTTCATTTAAAGCAGGAATAATTTCATTCTGAACAATGTTCAACGGCTCTATATTTTGGAGTAAGCTTGCAGTCAGCTCGCCTGCTTTTTCCTTTCTGCCTGAGATAACCGCTTTTTGGAGTTCGGAGGCTGAGCTTTCGTTGTTGCCTGCATCTGAGGTTGGCTCTTTTTGTGTGTCATTCGTCTGCACACTGACATTTACTGCTCCATTTGCAGAAGCTACTCCGCTTGGCTGGGTCACAAATCCAGCTGCTGCCTCGATATACTGGGCACAGTTTTCATCCATGCCCTTCAATGCTTTATAGGTGTAATAGGTTTTCATCATTTCCACAGAAAATGGGTTCATGATTGCTGCAGAAAGTCCATTCTCCAATGCTAATGCGAAAAAGGTTCCATTGATGGCATCGCGGTTTGGAAGTCCAAAGGATACATTGGATACACCCAGTGATGTATGACAGCCCAATGTCTCTTTTATATAATGGAGCGAATCCAATGTTACTTTCGCAGAATGAATATCCGAGCTTATGGTCATGGCAAGGGTATCAAAGATGATGTCCTTTTTCTGGATACCATATTTTTCTGCGGTGGCTAGGATTTTTTCTGCAATAGCGATTCTCCCCTGATCAGTTTCTGGAATACCATTTTCATCCAAAGTAAGTGCTACTACCAATCCTCCATATTTCTGTACCAATGGAAAAACAGCTTCCATGCTTTCCTGCTTCCCATTTACAGAGTTAATCATGGCTTTTCCGTTGTAACGACGAAGTGCCGCTTCCATGGCTTTTGCATCGGAAGTATCTATCTGAAGTGGCAAATCCGTTACTGCCTGCAATTCGCAGACTGCGGTCTGGAGCATTTCTACTTCATCTATGTCTGGCAATCCTACGTTCACGTCTAGAATATGCACGCCTTTTTCTTCCTGGCGAATGCCTTCGCTCAAAATATAGTCAATGTCATGTTCGATAAGTGCCTGTTTGAAGCGTTTTTTTCCTGTTGGATTGATACGCTCGCCAATAAGGATTGGCTGGTTTTCGAATTTTACCGCATGGGTATAGGAAGATACCATAGTGATACCCTTTTGTGTAAGCTCACATGGTTTCTTGTCCTTTGTATTCTGATAAAGTGCACTTATGTATTCTGGTGTAGTTCCACAACAGCCACCTACTACGCGCACACCTTTGTCCACTAAGTCAGCGATTTCCTGGGCGAATTCCTCTGGAGTCACATCAAAAACAGTCTGTCCATTTACGGATTTTGGAAGTCCAGCATTTGGCTTTAGCACCACTGGAATGGAAGCATTTTCTAAGAGTTCTTCTACTACTCCACGAAGCTGCTTTGGTCCTAGAGAACAGTTGGCACCGATAGCATCCGCTCCCATGCCCTCTACCATGGCAACCATGGCTGCAGCATTGGCACCAGTCATGAGCTTTCCGTCTTCTCCATAGGCATTGGAAACGATAACAGGAAGGTCGCTGTTTTCCTTTGCTGCAAGGAGAGCTGCTTTGGTTTCATAGCTGTCGTTCATGGTTTCGATGAGGATAAGGTCTGCCCCATATTTCACACCAAGCTTTACTGTTTCAGCAAATACCGCTACTGCATCCTCGAAATCCAAATCACCAAGTGGTTTTAGGAGTTTTCCTGTTGGACCGATGTCTAGGGCGATGAATTTTCGAGTGTTGTTCTCTACTGCCTGTTCATTCTCTTGTGTCAGTGTATTCTCTTGCTCCCACTTAGTGCGAGCGGCTTTCGCATTTTCAAAGGCGGCTTTTACGATTTCTTCTAATTCTTCTTTGTTAAACTTCAAAGAGTTTGCACCAAAAGTATTGGTAGAAACTACGTTGCTACCAGCATCATAATATGCTTTATGTATTTTGGTAATCACCTCTGGATGGCTGATATTCCAATGTTCTGGGTGCTCGCCCGGTTTCAAGCCGCTGGCCTGAAGCAGAGTGCCCATTCCTCCATCTAGGTAAACTATGTTGTTTTCTAAATAATGTTTGAAGTTCATCTATACACCTCTATATTCACAGTCTGTTTTGTTGCAGGCTGTACATTTATTTTTTTCTATACTTGATTCATATTCTTGCTGATGCTCATGAATTCCCACGAAAGCTGTCACCGATTTGGATGGTGACATGAGCAGGCTATCATTTAGTGATAGTCCAATTCGTTTGGGACAATCTAATATCTGGAAAATATCTTTTTGTGTTTCTAGTGGCAAGTCACCATAGCCAGGACTGAAACGTGGACGTAAGGTTACTTTCTCTCCTGACTCTTCGTTATCACATAGTTCGGTTTGAATATCCTTACAAAAAGCATCACACAAGGCTTCGATTCGTTCCGCCCCAATTGCTTGGAACATCAATGCTTTGGTTGGAGAAATACGACCATACTTTGCAATCAAACGATCGATTTCCACCCCTATGGTTGCTGCAAAGATAATCGCTGTTTTGCAATCTTGGAGGTTTTTCGCAAGATTTTTGGACTGTATCCTCATGCAATCGAAATCACAGTTTTCCTCTGAGATGGTCACTGGTAATTCTAGGTAGCATACTTTATAAGATAGCTTTCCTCGCACTTCCTCGATACAAACACGCAAAAGCTGTAAGAGCTCATCCTCGGAACTCTTACAGCCTGCATATCTTAAAATTTCTTTTTCACAAAACGGTGGTTCTTTATAAGATTCTGTTATTACACTCATTTTATTTTCCTAAAATATCAGAAAGATTACTCTGAATCTTTTCTGCAACATCTGGTTTGTTCATAGAATACACATGAACATTGTTTATACCGTTTGCATACAAATCAATAATCTGATCTGTCGCATAAGCGATTCCTGCCTGCTTCATTGCCGCAGGGTCGGAGCCAAACTTGTCCACCAGACTCTTAAATCTCTGTGGCATAAAAGAGCCCGAAAGTTCAATGGATCTTTTCACCTGAGCAGCGTTGGTAATTGGCATGATTCCTGGAATCACTGGAACTGTAATGCCTGCTTCACGAATCTTGTATAAAAAGTTGTAAAACAGATTGTTGTCAAAAAACATCTGTGTGGTGAGGAAATCACATCCTGCATCCACCTTTTCTTTCAGACGTTTGATATCTTCCTTTTGATTTATACTTTCTGGGTGAATTTCTGGATAACAAGCACCACCAATACAAAAGTCTGCATCTGCTTCTTTCAATTCTCTTATCAGCTCAATGGCATGCTGATAATCCCAATTGCTTCTATCCGCGTCCTGTAGGGCTGCTGGTATATCACCCCTTAAAGCCATGACATTTTCGATGCCCGCAGCTTGGATTTCTGTTATCTTCTGCTGCACCATTTCCTTGCTGGAAGAGACACAGGTAAGATGTGCCAAAGTAGGTACGTCATAGAGTTCCTTGATATTCTTTGCAATATCCAAAGTATACTGGCTTGTCCCGCCACCAGCCCCATAGGTAACACTCATAAAGGCTGGGCGAAGCTTTGCGATTTCTTCTGTTGCGGTTTTCACGCTTTCAAAACTGGTTTCTGTTTTTGGTGGGAAAACCTCAAAGGATAGTGATAATTTTTCTTCTGTAAGTATATCTATGATTTTCATCTTTTTTACCTTCTTTAATAATTTACAATTAATTATACCCCTATTGGGTAGGTAAATCAAGTGCATCAAAGCCTTTTTGTAAATCAGCAAGGATATCATCAATATGCTCTGTTCCGATAGAAAGACGAATGGTATTCTGTTTGATATCCTGTTCTTTCAACTCCTCTTCTGTAAGCTGGCTATGGGTTGTGGTTGCTGGATGAATGACAAGGCTCTTTGCATCTGCAACATTTGCAAGCAATGAGAAGATTTCCAAATTATCAATAAATTTGTGTGCTTCTGCTACTCCACCTTTGATTTCAAAGGTAAAGATCGAACCGCCACCATTTGGAAAATACTTTTCATACAGTGCATGGTCTGGATGTTCTGGTAAGGATGGATGATTTACCTTCTCTACCTGTGGATGCACGGAAAGGAATTCTATTACCTTTTTCGTATTTTCTGCATGGCGATCCAGTCTAAGGGAAAGGGTCTCTGTTCCCTGTAACAAAAGGAATGCTGCAAATGGAGAAATGGTAGCTCCTGTATCTCTAAGTAATACCGCACGAATATAAGTTACAAATGCAGCAGGACCAGCAGTATCTACAAATGCTACCCCATGGTAGCATGGGTTTGGTTTCGAAATGGCTGGATATTTATCACTGGAAGTCCAGTCAAATTTACCTGAATCTACGATAACACCGCCAAGTGTGGTGCCATGACCGCCGATGAATTTGGTAGCGGAATGAACTACGATATCTGCACCATGTTCGATTGGACGGATGAGATAAGGTGTTCCAAAAGTATTGTCCACAACCAAAGGGATATTATATTTGTGAGCAAGCTCTGCTAATGCATCCATATCCGGAATATCACTGTTTGGATTTCCTAAGGTTTCGATATAGATTGCTCTGGTGTTATCCTGAATGGCATTTTCTACTTCTTCTAAATCATGGATATTTACGAAAGTTGCTGTAATCCCATAGTTTGGAAGGGTATGTGCTAACAAGTTGTAGCTGCCACCATAAATACTCTTCTGTGAAACAAAATGTCCACCATTCTGTCCAAGTGCCTGTAATGTGTATGTGATAGCTGCTGCGCCGGAAGCAAGTGCTAAAGCTGCAACGCCGCCTTCTAAAGCTGCGATTCTCTTTTCAAATACGTCCTGTGTAGAGTTTGTCAATCTGCCATAAATATTTCCTGCGTCCTCCAATCCAAAACGTGCTGCTGCGTGAGCAGAATCATGAAATACATAAGAAGTAGTTGCGTAAATTGGTACTGCGCGTGCATCTGTTGCTGGGTCTGGATTTTCCTGTCCTACATGAAGTTGAAGTGTTTCAAATTTATAATTAGCCATAATCGTTATTTCCTTTCGTTCTTAAAAATATGTGGTTTCATTTTATAATATTACTTGCACCAACACATTCGTCCGAAACGATAGTTTGCTCTAACGAGTTTTTCAAAATAGATCTGCATAGTTAATACCTGCCTTTTTATTTACATACCTACCGAGTAGGTTGGTAGCATTATAACCATAATTAGAATCGCTTGTCAACAATTCACAAGAAGATTATCTATAATTTTTTCTAATAGTTTTTATAACCAAACAAACATAAAAAGTGTAGGCAAATCTTTGCCTACACCTGTCTTATCTTTGGTTCTACCGCTTCTGATCTGACATTATGTGCCTGATTCTGATTTTCTGGTTTTACCTTTTGTGTCACACTATTAAATTTGTTTTGATTACGCTGTTGTTCTTTCTTTTCCACTTGTTTTTTGTTCATACTATCACCTCAGGGATAGTATGTGTATTTTTCAGCAAAAATTATCCTTCCACTACCGCATTTTCCAGCCTTTCCTGTAATTCAAATCTGCTAATCTGACGAGCATCTCGCATATCCTTTAAAG
>CAYMTP010000011.1:0-31815 GCA_964393435.1 uncultured Lachnobacterium sp. | reverse complement strand
TAATGAATGCATTAGATGGTAAGAAATTGAGAGAAGAAAGTGTGCTATTAATCGCCTCCACCGACTCCACCATCGCCTTGGGAAAAGAGCTAGGTATCGCCACTATGGCATATGTCAATCCGGATTTCCCAAATCAGACCTACAGTGGTGTGGATATGATAGTGGAAGGTTTTGAGGAAGTGGATGCTGATTTTTTGGAAAAGGTTTACCAAAGATACCATCGTATTCCTTGGACTATACTTGAGACAGAACGATGTGTAATAAGAGAACTGACGCTGGATGATTTGGATGCACTTTTCGAGTTGTATGGAGATGGTGAGATAGACAAGTATACAGATCCACTTTATCCTTATGAAGAAGAAAAAGAGTTTCAACGTGCATATATTGAAAATATGTACCGATACTTTGGATATGGAATGTGGCTTGTTTTTTCTAAGGAAACAGGAAAACTTATCGGCAGAGCTGGATTGGAGCACAGAGAGTATCATCATGAGATAGAGCTGGAATTGGGCTATATTATCGGTACAACATATCAAGGTCAGGGCTATGCCACAGAAATCTGTAAAGCGATTATGGAATATGCGAAAGGAAATGCAGGATTTCAAAGAATTAACACACTCATAGAAGAGGGAAATGTTGCTTCCGAAAAACTGACAAAAAAATTGGGATTCGTCCATGAGGAAGATTTTGAATTGGACGGAAAAATTATGCATAGATATATCAAGGAATTTGATAAAGGGAAAAACTGTGAAAAGCCTTGATTTTTCAGCAAAAATGGACGATTTTAATGTCGCAAAATATTGCAATTTGTCAGAAAATAAAATATAATAAAACATTATTAAATGTTTATAAAGGGAGGTGAATCCTGTGGCAGATTATTCAATGGAAGAATTGGAGCGACTTGAAAAAGAGTTTCGAGTGGGAAGCAATAATATCAAAAATATTAAAGAATTTACAAGTCCAGACGAATTGTATCAAGAACTGATTGCCAGCATTCGTAAGTACCATCCATCTGCGGATATTTCTTTAGTGGAAAAAGCATACAGGGTTGCCTATGATTCGCATGAAGGACAAATGCGAAAATCAGGAGAACCATATATTATCCATCCGCTGAGTGTAGCGATTATTTTGGCGGAATTGGAATTAGATAAAGAAACCATCGCAGCAGGACTTTTGCATGACGTTTTGGAAGATACCATTATGACAGAGCAGGAGATGGAAGAGCAGTTCGGTAAAGAGGTTGTTCTTTTGGTAGATGGTGTTACAAAATTACAGCATTTACATCTGACTGATAGTGTTAAAAATCCAAAAGATAAAAATGCAGATCGTTTGGAAATGCAAGCGGAAAACCTGCGTAAGATGTTCCTAGCTATGGCAAAGGATATCCGTGTTATCATGATTAAACTGGCGGATAGACTGCATAATATGCGTACGTTGAAACATCAGTCAACAGAGGCACAGCAACGTATCGCTCGCGAAACCCAAGAGATTTACTGTCCTATCGCACAGCGTCTTGGTATCAGCCGTATCAAAATTGAACTAGATGATTTATCATTAAAATATTTGAACCCAGAAGCTTACTATGATTTGGTAGAAAAGGTTGCGGTTCGTAAAGATACTCGTGAAGAGTACATCAATAGTCTAGTAGAAATGGTGCGTACACAGGTAGTGGAAGCGGGCGTGCAAGCAGAGATTTCTGGCCGCGCAAAACATTTCTTTAGTATATATAAAAAGATGGTAAATCAGGATAAAACCATTGACCAGATTTACGACCTTTTTGCGATTCGTGTCATTGTAGATTCCATCAAGGATTGTTATGCAGTTCTTGGTATTATGCATGAAAAATATATTCCACTTCCAGGAAGATTCAAGGATTATATTGCCATGCCAAAACCAAATATGTACCAGTCTCTTCACACAACATTGATTGGACCAAGTGGTACTCCATTTGAGATTCAGATTCGTACCAAGGAAATGCATCGTACTGCTGAATACGGTATCGCAGCACATTGGAAATATAAAGAAACCAACAACGGCAGTGCCACATCCATGGCCCAGTCAGAAGAAGAAAAGCTTAGCTGGCTGAAACAGATTTTGGAATGGCAGCAGGATATGTCTGACAATAAAGAATTCATGTCACTATTGAAGAGTGATTTAGACTTGTTCTCCGATGCAGTATTTTGTTTCACACCAAACGGAGAGGTAAAGAATCTGCCGACAGGTTCAACTCCTATCGACTTTGCCTATAGCATTCACTCCGCAGTAGGAAACAAAATGGTGGGTGCCAGAGTAAACGGTAAGCTGGTAAATATCGATTACGTAATCCAGAATGGAGACCGTATCGAAATTATCACTTCTCAGAACTCCAGAGGACCTAGCCGTGACTGGTTAAGTATTGTAAAGAGTTCTCAGGCGAAGACCAAGATTAACCAGTGGTTTAGAAGTCAGTTGAAAGAAGAAAATATCATTAAGGGAAAAGAACTTATCATTGCTTATGCAAAATCTAAGGGCTTCCCTTATCATGATTTTTATAAACCAGAATATCAAGAAAAAGTACAGCGTAAATACGGCTTCCGTAACTGGGATGACTGTTTGGCAACCATCGGTCATGGTGGTATCAAGGAAGGCCAGATTGTCAACCGCATGTATGAGGAATACAAAAAAGACCATGTGGCACAGATGACAGATGCAGATGTTTTAGAAACAGTTGCGGAGAACAAATCATCTGCTCAGAGACAGAGATCTAAGAGTGGTATCGTAGTAAAAGGTCTTTATGATATGGCTGTGCATTTTTCAAAATGCTGCAGCCCAGTACCAGGAGATGAAATCATTGGTTTCGTAACCAGAGGCCGTGGCGTGTCTATTCATAGAACAGATTGTGTTAATATGCTGAATCTGACCGATGCAGAACGTGTGCGTCTTATTGAGGCAGAATGGCAGGCTGACGCAGACGAAGATTTAGGCGAATACTTCACAGAAATCAAAATCTTCTGTAACGACAAACCAGGTATCCTAGTAGAAGTATCCAGAGTATTTGCAGAACGAGACATCAACATCTTAGGAATTCATTCCAGATCAAGCAAACAGGGTATTGCAACGATTGAAGTATCCTTTAATACAAAGGGCAGACAGCAGATTAGCAGTTTAATTGAAAGACTTCGTCAGATTGATAATATTATTGAAATTCAGAGAACCACCGGCTAGGTGGTTCTTGTTTCTAATGGGGTTGGTTTTTACTCAGAGGTGAGATTATGATTACAGATTGTTTTGATATAGAGACTGATCCGATTATCAGAATTGATTGTTGTTGTATAAAATGAGTCAACAGGGTATAATAGATGCAAAGATAAAATTATGATAAAATTACGATATTTAAAAGGAGGCTCCTATGATACAAATTAGACCTGTTTCTGATTTAAGAAATAAGTTTCCAGAGATTGAGAAAGCGGTTGGAAATGGAGAACCAGTATATTTAACGAAAAATGGATATGGCACTATGGTAGTGCTTAGTTTGGAAGCATATTCGGATTTGACAGATGGTGTAGAATCAGCACTTGATTTTGCTGATAAAGTGGCAGAAGAAAGCTGTAAAAGATATACACATGAGGAAGTATTCTCTAATCTTAGAAGGAGGATAAATGGATAACATAAGATACAAACTGCGATATATTCCTTTGTTCTATGAGGATTTAGAAGAAAAGGTTTTACATATCGCAGAAGAGTTACATAATCCACAAGCAGCAAATGATTTGTTAGATGAGGTTGAATCTGCAATTTTAGAACGTCTTCCATTTGCAGATTCATTTGAACCATATCATTCTACGAAAGAAAGACGCTATCCATATTATCGAATTTATGTAAAGAATTATGGTATTTATTATGTAGTGATAGATGATGAGGGCGATGATAAGATTATGGAAGTGCGTAGAATTTTACATAATAAGCAAAAAAGAAATAAGTGGATTTAAAACGTGGAGAATATTATGAGTAAAATGAGAATCAACCACTACGTAGTAGGCATGGTGCAGACCAACTGCTACATAGTCATAAACGATGAAACAAAAGAATGTTTCATCATCGACCCAGGTGCATCTGGAAAGCAATTGGCAGAAAAGATTAGACAGGATAATTTGAAACCAGTTGCAGTTTTGCTTACGCATGGTCATTTCGACCATGCGGCAGCGGCAGAAGATTTGGCAAAAGAATTTGATATTAAAATATATGCACATGAAGCAGAAACAGAGACATTAAGAAGCCCCGAGAAAAATGTAAGCTGGATGGTGAACTGTCGAGAGAGCTATGATGCAGATGTGTTCTTAAAGGATGAGGAAGTTATAAGTCTGGCTGGATTTGAAATAAAAGTACTTCATACCCCAGGACATACCGAGGGTGGATGTTGCTATTATATTTCTGAAGAAGCAGTCGTTTTTTCAGGTGACACCTTATTTGCCCAGTCCGTAGGTAGAACGGATTTCCCAGGTGGAAGCATGTCCCAGATTGTGCGTTCCATTTGGGAAAAATTATTGACATTGAACGAGCCTGGAAATTTAGAAACGGATATCATGGTATATCCAGGTCACAACGACCCAACCACAATTGAAACAGAGAGGATGAACAACCCTTACCTATGATCGTTATAAATTTTAATAAACCAGAATTTGAATATGATGTGCATTCTATGGTGAAGGCTTTTTTGCCAAAAGAAGATGTGGAAATGTATTATACTTGTTCTCCAGTGGAAGTAGCTGGGAAAAATGTAGCCTGCACCCATAGAGAACTTGAACATGAAGATGTAGAAACACAGAAACGATTAGAAAATGCAGAGCATGTTTTCTATGTGGATTATTTGGAAAACAAAATCTCTATCAAGTGGATTATTGGTGGGGAAAAGATTCACGCAAGTGACTTCTTAGTGGATTTTGAAGATAGAAAAGAAACCAAGAATGCGTTAAAGCAGCATTTATATGAACTTCTAAAAGAGGGGTGTGGTAGAGAACTTCCATGGGGAACCTTGACAGGGATTCGCCCTACCAAAATTCCTATGAAGCTTATGGAAGAAGGAAAGTCAGATGCAGAGATTTTCCAGTACATGAAAGAAACCTATTTTGCAACCGATGAGAAGATTCAACTTTCCATCGATATTGCAAAACGTGAACGAAAGCTTTTAGAAAAGATCGATTATGAGAATGGATATAGCCTTTACATCGGCATTCCATTTTGTCCAAGTACTTGTTTGTATTGTTCCTTTACCTCTTATCCTTTAAGTGTGTGGAGCAAACAAGTAGATGCATATTTGGATGCGCTGGAAAAAGAAATCACTTTTACAGCAACCAAGTTTTATCATAAGAAATTAAATTCCATTTACATTGGTGGCGGTACACCTACTACTTTAACGGCAGAACAGTTGGATAGATTGATTCGAAAAATCAAGTGTAGTTTTGATTTGCAACACTGTGTAGAATTTACCGTAGAAGCTGGTAGACCAGATTCCATTACAAAGGATAAACTAGAGGTGTTAAAAAAGCATGGTATCGTGGATCGTATTTCGATTAATCCACAGACTATGAAGCAGGAAACGCTGGATTTGATTGGACGACATCATACCGTAGAACAGATTAAAGATAGCTTTGCGATGGCAAGAGAAGTCGGCTTTGATAATATCAATATGGACCTTATCATGGGGCTTCCAGAGGAGAATTTCGAGGATGTGCGAAATACCATGGAAGAGCTGAAAAAAATGGCACCAGATAACATTACCATCCATTCTTTGGCAATCAAACGTGCAGCCAGATTAAATATTTTTAAAGACCATTACAAGGATATGCAGATGATAAATACACAGGAGCATATGGACTTATGTGCAGACTATTGCAAAGAAATGGAATTGGAACCATATTACCTCTATCGTCAGAAGGGTATGGCAGGAAATATGGAAAATGTCGGCTATGCAAAAAAGGGCAAAGCAGGTGTATATAATATCTTGATTATGGAAGAAAAACAGACTATAATGGCACTTGGTGCAGGTGCTACAACCAAGTTTGTTTTGCCTGAAATCAATCCAGACGGCAGTCAGCGTATTGAACGTGTGGAAAACGTAAAAGATGTAAAAAATTATCTCGAACGTGTAGATGAAATGATAGAAAGAAAAATTCGAAAAATGGAGGAAGTAAAATGGCATTAAGCAAAAAGCCAGTAAATGGCATGAAAGATATATTGCCAGCAGAGATGGAAATTCGTGATTATGTAACAAGCGTAATCAAAGAAACCTATCGAAGCTTTGGTTTTACCCCAATCGAAACTCCTTGTATGGAAAACATCGCAAATCTTTCCAACAAGCAGGGTGGGGAAAATGAAAAACTGATTTTCAAAGTATTAAAACGTGGCGAAAAGTTAAACTTAGAAACCGCCACAGAAGAAGCAGATGTAGTAGACTTTGGTATGCGTTATGACTTAACCGTACCACTTACCCGTTTCTACTCAAACAACGCAAACAATTTGCCAACACCTTTCAAGGCATTACAGATTGGTAATGTTTGGAGAGCAGATAGACCACAGCGTGGACGTTATCGTCAGTTCACCCAGTGTGACATCGATATCTTAGGTGAACCAAGTAACCTTGCAGAAATTGAACTGATTACTGCAACAACAACTACACTTGGCAAGCTCGGCTTCAAGAAATTCGAAATCCGTATCAATGAGCGTCGTATCCTAAAAGCGATGGCAGCTTACAGCGGATTTGCAGAAGAAGATTATGACAGCGTATTCATCACGCTTGATAAGATGGACAAGATTGGTGTAGAAGGCTGTGCAGAAGAATTAGAACGCAATGGCTATGACAAAGCAAACATCGAAAAATACCTTGGTCTTTTCAAACTCTTAGAAGAAAAGACAGATGTGGCAGAAGGTGTAGCATTCCTTGCAGATACATTGGGTGAATACTTAGACGCAGACGTAGTAAAAAATATGACAGAAATCGCTACCGCAGTAAATGCTACAAAGGCAGCAGATTTCCAACTCGTATTTGATCCAACTTTAGTACGTGGTATGAGCTACTACACAGGAACTATTTTTGAAATTGCTATGCCTGAATTTGGTGGTGCTTGCGGCGGCGGTGGCCGTTATGACAAGATGGTAGGCAAGTTCACAGGAAACGATGTCCCAGCATGTGGTTTCTCTATTGGATTTGAAAGAATCATCCTCCTTCTTATGGAACAGGGATTTACGATTCCAGAAAGTCCAAAGAAGGTAGCTTACCTCGTAGAAAAGAACTACCCAGCAGACAAGCTTGTAGAAGTTATGAAACAGGCAAAAGAAGCCCGTGAAAATAACCAGCAGGTACTTGTAGTTCGCATGAACAAGAATAAAAAATTTCAGAAAGAGCAGTTAACTAATGAAGGCTATGAAGAATTTATCGAATTCTTTAATAATTAGCCTATTCTAATAGAATAATTTTATGGTTTTTGATGAGCGCTATGCATATAGATTACTATGCATTTGCGATTTTGAGACAAGGATTGAAAGTTCTTAGTATCCTTGTTTGTAAAATAGCAATTTTCAAACACGATGTTTGAAAAAAGTGCAATCGAGCCATGGATGGTGAGTTTGCGCTGGTTGCGTCACTATTCCGATGACTAGTCAAGGATACTTAGAACTTTCGTCCTTGGTTCAACCAGCAAAGAATAGTAATCTATATGCATAGCACGGATTAAAAAGGAGAAAATTATGGCAGAATCAATGAAAGGCTTACACAGAAGCCACAGATGTACAGAAGTATCTAGTGCCAACATCGGTGAAAAAGTTACCGTTATGGGCTGGGTACAGAAAAGAAGAAATTTAGGAAGCTTGATCTTCGTAGACTTACGTGATAGAAGCGGCCTTTTACAGATTGTATTTGATACAGACAGCGTAGGTGAAGAAGGCTTTGCAAAAGCAGAAACTTTAAGAAGCGAATTTGTAATCGCAGTAGAAGGTACTGTTACAAAGAGAACAGCAGCTGTAAACGAAAACTTAAAGACAGGCGATATTGAAATCATCGCAACAAGTCTTCGTGTATTAGCAGAAGCTCAGACACCACCATTCGCAATCGAAGAAAACAGCTTAACAAAAGAAGACATTCGTCTTAAATATCGTTACTTAGATTTAAGAAGACCTGACATTCAGTCAAAACTTATGATGAAGAGTAAAGTGCTTGGTCTTATGAGAGCGTTCATGTCAAACGAAGGCTTCCTTGAAATCGAAACACCTATCCTTTGTAAATCTACACCAGAAGGTGCTAGAGACTACCTTGTACCAAGCCGTGTACATCAGGGTAACTTCTATGCATTGCCACAGTCTCCACAGATTTTCAAACAGCTTTTAATGGTATCTGGTTATGACCGTTACTTCCAGATTGCACGTTGTTTCCGTGATGAAGACCTTCGTGCAGACCGTCAGCCAGAATTTACACAGGCAGATATGGAACTTTCTTTCGTAGATATCGAAGATGTTTTAGACGTAAATGAAAGACTTCTTAAATATGTATGGAAAGAAGCAATTGGCGTAGACATCCCTACTCCATTTCCAAGAATGCCTTACCATGAAGCAATGGATCGTTATGGTTCAGATAAACCAGATACACGTTTCGGTATGGAACTTACAGATGTATCTGACGTAGTAAGAAACTGTGAATTCGTAGTATTCAAAGGTGCATTAGAAGCAGGCGGTACAGTTCGTGGTCTTAACGTAGAAGGACAGGCAGGTATGCCTCGTAAGAGAATTGACAAACTCGTTGAATTCGCAAAAGGCTATGGTGCAAAGGGTCTTGCTTATGTTGCTATCAATGAAGATGGCACATACAAATCTTCTTTCGCAAAATTCATGAGCGAAGAAGAAATGAGTGCTTTAGTAGTAGCTATGAATGGTAAACCAGGCGACTTATTACTTTTCGCAGCAGACAAGAAATCCCTTGTATATAACGTACTTGGTGCTATCCGTCTTGAAATGGGTAAAGAGCTCGGACTCATCGATGAAAATAAATGGAACTTCCTTTGGGTAACAGAATTCCCATTATTCGAGTGGTCTGAAGAAGAAGAAAGATTTATGTCAATGCATCATCCATTCACGATGCCAATGGAAGAAGACTTACACCTTCTTGATACAGATCTTGGTGCAGTTCGTTCAAAAGCTTACGACTGTGTACTTAATGGTACAGAGCTTGGTGGTGGTTCTGTTCGTATCCACCAGAGCGACATTCAGGAAAAAATGTTCGAACTTCTTGGATTCACAAAAGAAAGTGCGCACAACCAGTTTGGTTTCTTATTAGACGCATTCTCTTATGGTGTTCCACCACATGCAGGTCTTGCTTATGGTGTTGACCGTATGATTATGCACCTCACAGGAACAGACAACATCCGTGAAGTAATCGCTTTCCCTAAGGTAAAAGACGCTTCTTGTATGATGTCTAAGTGTCCAAGTGAAGTTGATCCAAAACAGTTGGAAGAACTTGGTATCGCAATTGTGGCACCACTATCTAGCCAAGTAGAAGAATAAAAAATATGCGCTATGCAAGTTAGCTTGTAATAGCGCATTTTTTTTATTCTGAAGATTTGGCGTTTGGCCAAATCGCGAGCGGAGTAGTCGCATATGCGACGGATAAGGTGCGAAGCACCGTAACGCGAGCCTACTTGGCTTAATTATGTGTAAAATGGAGGTTAAAAAGCACATAAAAATGTGTAAAGTATAAGAAACTCCCTGTGGAAAATGTGTAAAAAGGGATTAAAAGTCCCTATGAAAAATGTGAATGAAGGGCAAAAACTCCCTAGGTAAAATGTGAATATAATCTTGAAAAATCGCGTAAAATAAAGTATTATGAAGAAAATGAATGTGAGGTGATGATTTTGTATCGAAAACTAATGGAAGAACTTAAGGAATGGAAGCAATCTGAAAATAGAAAGCCGATGATTATTCGTGGAGCAAGACAGGTTGGAAAAACATGGTTAATGAAGGAGTTCGGTCGAACATGTTATGAAAAATATGCCTATATATCAATGGACGAAAATGAAGTCATGCAGAATGTCTTCCGTGATGCGTTTGATATAAAAAGAATTATCACTGCATTAGAGATAGAGGCTGGGTTTAAATTTGATCCAGAGAATACCCTAATCATTTTTGATGAGATACAAGAAATACCAAGAGCGCTCAAATCATTAAAGTACTTTTATGAGAATGCGCCAGAATATCACATCATTGCAGCTGGTTCTTTGTTAGGTGTTGCGTTACACGAGGGAACTTCATTTCCAGTGGGCAAAGTGGATTTTTGTGATTTATACCCGCTCGATTTTTGGGAGTTTCTAAATGCGTGTGGAGAAACGCAATTGGCGGATTTGTTAAAAAGTCATGAATATGAGTTGATTTCAAGTTTCAAAAATAAGTATGTTGATTTTTTGAAATATTATTATTACATCGGTGGTATGCCAGAGGCAGTGGTAACATATTTGAATACAGAAGATTTGAAAAAAGTCCGAAGTGTGCAGAAAAAATTGCTTGGAGCATACGAGAATGATTTTTCAAAACATGCACCAGTAGAAATTGTCACAAGAATCAAAATGTTATGGAACTCTATACCAACGCAGCTAGCAAAAGAAAACAAGAAATTTATATATGGACTTATTCGTGAGGGTGCAAGAGCGAGAGAATATGAAGTTGCCATAACATGGCTGATAGATTGTGGTTTGGTATATAAAGTGAATCGTGTAAAGAAACCAGATTTTCCATTAAAAGCATATCAGGATTTTCAAGCATTTAAAATGTTTGTGTTGGATGTTGGATTATTGGGAGCCATGTCTGGACTAACGGCAAAAATGATATTACAAGGCAATAAAATGTTTGAAGAATTCAAAGGTGCTTTAACAGAGCAGTATGTTTTTCAACAGTTGAGAGTGAATCCAGAAACAGATGTTTTTTACTGGTCATCGGATACGGGAGCGGCAGAACTTGATTTTCTGATTCAGAGAGAGGATGAAATTATTCCAATAGAAGTAAAAGCAGAGGAAAATCTTCAGGCCAAAAGCCTTCGTTTCTTCTGTGAGAAATATAAAATGGAGACAGCCATAAGAACTTCTATGTCGGATTATCGTGAGCAAGAGTGGATGACAAATGTGCCATTATATTGTATAAGGACATGGTATTAGGCATACAGAAAATATATCCATAAAGCAAGAGAAGCCAGCATGTGCTGGCTTTTTCGATTACTTCATAATCTGTTCGATATTCTTTCGAGCGTAGTCGATGATTTGTTGGTGGAAATCATAGCTCATGTAGAATTTGTCATCGAAGCTGTCAAAGTTAAATCGTTCTGTTTGATCTTCGAATTGCTCCAAAGAATCAATTTTGAACGAGGATAAATCGTTGATATTTATATGGTTTTCTGTAATGAAATTGTCAAAATGATTCTTTAATTCAGTAGCACCAATGGCATTCATAGCACTACTGATATAAGGTGCACACTCGCTGCTCGAGTTAACAAAAAACTGGCATAATCCCCCGTTGTTTACTTCGGCTTCAAATCGATTGAGTGAGTATACAAATATCTGTGCTTCGGTCAGTTCGGGAGCTTTTATGTCATATACGGCATCTTCACAAATACATTCTATGGCATCGTATAAATCATCATCATTTAAAGCAAGTAAATCTTCTATATTCATAGATTTAATGTTATTTGCTTTTTTCATATTTTTAATGTTGTAAAGTATGGTTCCAAAAAATCCCATGTTATGTTGCCCTTTCTGCTTATACTTCTTTCTCCGATAACGGTAAGGTAAAGATAAACTCCGTACCTACTCCCTCTGTACTAATAACATTGATATTCTCATTGTGCGCCTGCACAATTTCTTTTACGATAGCAAGACCAAGGCCGCTGCCTTTTTTGTCTTTACCACGAGATTGGTCTGTCTTATAAAAACGTTCCCAAATCTTTTTCGTACTATTACTTGGAATACCGATACCATTATCTTTAACAGAAATCAAAACTTTTTCATTTTGGATATTGGTTTCAATGATGATGGCTGAGTTGTTGTTGGAGAACTTAGTGGCGTTGTCTATTAGGTTGTAGAGAACCTGCTGGATTTTGCTCATGTCTCCTTTTACAAAGAGCTCGTTGCCAGTTAGGAGTAAGTCAAAGGATAAGCCTTTTTTGTTACATACACCTTCAAAGGTCATGGTGGTGGTTCGAATCATTTGGTTGATATCGAAGTCGGTAAATTCTAATGACATACCACGATTTCCAAACTGGTTTAATTCCAAAATGTTCTGAGTCAGTTTGTTTAAACGCTCTGTTTCAAACAGGATGATATTTAAATACTTTTCCTGCATTTCGGCTGGAATGGTTCCGTCTATCATAGCTTCGATGTAGCCTTTGATAGAGGTTAGTGGTGAGCGGAAGTCGTGAGATACGTTGGAGATGAATTTGCGTTGTTCTTCTTCAAAGGTATCTAGCTCTGTCGCCATGAAGTTTAAGGTATCTGCCAAATAACCGATTTCATCGTTAGTGTCAACCGCAATTCTTTGAGAGAAATCACCGCGAGCATATTGCTCCGCGGCATTGGTAATCTTTTGAATTGGTTTGTATACGATGAAGTTAAACGCAACCAAAAGGATAAATGCACATATCAACACGATGGTTACGGAAAGAAATGCGATGTCCACAATGCCTGTAGATTGCGCTAAGACTTCCGCCATAGGCTTGTGGATGAGCACATAACCCTGCACCTTGTAGTTGTTGGTAATGGTAGAAAATACTGTGAGTGTATCTTCTCGGAAATTGTCATAAAATCTGCCAGTTTGATAATAGCTGTTTCCAAAATCCTGGATATTGAAGTCTTCTAAGGTCTTTGGAGTATTTTGCTCTGCATTAGTCAATATCGATGGCGTGTTGGAATCAAAGTAAAGATTGCCATGCACATCGATAATCCAGATCTCCGCAGACATATATTTGGCAGAGGCTTCTAAGCTTTGTCTCATATCCTGCAAGTCAGTGGAATTCTCCAAGAATACATTTTTTAAGTCCGAAGCCATCAAGGTGGATTCTCGATACATCTGCTGTGCTTCATTTTCTTTTAGAAATTGGTCTGTCATGTTCTGGGTAAGTGTACTTAACAAACCGATGGCTAAAACTGCGAATATCAAATAGCTGGCTAATAGCTTTAAGTGTAGTTTTCGTTTCATTATTTAACCTCAAATTTGTATCCGATTCCCCATACAGTAGAAATCTGCCAGCTTTCGTGATCTTTGATTTTTTCACGAAGACGTTTTACATGAACGTCAACAGTACGGGTGTCACCAATATATTCATAGCCCCATATGTGATCCAAAAGTTGTTCTCGGGTAAATACCTGGTTTGGTGAAGCCGCTAGGAAGTAGAGAAGCTCTAATTCCTTTGGAGGCATATCAATCTGATTGCCGTTATAGATAACCGAGTAGTTGGATAGGTTTATGGTTAGGTCTGGATATTCCACACATTTTGTAGCGGCGATTGGAGCTGTCGCAGGTTTGATTGGCTGGAATCTGCGAAGCACTGCTTTGACACGGGCAACTAATTCCTTGGAATCAAATGGCTTTATAATGTAGTCGTCTGCACCCAGTTCCAAGCCTAATACTTTATCAAAAATTTCACCCTTGGCAGAAAGCATGATAATAGGCACATTAGATTTGGTGCGGATTTCGCGGCATACCTGATAGCCGTCGATGCCTGGTAGCATCAAATCTAACAAAATCATATTTGGATTATAGGATTCAAATGCAGAAAGTGCTTCTTCACCATCATTTACAATTTTGGTATCGTAACACTCTTTTGTTAAATAGAGAGAGATTAGTTCTGCAATATTGTTGTCGTCATCTACAATTAAAATCTTGGTTTTTGTAGCCATGGTATTCCTCCTTTTTTCGCTGCAAATTGCAGTTCGAAAGTTGATTATTTAAATTCAGCAATCGTTACGCCTGCGTCTCCTTCGCCGAATTCTGCAAGTTTGTAGCTCTTGATATAGTTTAGACGTTTCAAATGCTGATGTACGGCGTCACGAAGAGCACCTGTGCCTTTTCCGTGTACGATTCGGACGGATGGAAGATGAGCAATATAAGCGTCGTCGAGATATTTGTCTAATTTAGCAATCGCTTCATCGCTTCTCATTCCAATTAATTTAATCTCAGTAGAAGCGGTGGCAGATTTGCTCATCTTAAGCTTACTGGTGCTTCCGCCGTATTTCTTAGTTGGTGAAAGCACGTCCTCATCCATCAGGATTAAGTCATTGATATTAACTTGGGAACGAAGAATACCCATTTGCACAAACAGGTTTCCTTTTGCATCAGGCAATGTGTGTACAGTACCTTTTAAGTTCATCGAAAGTACTTTTACGGTATCGCCGATGCGAAGCTTCTTAGGAGCTTTGTGGTTCACTTCCTGTTTTTTGATGCTGGTCAGCTTCGTTTCCTTTTCCGACATCTTATTACGCAGGTTGGTACGTTCCTTTTCCATCTGGCTCATGTCGCCCAAGCCCTGTCCGTATTTGTTGAAATTGCGGATGGTTTCATCCGCCAAATCCTTAGCTTCCTTGATAATGCGGAAGGCTTCTTCATTGGCTTCGCGAAGAATCTTATCCTTGGACTGGTCTAAGCGTTCGTGCTTACTTTCTAGCTTTTTCTTTAGGCTTTCGATTTCTGCTTTGTATTGATTGATTTCTAATTGCTCTTTTTCGATGGTGATACGACTTGCTTCCAAGTTGGTAAGCACATCTTCGAATTCCACATCTTTCTTTGTCAGACGGCTCTTTGCATCTTCAATGACAGAGTCATCTAGGCCCAGTTTTGACGAAATGGCAAAGGCATTACTTTTCCCAGGAATACCGATGAGAAGTCGATAGGTAGGGCTTAAGGTTTCTACGTCAAATTCGCAAGATGCATTTTCGATACCATCCGTAGTTAGTGCGTAAACTTTTAGTTCGCTGTAGTGGGTGGTCGCCATCGTGATGGCACCATACAGATGTAGCTTGTGCAAAATAGATATTGCCAAAGCAGCACCTTCTGTTGGGTCCGTTCCTGCACACAATTCATCAAAAAGTACCAGACTTCTGTCATCGGCTTTTTCCAAAATTTTTACAATATTAACCATATGAGAAGAGAAAGTACTAAGGCTCTGTTCGATACTCTGCTCATCTCCAATATCCGCAAACACTTCCTCAAAAATAGCAAGTTCCGAACGGTCTCCTGCAGGGATATGAAGGCCTGCCTGCCCCATGAGCGTAAGCAAACCTACGGTCTTTAAGCTGACAGTCTTACCACCAGTGTTTGGACCGGTTACGATAAGCTGTTTGAATTCATCGCCCAAATAGACATCGATAGGAACGACCTTTTTCGGATCTAATAATGGGTGGCGACCTTTTCGGATATTGATGTAACCGCGTTCGTTAAAGATAGGCGCAACACCATTATACGATTTTGCTAAAGCTGCTTTTGCAAATATAAAGTCCAGTTCAGAGAGAGCAGTCCAGTTGGTAGAAAGTGCCATTTCGTAGCCAGCTACCATTTCACTAAGCTTTGCAAGGATGACATTGATTTCATCCTTTTCTTTTATGAAAAGTTCTTTTAATTCATTGTTCAAATTCACCACTGCCATTGGCTCAATAAAAACGGTGGAGCCTGAAGAGGACTGGTCATGTACCATGCCTGGGATAGAAGCCTTGTTTCCGGCTTTTACTGGAAGACAGTAACGTCCATCACGCATGGTTACTACAGCATCCTGTAAGTATTCACGGGTAGTAGCATTATTCATAAGAGAAGAAAGCTGCACGTGAATGCGGTCATTCATACCACGAATGGACTTGCGGATTTTAAACAACGTAGGACTGGCATCATCTGCAATTTCCTCTTCTCCTAAAATGCAACGCTTGATTTCGTCATGCAGAGGAGTTAGTGGCTCTATCTGCGAAAAGAACTCTGTCAAAGAGTCGGACTTTTCTTCGGCACGTTCGGAACGGTCATATGCCTTAGCACGTTTGGCAACTTCCAAAAGAGAGCTAATCTGCAATAGCTCTACGGTGTTCAAGGAGCCACCAATGGAAAGTCGTTTGAGCGAACCATTGATATTGTGTAGTCCGGAAAAGGAAAGCTGTTGACTTTTGTAAATACGGCTTAAGGCATCTTTTGTAGTTTCCTGTAAGTGATTGATTTCCTCAATATCTGTGGATGGAACCAGTTCTTCAATACGCTTCTTTGTTTCTGGTGCTGCGGCGTATCCTGCCAGATGTTCCAAAATTTTATAATATTCTAATGTTTTAAAAACTTTTTGATTCATAGGGACCTCTATCTCATTAAGGGTTTGTGTGCTTATGCACATATACATATATTATAGCCTATTATGGAGATTTGGAAAAGGCAAAAATGCTTGCAAGCCAGTAGAAATGACAATATAATAGAATTGGCTTATAAGAGGTGTTTTATGGAATTTATACGAGAAAAGATTAAGGAAAAACCAATTAGTAAAAGAAGATTAGCTATGAAGGTGGGCGTTGCTGCTCTTTGCGGGCTGGTGTTTGCTTTGGTGGTATGTCTTGTTTTGATTATTGCGGTTCCAATGATAAAAGATACATGGGAAGAACCTTCCAAGTTGGTAGAAGGTACGGAAAATGATACTCAGATGGGCGGAGAAACAGAGGCGACAGAAAGCCAGGGAAGCAGTTTAGTAATTCCACCAGATTTGAACCTATCCATAAATGATTATCAGACCTTGCAAAACGAATTGTACCGCATCGGAAATGAAGCGAACAAATCCATTGTGACAGTAACGCAAATGGAAAGTGAAAATGACTGGATGACCAACGATTATGAAACAGAGGGGCAAGGTTCTGGGCTTATCATTTCGGAAGATAATAATTATGTATATATTTTGACGGAGCGAAAAATTATTTCAGACGCAGCACACATCCGTGTGTCTTTTGTGGATGGATCAGGTGCAGCAGCGACAATGTTGAAATATGATGGAAACACAGGAATGTCTGTTTTGACGGTAGAAAAACGTCAGTTGAAGACCACTACGAAACGTGCAATTGCAGTAGCAAAGCTTGTTAATACCAATCCAGTGACAAATGGTTCGTTGGTTATCGCTTTAGGAAGTCCATTAGGTACCAATTATTCGATTTTGACAGGCAATATTACTTCTGTCGAAAATGAAGTGATGACACGAGATAAAAATTATTCTGTTTATACCACAGATATTGTAGGTAGTGAAACAGGTAGTGGTGTGCTGATTAATACCAATGGCGAAGTTATTGGTATTGTAATGCAGTCTTTTAGTGGTTCGCAGGACGCCAGCACCCTGACCGCTGTGGCTTATACGGAAGTTAGCGGCTTAATTGAAAGTCTGAAAAATGGAAAAGACATTCCATATATCGGAGCATATATTTCGACGGTGACGGATGATATTTCAGAGGACTATGATATTCCGAGGGGTGTGTTTATCCGTGAAGTAGCCATGGATTCACCTGCTATGAAGGCGGGACTCCAGAGTGGAGATGTGATTACACATATTAACGGTGATGAGATTCTCACAGATATGGTGTTTAGTGAAAAAATCGGTCAGTTGATTCCAGGCACAACCTGTGAGATATCCGTAAAAAGACAAAATGGAAACGAATACTATGATGTAACATGCGTGGTTACGATTGGCGTGTTGCAGTAATGATTTGGAGGAGTTATGAAATATATTGAAAGTTTTCGCGAAGGAGAACGCATCAATGATGTGTACCTTTGCAAATTGAAACAGGCGGCATTGACAAAGGCAGGAAAGCCATATGATATTGTAATTTTACAGGATAAAACAGGAACTATTGATTCTAAAATTTGGGATCCAGGTTCTGTTGGAATCGATGACTTCGATGTAATGGATTACGTTTGCATCACAGGTGATGTATCCATTTACAATGGCAATCCACAGCTTTCTATCAAGCGTGCAAGAAAGGCAGATGAAGGAGAATATAATCCAAGCGATTATCTGCCTGTCAGCGAATATGATATTGATGGCATGTTTGTGGAATTGATGGGTTACATCAACTCTATTAAAAATCCATATTATAGTCAGCTGTTGCATGCATTTTTTGACAATGCGGCTTTTGAGAAAAAGTTCAAATTCCACTCTGCTGCAAAGAGTGTGCATCACGGATTTGTAGGCGGACTTTTGGAACATACTTTAAGCGTAACTAGAAACTGTGATTTCTTTGCAAAGAATTACGGCATTTTAAATAGAGATTTGTTGCTCACAGCAGCTATGTTCCACGACGTAGGAAAACTCAAAGAGCTTTCTACTTTCCCAGAAAATGATTACACAGATGCTGGAAATCTTTTAGGACATATTGTGATGGGCTGTGAGATGTTGAATGACCAGATTCGACAGATTGAAGGCTTCCCAGTGACACTTGCCAACGAGCTCAAGCACTGTATTCTGGCTCACCACGGCGAATTAGAATTTGGCTCGCCAAAGAAACCAGCCTTGGTAGAAGCACTCTGCCTTAGTTTTGCAGACAATTTGGATGCAAAGATGGAAACCATGAAAGAACTTTTAAATGGTGTTCCTGAAAACAATTTAGAGTGGCAGGGATATAATAGACTTCTGGAGTCAAACATTCGTAGAACGAGTTCAGATAAGTAAAAATGAGGTTTCGAATCACGGAGGTTAGTCCGTGAGAGGATGATATATATGAAGAAAAATGATATTTTCGAATTGGAAATAACAGACATGGGTGTAGACGGGGAAGGCATCGGCCATTTCGATGGTATGACCTTTTTTGTAAAAGACGCATTGATTGGTGATGTGATTCGTGCCCGTGCAACCAAACTAAAAAAGAATTATGGCTATGCAAGAGTGGAAGAGGTCGTGACTCCTTCCACTTTTCGTGTTGAACCAAAATGCCCACATCACAGACGCTGTGGAGGCTGTCAGATTCAGGCACTTTCCTACCAGAAACAGCTAGAATTTAAGCAGGAAAAAGTGCGTGGCAATCTCATTCGTATCGGTGGCTTTTCTGCTGAAGAAATAGATGGAAAGATGCTTCCAGTAGTAGGGATGGAAACACCATTCCGCTACCGCAACAAAGCTCAGTTTCCAGTAGGAACGGATAAAGAGGGGAATATCATAACTGGCTTTTATGCAGCAAGAACTCATAGCATTATTCCAGTGGAAGATTGTTTGCTTGGAGTAGAGGAAAATGCACTTATTTTGGCTTGTGTCATGGAGTGGATGGAGGCAAACGGTGTAACAGCTTATGATGAAACTACAGGCAAAGGTCTTCTTCGTCATGTGCTTATTCGCTTTGGTTTTACAACAAAAGAAATCATGGTGTGCCTTATCATTAATGGACGTACTTTGCCAGCACAGGCAGATTTGATTTCTCGTTTGGAAAAGATGGAGGGAATGACATCTATTTCCATTAATATAAATACCAAAAATACAAATGTGATTTTAGGTGATGAGACCGAATGCATCTGGGGACAAGCGTATATTACGGATTATATTCATCTGCGTGAAACAGGAGATTCGTTGGTTGGGGATGCGGATGAGTTTGCGTTAACTGATACAGCGGTAGCTTACAGAATTTCGCCCCAGTCCTTCTATCAGGTAAATCCAGTTCAGACAGAAAAATTATACAGCACAGCTCTAGATTACGCAGGGCTTACAGGAGAAGAATATGTTTGGGACCTTTACTGCGGTATCGGAACCATTTCACTTTTCTTAGCACAAAAGGCCAAGAAAGTCTATGGTGTCGAAATTGTGCCACAGGCCATCGAAGATGCGAAAAACAATGCTAAATTAAATGGAATTGAAAATGCGGAATTTTTCGTAGGAAAAGCAGAGGAAGTGTTGCCTGAGTTTTATGAGAAGTTGAAAGCGGAAGGACAGGCAGGGATATCTTCCAATGGTACAAGTGCCATGGATGATGCCAATGCTATGCTTACTCCAGACGTCATCGTAGTCGACCCACCACGAAAGGGATGTGACGAAGCATGTCTTGATACCATGCTCAAGATGCAGCCAAAACGTATCGTATATGTAAGCTGCGATTCAGCCACACTAGCAAGAGATTTACGAATCCTCTGCGATGGGGGCTATGAATTAGAAAAGATAAGAGCATTTGATCAGTTTGCTCATACTGGGCATGTGGAAACTGTTGTTCTTTTGTCCCAGAAATAATACGTAATTAAAAATTACTTTTAGTGACAAATGGACTTTTGGAGTTGAAAGGAGTAAAAATGGCAAGTATTTATGATAGAGCAGATATTTATGATTTGATAGAGGACGAAAATAGATATGTAATGTATAAGGAGCATTGGGGTGAAGTAATTAAAGGAAAGAGAATCCATACGCTTCTTGATGTCAGCATCGGAACCGGAAGTGTAACTATTCCACTGACAGATCTGGGTGTTTCTATCTACGGCTCGGATTTAAGTGAAAAAATGCTTGAAAAGTGTAGTGACAAAATGGAAGGGAAGAAGATATCTCCAGAGTTGAAGTGTGCGGATTTTCGCGACCTTTCCTGCTGGGGAGATGCGAAGTTTGATATGGTTGCCAGTACAGGCAATTCCTTGGCTTACGTTTCAAATGAAGATGTCCTTAAAGCACTCAGACAGATGGATAGTCATATACATGCCGGTGGATTTATCTATGTTGATACAAGAAACTGGGATAAGATTATCACAAAGAGGGATAGGTTCTACCTCTATAATCCGTTCTTTGTTGCGGATTCCAGAATAAATCTTGTTCAGGTTTGGGATTACAACGCTGATGGAACTGTGACGTTCAATCTTTTGTATACCTTCGAGAAAGACAACAAGATTTATCAAAAAGAGCATTTTGAGGAAAATTATGTCCCACTTTCGAGTAAGTTTATTATTGATAGTCTAAAAGAACTGGGATATGGCAATATACAAATCATGAATTTCCCTGCACAGTATCCAATTGAAAATGTTAAAGATGCGGATTGGATTACGATCATAGCGCAAAAGAATTTATAACAGTAAAGCAACGCAGTAAATTCGAGTTTGTCGAGATATATTATAACTGTATTCAAGAACGATGAGATATGTGGCTTATTATGAATTGCCACCAATGTCATCATCTTGGAATGATACAAATGATTCAGGGGAGATTTAATATGCAATATCGTACAGACAAATATGGAAACAAAATATCCGTCCTAGGCTATGGCTGTATGCGTTTTACCAAAACCGCAGGTGTCATAGATATGGACAAGGCAGAAAAAGAACTGATGGCAGCCTATGAAATGGGTGTGAACTATTATGACACTGCCTATATTTATGGTGGTAGTGAAGCGGCTATCGGAAAGATTTTTGAGAAAAACGGAATTCGTGAAAAGATAAATATTGCAACTAAGCTTCCTCATTATCTCATGCACTCCATGGAAAGTATTGAGAAATGTTTTCAGGAGGAGCTTAGCCGTCTGAGAACAGACTATATCGACTATTATCTTATGCACATGTTAAACGATGTGAAGACATGGGAAAAGCTGGTGGATATGGGCATTCTTGATTGGATTCGTGAGAAAAAAGAAAGTGGAGCCATTCGACAGATTGGTTTTTCTTATCATGGAAACTCCGATATGTTCTGTCAGGTAGTAGATGCACATGATTGGGATTTTTGTCAGATTCAGTACAACTATTTGGATGAAAATGCACAGGCTGGTCGAAAGGGTTTAAATCATGCGGCATCAAAAGAAATTCCTGTTATCATCATGGAACCACTTCGTGGAGGCAAGCTGGTAAACAATCTTCCAGAAAAAGCAAAGAAACTTTTTGCAGAGTATCCAAAGAAATATTCGCCAGCAGAATGGGCATTCCGTTGGCTTTGGAACCAACCAGAAGTTACCTGTGTTCTTTCTGGTATGAACTCCATGGAAATGTTGGAAGAAAATGTTCGTGTAGCAAGCGAATGTCAGGTAGGTGAATTCACAGAAGCAGATGACCAATTGTTGGCACAAGTAGTGGAAGCGATTAATTCCAAAATGAAGGTCGGTTGTACCGGCTGTGGTTACTGTATGCCGTGTCCAGCAAAGGTGGATATACCTGGCACCTTTGCCGCTTATAACGTGTCTAGTGTAGATGGTAAATTTGAAGCCATGTATGAATACCTTCGTAGCACCACCTTCCGTAAAGATGCCACCTCTGCATCCAACTGTATTGGCTGCGGAAAATGTGAACAGCACTGCCCACAGGGCATTAAGATTCGCGAGGAATTGAAGAATGCACAGAAAGTACTGGAAGGACCGATTTATAAAGTGGCGAAAAAAGTAGTGCCATTGTTTATTAAGTATTAGCCATGCAAAAGACATAAAAAAAGAACTGCAGTGTAAGGGCACTTACTTGCAGTTCTTTTTTATATTTCTTGCATGGCTAAACAGTTAAATCGAAAAATCAAAACTCTGTCCCACCATTTTTTCCTGCTCGGTAACGAGGTTATCTGCTTTTGTTTCATAAAGAACATTTTCAAGCTTTTTAATAAATTCATCGAGACTAGAAGCCGTGACTTTAGTCAGGTTTTCTTTTTGTTCTGCACGTTTTTCTTCTAATTTTTCCTCAATGCGTTCTTTCTGGGCCTGCATCGATTTGTCAATTACAGCAAAATAGTTTGTGGTGCCATCTTTGATTTCGATGCCCATGGTTTTTACATCAAGACCAGATTCGGTCATTTTTTTCATAGCTTCTGGAAGCTGCTGCATTGCCTCGTCAAGAAGTGCTTCGTTTTTGGCACGGGTTTCTTCATCTGTCGCCATCTTTTCTAATTCGTCTTCTGAAATGACGATGACAGTGCTCTTGTCAGTTTTAACTCTAGAAGCGATTTCGGTTGCTTGATCAGCCTGATCAGAGCTTACTACAACGATTTCCGAGTTGCTATATTTTGTTTTTAACTCTTCTAAGTAGTTATAAGCAGTTTCGCTAAGCTTGGAAGAATCGAAGTTGTTTTTAAATTTCTCATTCTTATCTACTTGATTTTCCTTGTTTACCTTGTTGTCATATTTTCCTGATAATGAGGAAAGTATGTTGTCCATTCCGAATAATTGACTCATGTCTGACGCCTCCTTGTCTAATTGTGCAAATCCGTTTGCTGGGTATTCTAGTTGTCTTTTATATCGACACTTTCTTATTATTGTTTAACCATATTATAATAATTTTTCTCGTAAAAATCTACATTGTTTTGCGTGCTTTTTGTTTTCTTTTGTACGCTTTAGTGGTACAATATATTTTGGATTAAAATGTCACAAGAAAGGATATTGATATGGGAACTGGCTTATATTCATTGGTTGCCGGGCTTTGCCTTTTGATGACCGTTGTATTGTACATGCGAATGATTAGCAGTGTCGTACGAAGTGAGAAAAGAGATATTTATGTCAGCATTATGACAATTGGAATGTTTTATCTGGGATTGGATATGCTGTGGGGTGTCATTTACGATGATTTGTTGCCAATTCCGATTCTAATGCAGAAAATCATTTACGCATTATATTATGCAGCATCTGCGATACTTTCCTATCGGTGGTTTGCCTATGTGGAGTACATGCAGGACTCCGCATTGTATCATAATCCTACAATAAGAAAATTTACAAAAATACCAATGTTTTTTGTAGTAGCGGTTTCTGTGCTGTCGCTGTGGACCCACTCTTTCTTTTATATAGATGAGCAAGGGTTATATTGTAGAGGTCCATTGTACATAGCACAGCTGGTGCTTACTTACGGATACATTATTTTTGCAGCAGGGAAATTGGCACTTCGAATGATTATGACCAAAGAATTTGAAGACCAGAACACATACATGATTATGTTGTCCTACTTTATATTTCCTGTGGTATTCGGTGTTTTACAGATTGCCTACCAAAACATGCCATTCCTGTGTGTGGGTATTGCAATGGCAACGCTGCAAACGTATCTGTTTTATGTAACATTTGAAAAGGAACGAGAACTTAGTTCTTCAAAAATCCATAGTTTAACGCGTCTGTTTATCAGCTCCTACTATTTGGATTTACAAACGGGAAAAAGAGAGTATTTAAGTAATACAGAGGAAAAAGTAGAAACTTACTTAACAGGAGACTTTTATAAAGAGGCTCCAGCGGATCATGAAGATGCGATTCGTTTATATGCGGATGAGTATGTGCATCAGGAGGATAGAGAAACTTATTGTACGATGTGTAAGCGTGCATATATGACAAAGACCTTGAGTAAGGACAACCTTTTCTATTCCTTTAATTATAGACAGATTGCTGGCGGTGTAGAGAGATGGTATCGAATGCATGTGATTGTGGCCGCATATTCGCCAGATGGAAAAGTGACTCACGTGGTGCTTGCTATCATGGATGTAGATAAGGAGATTCAGAAGGATATTCAGCAGAAGAAAGCAGTTGAAGATGCATTGGTGGAAGCAGAAAATGCCAACAAAGCAAAGAGTCAATTCCTTTCAAGTATGTCCCATGATATTCGTACTCCAATGAATGCTATCACTGGCTTTGTGAATTTGGCACAGACACACATTGAGGATAGAAATCAGGTTAAAGATTATTTGGATAAAATTCAATCTGCAAGCAAACACTTATTAAATCTCATTAATGATATTTTGGACATGAGTCGTATTGAAAGCGGAAAGGTTCAGATAGAGGAAAGTGAAGTGGTTTTAAGTGAAGTCTTGGTGGAAGTGAAAAATCTAATTCAGCCAATGGCAGAACAGAAGGGGATTGACTTCCACATTCAGAACGAAATCGTTAACAATTATGTATACTGCGACAAACTGCGTTTAAACCAAGTATTAATTAATCTCCTTGGGAATGCAGTGAAGTTTACGCCTGAAGGCGGTGAAATTGTTCTTCGCATTTATCAGGAGATGGCGGCACCTAAAGGATACGGTGTTTACATTTTTAAGGTAAGGGATAATGGTATCGGAATCGGTGCAGAATTCCAGGATAGTATCTTCCAGGCATTTGAACGAGAAAAGAGTACAGAGAATTCTGGTATACAAGGAACTGGGTTGGGACTATCCATTACCAAGAGTATCGTAAAGATGATGGGTGGAAAGATTTCGGTAGAAAGCGAGCTTGGTAAGGGCTCTGAGTTTACAGTGAAAGTGGTATTTATGCTCCAGGATGTGGATGAAGCAGCAGTAGTCCTAGAGAAATGGAATGCAGAAAAAACACAGAAAGAAATTGCTGAAAAAGAAGCACAAAGGACCCTGTTTACAGGTAGAAAGCTTTTGTTGGTAGAGGATAACAGCTTAAACCGAGAAATTGCTAGAAAGCTCCTTTCAGATCAAGGCTTTATCATTGACGAAGTGGTAAATGGAAAAGAAGCAGTGGACAAACTGGCAGCTTCACATTCGGGTGAATATGCAGTGGTGCTTATGGATATTCAGATGCCAATTATGGATGGTTATGAAGCAACGAAGAAAATCCGAGATTTGGACAACCGAATATTAGCAAATGTCCCAATTGTAGCCATGACAGCAAATGCCTTTGGCGAAGAACGAAAGAAAGCCTTTGCCTGTGGCATGAATGGATATGTTACAAAACCAATTGAAATAGAGGTTTTATTTGAAACATTAAAGCAAATAATAGAATAAAAAAGATAGAAAAGGAAAGTGAGAAGATTATGAAAAAGACAAAAATCGTATGTACAATGGGACCAAACTCGAATGATTTGGAGGTCATGAGAAAACTTGTACAAGAAGGCATGGATATTGCTCGATTCAACTTTTCCCATGGTACGCATGAAGAACAGAAAGAGCGTATGGATGCATTAAAGAAAATACGTAAAGAAGAGGGCAAACACATTGCAATTCTTTTAGATACAAAGGGACCAGAAATTCGTACGGGATTATTAAAAGACGGTCAGAAGGTTGAGTTGGTAGAAGGAGATGAATTCGTCCTTACAACCGAAGAAATCGTAGGTGATAATAAGCGTGTAAGTATCACGTATGAAGGCCTTGTAGAAGATGCAGAAGTAGGTGGCAGAATTCTTATCGATGATGGTTTGATTGAATTAAAGGTTGAAGAAATCAAAGGCAAAGACATTATCTGTAGAGTTATTAATGGTGGTGAATTGGGACAGAGAAAAGGTGTAAACGTGCCTAACGTACCTATCCGCCTTCCAGCGATTACAGAAAAAGATAAAGATGATATTCGTTTTGGTGCATCACAGGATGTGGATTTTATTGCTGCATCTTTTGTACGTAATGCAGAATGTATTCGCGAAATCAAAGCAGTTTTGAATGAATGTGGTGCACCTTATACACCTATCATTGCAAAGATTGAAAACAAAGAAGGTATCGACAATTTAGATGAAATCTTAGAAATCGCAGATGGTATTATGGTTGCACGTGGTGACCTTGGTGTAGAAATTCCAGCAGAAGAAGTTCCATACATCCAGAAGATGATGATTAATAAATGTAAAGAATGCTACAAGCCAGTTATTACAGCAACACAAATGTTGGATTCTATGATACGTAATCCACGTCCTACACGTGCAGAAGTAACAGACGTTGCTAACGCAGTATATGATGGAACAGATGCAGTTATGCTTTCTGGTGAAACGGCACAGGGTAAATACCCAATTGAAGCCCTCAAGATGATGGTTCAGATTTGTGAAAATACAGAATCTCATTTGGATCATGAGGAAATCTTAAGTAAGATGAAAAAGCAGCGTATGAAAGATACTACAAGTGCATTGGGTTATGCGACTGTTTCAACAGCAACCAACCTGGATGCAAAATGCATTATTGCTCCAACGGGGTCTGGTGCAACAGCACGTATTATTTCAAAATTCCATCCTAAGATGGAAGTGCTGGCTATTAGTCCAAATGCGAGAGCACTTCGCAGAATGCAGATTTACTGGGGTGTAAGACCATTTGAATCTATGCAGCAGGATACAGCAGAAGCAATTTGCAGCAATGCTATTGATATTGCAAAAGAAAAAGATTTCGTAGAAACAGGAGATTTAACAGTACTCACAGCGGGCATCCCTTCCCCACACGTTGGAGGATTTGATTACGGTGTAAGCAATATGATGAGAATTGTTACAATCGAGTAAGAGGATAAGAAATGAAAAAAAGTAAACACTTTAGAAAAGATGTTATTATCGCCCGAATTATTGCAGCGGTATTGCTGGTTGTGCTAATTGCACTGCTCGTTTTTGTAATATCTCTTGTTAAAAAGCCTTCGGACCAGGATAAGAACTCACAAAATACAGAAAATACCCAGATAGAAAATGTGGGAAATCAGGATACGGAGGAAATCGAAGATACACAAAATCAAACATCGGATGACGTAAATACAGAACCTGATGTAAATATTGACTCAGATGTGACAGAAAAGATTTACGTCAAGACTACCGCTACACTGAGACTTCGTGAAGAACCGAATACAAGTTGTGCTACCTTGGAGCGTATTCCTGAGGGAACTGCGATTGAAGTATTAGAAGAATTAGAACGCTGGTATAAAGTAATCTACAACGGAAAAGAAGGTTATGTAAGCAAAACCTATGTAGAAGTTGTAGAGGCAGAATAACAAAAGTTGAGGAACAATAAATGAATTGGTTACTTTATGCAATTTTGGGAGCTGTGCTTGCAGGTGCATCTCCCGTGTTTGCCAAAAGTGGAATGCACAAATCCAATTCCCATTTGGCAGCAGCTCTTAGAGGAACGTTTTTGTTCTTAGGAGCGTGGTTTATGGTAAACCTGACTGGATCAAGTGTGCCGTTATCTGCAATCGGTTCTAACACATTCCTGTACCTTGTGTTTTCAGGAATTGCAACAGGCCTTGTTTGGGTTTGTTTACTGCGTGCCCTGCAGCTAGGTGAAGTAGTAAAGGTTGTGCCAATTGTAGAGGGCAGTATTATTTTGGACCTTTTGGTAGGTATTTTCCTTTTCAATGATGGAGTGAATTGGAACAAAATTATTATCTTGGTTGTTTTGATTGCAGGAACCCTGATGATGAGTTTGAAAGGCTCCGGCAGAGGTGGAAAAACAGGTGCATGGCTGGGGTATGCATTGGGTTCTATGGCACTTACTTCTGTGACAGTTGTATTGGATAGAATTGGAACCAGCGGTATTAATTCCTACTATGAACGATTAATTCGTTATGCTATCGCATTAATTCTGGTATGGCTGGTTACCTTTGCAACAAGAGGCTATAAAGGACTTCGCTCTATGTCATTTTTAGATGGCATATATTTATGTTTGTCAGGAGCGACAATGGGTGGTGCGTGGTATTGCTTTTACAAAGCATATGTGTTTGGAACCAACGCTACTGTCGAGATGGTAGAACGATTTGATTTGGTCGCAGCAGTAATGTTAGGCTGTGTGTTTATGAGAGAACGTTTATCAGTGCGTGCAATTTTCGGAATGATTTTTATGATGCTAGGTTTCTGGTTGCTTTTAGCAGATTTACCTATTATTCCATTATAAAATGATTTCGGCAAATTAGGTTACTAGCACATTTTTTCGGATTCTTCATATGCTATAGTGATAGAAAAATGGAGAATCAATGTGGAATATAGAGATAATTTATTTCAAAAAATGCCTTTTTATATGACATATCCAATGCAGAATTTGTATTTGACCGAGATGGAATATGAAAAGGATATGGAGCGAATGAAGGAGTTATATCCAAGGGAAGTACTTCAGCTACAGCAAATGGTGGAACGCCGTTGTGATGAGATGGAGTACGAAGGCAGTAGAATGTATGACGAGAATCCGGATCGTTATATGTTGGAGAGAGAGGCACAGAGACTATTAGAGGAATTTTTGCGACAGAATCCTCAGTATGGTAGTATGACACCGCCTCCACCGATGCCAATGCCTCGCCCAGAGGAACCAATGGCTCCGCCGCTAAGACCAATGCCACAAAGACCAATGCCTCAGATGCCACAAAGACCAATGCCTCGTGAGGAGGAAGATTTGTCGATGCAACAGTATGGCAGAGGCAGGGACAATACATGGCTTCGAAGTCTTATCGGTATTTTGTTCCATGATGAAATTTATCGTAGAAGATGCAGACATCGAAGATGTAGCCGCTGGTGGTAATAGCACTAGTTTAAAATACTTTAGTTATACAAGGTGAAACAGATGAATAATAAAATGGTAAAACCAATTGTACTGACAGTCATATTTTTGATTTCAGTTATTGTGTTTAGTATGTTGACCAACAAAGTGAATAAAGACATAACCACAACCATGGACGAGGCCAGCCTGCCAGTGATGCATTTCGTGTATGACGATAAGGTAATCAATGAGCTTCATGGTTATGTGCAGGAAATGGATATGTTATCCATGCGAGACGGACTTATACCAATTGGTGAGGAACGTGAACTTCATCTGGAAATCATGACCTATGGAAACGAAGTAGATAATCTTTCTTATAAAATACGTAGTATGGATAGCGAAAGATTGTTAGTGGAAGAAGATGATGCTGATATTACAGTAACACAGGATAAGGTGGACTGTAATATCAGTCTTCCAAGTCTCTTTGAGGACAACCAGGAATATAATGTGGAGATTGTCCTCACAGTAGGCGAAAGGGAAGTGTATTATTATACTCGCATCGTAAGAGCACTGGATTGTTATACCAATGAAACCTTGGATTTTGCTATGACATTCCATGAATACACCTTCCGTGACGATGCAGATACGTTTATTCCAACCTATATGGATCCTGCGACTGGGGATGCCACTACCTTAAGCTATGTGGATCTGTCTTGTACATTAAGACAGATTACCTGGGCTAATTTCACAGGGGTAAAGCTGACAGAACCTGTGGCGTCTTTTAAGGAGATTAGTGGCTCTTATAATGTTATTACGTTGAATTATGTAATGACAAATGTAAATGAAGATAATGAGGTAGAATATTACAATGTAGAGGAATATTATCGTTTGAGATATACGCCTACCCGTACCTACGTCCTAAATTTCGAGCGTAGGATGAATCAGATTTTCAGAAATGAAAACAATTTTCTATTAGGAACGACAGCGATTCTTTTAGGAATTCGAGATAATGATGTAGAATATCTGGCGAATGATTCTGGAAACTGTATTGCTTTCGTGCAGGAGGGAGAATTATGGTCTTATGACCGTATCAATAATACTATTTCTCAGGTTTTCAGTTTCCGTGATGCAGAAGGTATTAACAATCGTGAAAACTGGAATGAGCATGATATTGAGATTATGCGAGTGGATGAGGCAGGTAGTATTTCCTTTGTAGTATCGGGGTATATGAATCGTGGCGATCACGAAGGAAGTGTAGGTGTAGGTGTGTACTACTATGATGGTATTGCACATACGGTAGAAGAGGAAGTGTTTATTCCAACGAACAAATCCTACGAAGTGCTTCAAGCTGAGTTAGGTGAGCTCATGTATGTGAATGAGCAGAAGATGCTATATCTTATGTTGAACAATAACATTTATAAGATAGATATGAATTCATTTACTGTTTCTACTTTTGTAGATAGTGATACTGATGAGTGCTATGCGGTTTCAAAGAGTGGTCGATATCTGGCATGGGTAGATCCAAATGCATTGTATTCCAGCACAAGCATTCATTTGGAGGATTTGAAAACTGGAATTTCTTATGAGGTAGCCTCGGAGGAAGGCACTTACGTGAGGCCAATCGCATTTGTAGGAGAAGACTTTGTATATGGAATAGCCAGTGCGGCAGATGTGAAAACAAATGCACTAGGAGATATCATCTTCCCAATGGATAAGATAGAGATTCTAAATACTTCCGAAGAAAAACGTGATGTAATAAAGTCATATTTGCCAAGCGGTGGCAAAATTGGAATGGTTTCAGTAGATGAAAACAATATTTACGTGGAATTAGTCACAGAGAGCGATGGACGATTGGTTTCCACTGGTGCCGATACTATTATGAATAGAGAAGCGGAACCAGCCAATAGTGTGAAATTGAGAAATTCGGTTACTGATTTGAAACAAACTCAGATTGCCATCAACATGAAGGAAATAAAAAAAGATACTGCAGTACAGCTAATTAATCCAAAGCATATTCTTTTGGAACAGCCTCGAGAGGTAAGCTTGGAAGTAGAAACAGAAGGTTACTTCTATGCGTATGCAAGAGGTAAGATTTTGTTGGCGACAAAGGATGCAGGTGAGGCAATACGATGTGCCAATGAAAATTATGGTGTAGTAGTAGATGCTAATTTAAAATATATTTTTAAGAGAGCAAGAAATACAACACAGACAGCATTTACGAATTTGACAGCGAATGAGGCGGATGTGAATGCATCTTCTCTGGTGAAGGCGGTGAGCATTATGCTCACAAGAGAAGGTGTAGGGGTAAGCGTAAGTGATTTGGTTACAGCAGGTCAAACTCCTGTACAAATTATGCAAACTACTTTGAAAAATAATACGGTGTTGGAACTTAAAAATTGTACGATTGATGAGTTATTATATTTCCTTGATCAAGGTACTCCTGTGCTTGCTCGTACGGGCGAAAATAGTGCAATTTTATTAACTGGATATTCAGCAAGTTATGTATATTATTATGATCCTGCTTCGGGACAAAACAAGACAATAAGTTATGATGGTATTGCGAATTTGTTTGAAGCAGGTGGAGATTATTTTATCGCATATGTAAAATAGTGATAAATCATTGTCATTTTGAACAATTACGAAAACGCATTTTTAAATCCTTAGTATAAGTTTAACAGAATTTTCATATTCGCTTGCAAAAGCTTGAAATTTAGGCTATATTTGGTTTTGTATTTTAGGATTGGAATAAGGAGTGCATAATGAGC
>CAYMTP010000010.1:0-32193 GCA_964393435.1 uncultured Lachnobacterium sp. | reverse complement strand
TAACGCGCGACCTTGCCAAGGTCGAGACCGCGGGTTCGAGCCCCGTCTATCGCTTACAAAAAGCGGTATCCGTAAGGATGCCGCTTTTTTTGTAACCGATAGACTTTTATTGCATCGCAGTGGAGAGGAAGATGTCGCTGACGCGACCCCACTGCTCGCGGCGGGAATTTCGCAAGCGAAATTCTATCCGCATTACGGACCCGAGCCTCGAAGGTTCGAGTCTTCGCTCCGCTTCGTTCGGCACAAAGCCGAGGTCCACTGGACCTCGTGGCCTGTCTATCGACTAGAAAAAGACTTGATTTATCCAACACTTTTAGGTAAAATTGTATGTTAAGATAGCCTTACTTTTTAGAAGGAAAATTGGCATAATGAAAGGAGCCCATATATGAGCTTAGCAGATAAAATATTCGTAGATATGTGTAAGGACATTATCGAAAACGGAACAAGTACAGAAGGTGAAAAGGTGCGTCCAGTATGGCCTGATGGTACTAGTGCATATACCATCAAGAAATTTGGTGTGGTAAATCGTTATGACTTGTCCAAAGAGTTTCCAGCACTTACACTTCGTAAGACTGCAATCAAGACCTGCGTAGACGAAATGCTTTGGATTTGGCAGAGAAAGTCCAACAACATCAATGATTTAAAAGGTCATATCTGGGATGAATGGGCAGATGAAACTGGTTCTATCGGTAAAGCTTATGGATATCAGATGGGCGTAAAACACCAGTATAAAGAAGGTATGATGGATCAGGTAGACCGTGTAATCTATGATTTAAAGAATAATCCATTTAGCCGTCGTATTATGACAAATATCTATGTACATCAGGATCTTAGCGAAATGCATCTTTATCCATGTGCATATAGTATGACATTTAATGTGACACAGAAGCCAGGCGAAGAAAAGCTGGTGCTCAATGCAATTTTGAATCAGCGTTCTCAGGATGTTCTTGCAGCAAATAACTGGAATGTGTGTCAGTATGCCGTATTAGTGCATATGTTAGCACAGGTTTGCGATATGCAGGTTGGAGAATTAGTACATGTAATCGCTGATGCACATATTTATGATAGACATGTAGATATCGTGAAAGAACTTATCACAAGAGAGCAGTATCCAGCTCCAAAATTCTGGATTAATCCTGAAATCAAGGATTTCTATGATTTTACTCCAGATGATATTAAGTTGATTGATTATGAAACTGGCCCACAGGTAAAGGATATTCCAATCGCTGTTTAAAAATGGTTGTCGGCAGTTTTGTGATTTAAAAGGAGAGAAGAATTTATGAATTTAATCGCAGCAGTAGATAAAAACTGGGCTATTGGTAAAGATAATAAGCTTTTGGTTCAGATTCCAATGGATATGAAGTTTTTCAGAGAAACTACAACTGGGAAGGTCGTCGTCATGGGTAGAAAGACTTTAGAGAGTTTTCCAAATGGTTTGCCATTGAAGAACCGCACCAATATCGTTTTGACCCACAATACCAATTACGATGGAAAAGGTGCTATCGTGGTACATTCCATGGAAGAACTTCGAGAAGAATTAAAAAAATATAATAGTGAGGATATTTATGTCATTGGCGGTGAGCAGATTTATAAGGCTCTCGTAGATGACTGCGACGTCGCTCATATTACCAAAATTAATTTTGCTTATGATGCAGACGCATATTTCCCAAATCTGGACGAAAAGCCAGAGTGGAAGATTACTGCGGATAGCGAAGAGCAAACCTATTTTGATTTGGAATTTTATTTCTACAAATATGAAAAGGTGAAATAGTTCCCCAAAAAATTAGAATTGAGGTATAAGTTATGGATATTACAGGAAGAAAACTGTTTGTAAAAGCCTTGATGGAAGAAGGTGTAGATACTATCTTTGGTTATCCAGGTGGTACCGTTACAGACTTATTTGATGAATTATATAAAACAGATGCAATCAACCTGATATTGCCACGTCATGAACAGGGCTTGATTCATGAGGCAGAAGGCTATGCGAAATCGACAGGTAAGGTCGGCGTTTGTCTAGTAACCAGCGGCCCTGGTGCGACAAACATTATGACAGGTCTTGCAGATGCACATTACGACAACATTCCATTGGTTTGTTTTACAGGTCAGGTTCCACTTAGCCTTATCGGTAACGATGCTTTTCAGGAGGTTGATATCGTAGGTATGACCCGCAGCATTACCAAATACGGTGTTACCGTTCGTAGACGTGAGGATTTGGGCAAGATTATCAAGATGGCATTCCAGATTGCAAACTCTGGTAAACCAGGCCCAGTACTTATTGATATTCCAAAGGATATTCAGACTGCAGTTGGTCCAGCTGTTTATCCTTCCCACGTAGATATTCGTGGATATAAGCCTTGCAACAGCGTACACGTAGGACAGCTGAAAAAGGGCTATAAGCTCATCAAAGCAGCAAAGAAACCACTCATTCTTGTTGGTGGCGGTGTAAATCTTGCCAGAGCGAACGCAGAGCTTTTGGCTTTTGCGGAAAAGATGAATATTCCAGTTGTTTCTACTATCATGGGAAAAGGTGCGATTCCTACAGACCATGAGCTTTATATTGGAAACAGCGGTATGCATGGCAAATATGCGGCAAATAAAGCCGTAAGCGAATGTGATTTGTTGTTCTCTATTGGTACACGTTTCAACGACCGTATCACAGGGGATTTGAATGAATTTGCACCAAAGGCACAGATTGTACATATTGATATTGATACTGCATCTATTTCGCGAAATGTAGTCGTAGATGTACCAATCGTAGCCGATGCGAAGCTTGCTCTTGAGAAATTAGTAGAATGGGCAGAACCAAAGAAACACAAGGCTTGGTTAGAAGAAATTAAGGCTTGGGAAGAAGAGAACCCATTGGAAATGCGTCGTGATAAAGGGCTTTCTCCTCAAATGATTATGGAGCATATCAACAAGCATTTCCCAGAAGGCATCTATGTAACAGACGTAGGTCAGCATCAAATGTGGGCGACTCAGTACTTAGAACTTGGTGCTAAGAACCAGCTCATTACCTCTGGCGGTTTAGGAACCATGGGCTTTGGATTCCCAGCAGCCATCGGTGCTAAGATTGCCAACCGTGATAAAGATGTTGTATGTATCTCTGGTGACGGCGGCATGCAGATGAATATTCAGGAAATGGCTACCGCAGTAACACAGGGGGCAAACGTAACCGTATGTATCTTAAACAACTATTACTTAGGTATGGTTCGTCAGATGCAGCAGTTGTTCTATGGAAAACGCTACATTGCTACCTGTTTGAGACGTCGACCAAGCTGTCCAAATGATTGCAAGGGACCAAATCCAGCGTGTCCACCATATACACCTGATTTTGTGAAATTAGCAGAAAGCTATGGTGCTTATGGTATCCGCGTAGAAAACGTAGAGGATATCGATGCAGCCTTTGAAGAAGCAAAGAAACATACAGACGCTCCAACAATCATTGAATTTATGATTTCGACAGATGAACTTGTACTTCCAATGGTTAAGGGTGGAAATCCAATGAGCGAAATGATTTTGAAATAGGAGGGAAAAGCCATGAGTATGAAAAATAGATGGATTGCATTGTATGTAGAAAATGAAGTCGGCGTACTGGCAAAGGTTTCTGGCCTTTTCGCAGGAAAATCCTACAACCTGCATTCCCTTACCGTAGGTACTACAGAGGATGAAACAGTTTCTCGTATGACGATTGGTGTAACCAGTGATGACATTACATTTGAGCAGATTAAAAAGCAGCTCAACCGTATGGTAGAGGTAATCAAGGTTATGGATTTAACCGATACCTCAACCCATATGAAGGAAATCCTTTATATAAAAATTTTGAATATTGATGCAGAAGAACGTACAGAGGTATTCCAGATTGCACAGGTGTTTAGTGCAGATGTGGTGGACATCGGAGCTGATAGTGTTCTTTTGGAAACAAAAGCAAAGGAAAGTAAGAATAACGAATTGATTGCACTTATCAAATCCCGCTTCAAACGTATCAATGTAGTACGTGGCGGTGCAGTAGCAATCGAGGCAATCTCAACAAAATCCAGATAGAGCAAAATACCAAAGAAAAAGGTCCTGTGAAAAGAAAAGGCGACGTTAAGTAAAACATGGAGCCGTTCTTTTCACAGGACCTTTTGATGTAATTGTATTTATCGAGCCATCGCTTCAATAATCTCTCCCACATACATGGTGTGCATATCGTTATCCTTATAGAAGTCCTTCATAATCGATTTATCAATGAAGGTTTCTTCGCCCATCGGTACAGCTGCCATTTTGCGACAGAGCAGTACGAGGTTTGCTTCATCTGGATATGGAATGCTATGACGGAAGGCTGGGGTTAAGCCAGCTTTTTCAAATTTGTTTTCGTCACGTCCAGAGTGTGCACCGCAGTAGCCCAAAGCTGGATGATAGGTTTCGTCAAAGAAGGAGAGTGAGAAGAAATCTCCCTTGTCTAAAAATTCTTTGGTGTAGCGGGAATCACGGATAAAGATGTAAACTACATTTTTGTTCCAGATAACACCCACACCACCCCAACTAACAGTCATGGTGTTGCATTTCGCTTTGCTGCCGGATGTAACCAATGCCCATTCTTTTCCAAGCTTGGTGAATGGATTCATCTCTAATAGCTCAATTGGATATGGTTGAAATGTATGCATGATAACCCCCTCTTCTTTCCCTATTTTTTGAGAATTACATCTTTATTATTATATCAAATATGCACAAAAGTGTGCAAATTATTTAGGTTGTAAAAAGAAACTTATTTCTGGATCCATCAAAACTTCTGCAAAGTCATGAATGGAAGCGGAAATTGCGACCGCTCGAAATGGCGTTAATAAAAATGGATATAGGAACCAGATGAATGTCATTGGCGTAAGTTTTCTTAATTCCATTTTTAATGTATTCAAATTTACTGCAACTTTTTTGTCCCGTAGTGCTAGTGTTACGATAAGAAGCGACACATAGTAGAAGATAAGATTGAACATATATCTACCATAATCTACCTTCAATAGAAACTGAGGAATCATGGTTGCTCCACCCAAAAGGAATGCTAAATAAACAAAACGTCTTTCCAAGGAAGCGGTTTTGTCTAATACCAGCTTGATGAAGAAACGGAAACCAAAGAAGATATATGGTGCAAATAGTATGCAAAATACTGGAAAATCCTGTTGATTGTCAATGTGATATTCCAATTCATCTTCTGTTACATCTAAACCTAAGATTTCGTGATTAATAATGGATTTGTTATAGGATTTGCCACTTTCGGACAATGCCTTGGCAGCAGCTTTTACCTCATCTACAATAGCTTCTCCATTTACATGGCTGAAAAATTCAAAGTAAAGGAATAAGACCGAGATGGAGAGTAGGAAAAGTACAAAAATAGTAATATATTTTTTCCGTTTCTTTGGTTCTCCTAAAAAAATCTTATATAAAAGCAACACAAGTATGGTATTTGCGTTAGTAAATACAAAGCCCTGATGAATGCAGGTGCAAATGATGCCAAACGGAATGATGAGCCATTCGTGTTTCTCTTTGATGATTAAAATGACACTAATCAACATAAAGATAAACAGATAAATGTCCAAACGACCATAATTGATGCTTGTGGTCCACATGGTGAATGCAAACATGGACAGGAATACAATTAAATGCTGCATATTCCTTTTGTTTTCTTCTGCACAGTGGTCTAAGCAAACTTTATAGAACCAAAATAGGATTAAATAATAAATCAATGTGAAGAGTCCACTGAAATTGTACACGCCAAGGTAGTTATGTATGTCAAATGGTAGAATGTCACCAACCAGATTAAATACACTTCCAATAAATCCTCGAGAAATAAAGCCGTAGTCGTAGGATAATGCAAAAAGTGTTGTGTTGTAGGAGGACATTGTACATTTAAAGTGTCGGATAAAGCAGGCCAAAGCAAAAATGGCTAGGGCCGGTAAAAAATGCATATGATTTTTCTTTTCATTTGTATTAGGCATAGCCATTTCTCCTTAAGATGCTGGTGTAATAATATGTAAGAAATATAAATCTAACCACTCGGAAAGATTACGCATAATTTCGTTGATATGTATATCGTGGAGTGGAATAGTGGTTGCAACAAACAATAAAAGCAATGATGCGTAAGCGTATCGGTGCTTGATATCTTCCATCAGTTCATGAAGTTTTTCTGTTACAAGTTTATCCCTTAAGGCACATAGTGCCAAAAGAACAAGTGCATAATATGCAATTCCAGCGAAAACCCAACGGCCGTAATCAATCTTTAAAATGTAGCATGGAACGCAAGTAAGTGAAAAGATTGGTATCATGGCATATTTCCATTTTTCTGCTTTTGTTTCAGCTGCAGAAATGATGTTTTTAAATAAACGGACACCTAAAACAATATATGGCAACATAAGCAGACAATAGAGTGGAAGTTCAATAAAATTGTAAATGTGCTGAGGCCATTCCTCTTCCCATGGATCAATACCTAGGATTTCATGGTTGATGAGAATGTCAAAAACTTCACCTTCTTTTCCAAGTTTTGTGGCTAGTTCAAGGATTTCATTGTAGATTTCCTCGCCATTAATGTGGCTGAAGAAATTAAAATACAGGAACAAAACAGAGACAGCAAGGAAGCTGATCCCTAAAATTGCTATGTATTTTTTTCGTTTTTTTTCTGTGTAATTGAATGCTTTATAAAAAAGAAGGTACATAAAAATATTATAAAACATAAATACATATCCTTGATGTACCATAACACTTAGAATTGCCAACGGAATCAGCAGCCATTCAAATTTGTTACATACAATCAGTATGAGTCCGATGAATGTGAAAAACATCATATATACGTCAGGTCTGCCCATGTTTCTGAAAGAATAAAACATTGGCACAAAAAACATAACGAAAAATAGGATAATATATTGAATATTGGTAAGATATTTTTCCTCTGATTTTATCAAAATGCAAAGTGCTAGTAAAAAGAACACAAACATAATTACGGTTGTTGCAATTAAGGTTATGTTTACTACACTTTCATAGTTTAAAATGTCAAATGGTAATATTTCGTTCAAACCCAGGTACAAAGTTCCTAAAAGCCCACGGGAAATAAATCCGTAGGAATAATTAAATGCCAAGATAGTAGTGTTATAACGTCTTACTTCTTGTCCATAGTAAGTGATAAAAAGCGCAAAGCATATCATGAAAAATATAAATACAAATGAGATAATGCTTTTGAGCTTTGTTTTATTCTTTAGCATGTTGTTTCCCTTTCGTAATACAATATCATAATTACTAAATTATATAACAATTTCTCACAAAAGTAAATGTGGGGCATAAAATATGGAAAAGAACAAATAAGGTAGTTTTATGTTTATTTCCAGACAAGGTGCAAAAGATAGAGGTGCACAGCCAGATTTGAAGGCGATGCAGGATAATATCGATGAGGGACAGCTTCGCATTCGTTTGTATAACGAAGCGAATGGAACCCCTGTTACCAATGCAAGAGTGACAATTACTTATACAGGTGGTCCTCAGGATGTTATTGAGGAACTGACTTCCGATAGTTCAGGGGTAGTAGAGCCTGTGACACTTCGAACACCGCCGTTAGAGTACTCCATGCAGCCACAGGATCGACAGCCCTACGCAGAATATTCGGTAATTGTACAGGCAGAAGGTTTTCGTGAAATAGAGGTTTCTGGAATCGAGGTTATGTCAGGGCAGTTTTCGGAGCAGCCAATTCAGATGGAGACATATGATGCTCCAAGACCTGCGGAAAACAATATTGTAATTGGACCGCATACCCTGTACGGAGATTATCCACCAAAGATTCCGGAGGAAGAGGTAAAAACCGTAACAGACACAGGAGAAATCGTACTTAGCCGTGTAGTAATACCAGAATATGTAGTGGTACATGATGGTCCTCCAAGTGATGCTGGTGCCAGAGATTATTATGTGAGATATCGAGACTACATCAAAAATGTAGCCTCTAGCGAAATCTATGCCACATGGCCAGACGCAACCATTCGAGCAAATGTTTTGGCTATTATGTCCTTTACTTTGAACCGAGTGTACACGGAATGGTACAGGGGAAAAGGTTATAATTTTACCATAACCTCATCCACTGCATACGACCATAAATTTATTCCAGGGCGAAATTATTACCAGAGCATATCCAGAATTGTAGATGAGCAGTTTGAGAATTATTTGTCAAGACCTGGTATTAGCCAGCCAATCCTGACCCAGTATTGCGATGGGGATAGAGTGTCTTGTCCGAACTGGATGACGCAGTGGGGTAGTAAATATTTAGGAGACCAGGGGTATTCAGCGATTGAGATTTTAAGATATTTCTATGGAAGTAATATGTACATCAATGTGGCAGAAGGTATCTCAGGCATTCCAGCTTCCTGGCCAGGATACAATCTAGGTCTGGGTGCGACTGGTGATAAGGTACGACAAATGCAGCAGCAGTTGGCAAGAATTTCCAGAAGCTATCCAGCGATCCCTACCATCCAGGCAGATGGCGTATATGGGCCATCCACAAGAGAAGCGGTAGAGGTGTTCCAGTCCGTATTTGGCTTGCCAGTGACAGGGGTTGTGGATTATAATACTTGGTATGAGATTTCTGCAATTTATGTGGCAGTAACTCGTATCGCAGAATTAATGTAGGAGAAAACATGCAGCAGTGGTTACTAATTAATAAAAAGGCGGATTTCAAAGCCATTGGAGAAAAATTTCAGATAGATCAGGTGACAGCACGCATTATTCGTAATCGTGAGGTAGTAGAGGAAGAGGATATTCGCAAGTTCCTTGGCGGTGATATAAAGGATTTATATAATCCTCACCTTTTAAAGGATGGGGAGCGTCTGGTGCAAATTCTGGTGCAGAAGATTGCAGAGAAAAAGGCGATTCGAATCATTGGCGATTATGATATTGATGGTGTGATGGCGACCTATGTGTTGAAAACTGCTTTGGATCGATGCGAAGCGAATGTGTCGATTCAGATTCCAGACCGCATTCACGATGGTTATGGCTTGAATCAAAAGCTGATTGAAAAAGCACACGAAGATGGAATAGATACGATTTTAACCTGTGATAATGGGATTGCAGCCATAGAGGAGATCGCATATGCAAAGAAGTTGGGCATGACCGTGTTGGTAACGGATCACCATGAGATTCCTTTTGAAGAGAAAGCTGGAGTACGTGTATATAAGCAGAGCGTGGCGGATGCAATCGTCAATCCACATCAACAGGATTGTGCATATCCTTACAAGCAGCTCTGTGGTGCGGCTGTGGCATGGAAGGTGGTTTGTCTATTATACGAACATTATGGGATAGACTTTGCGGAAGCGGAGGTTCTTTTGGAAAATGTTGCCTTCGCTACCGTGGGGGATATTATGTCTTTGACAGGCGAGAACCGCATTTTAGTGAAGGAAGGTATCAGGCGAATCCGTAAAACCCAGAATATGGGTATGAAGGCTCTGATTGCTCAGTGCGGCTTAGAGCCAGGGCAGATTGATGCGTTTCATTTTGGTTTTGTATTGGGGCCTTGTATCAATGCCAGCGGACGATTGGACACGGCAAAGCGAGCATTGGAGCTGTTTTTCCAAACCAATCCAGTGCGTGCAATGCAGATTGCCAATGAGCTGGTGGTATTGAACGAAGAGCGTAAAGAAATGACGAAGGACGGTGTAGAGGCTGCCATACGTTTTTGTGAGGAAAATGAATGCGAGAAGGATGATGTCTTAGTGATTTATCTGCCAGAGATACATGAAAGCATCGCTGGAATTATCGCAGGAAGAATTCGTGAGAAATACTATAAGCCGGTTTTTGTACTTACGAAGGGTGAGGATGGCGTAAAGGGATCGGGACGTTCTACAGAAGAGTATTCGATGTATGAAGAAATGTGCAAATGTCAGGAATTGTTTACCAAGTTTGGTGGACATCCGATGGCTGCAGGACTTTCTCTGCCTGAAGAAAATGTGGAGCTTTTTCGCCAGAAAATCAATCAATATTCACATTTAAGTGAAATGGATAAAAAGCAAAAAATCCGAATTGATGTGCCAATGCCAATGGATTATGTAACGATGGATTTGGTGCGTGAATTTGCCATTTTGGCACCATTTGGCAAGGACAATACCAAGCCTGTATTTGCAGATAAAAATATCCACATCAAACGTATGTGGATTATGGGAAAAAACAGAAATGTTTTGAAACTTTCCTTGATTACAGCACAAGGGAAGCCTGTATCTGGAATTTATTTTGGTGACATTGATTTGTTTTCTGCTTATCTAGAGGAAAAGTTTGGGAAAGAACAGGTAGAGGCTGCCTTTGAAGGAAAAGAAAACGATATCGAGATGTCATTTGTCTATTATCCTAAGATAAATAGTTTCCGAGGTGTGGATGAGTTGCAGTTTGAGATACAATATTATCAGTAAAACTTGCGAAAAAGCAAATGCCATTGTAAAATGGTATCTATATTGGAGGCATATGTATGTTTGGCAGTAAAAAAAATAGAAGAGATGAACAAATTAGAGATGTTTTCGACCACATTTACCAGCAGAGAGTTACTTTTGAAACAAGTGTATCGCAGGTAGAAGAGGGAAGAAAAAGAGTATACAATGATATTTGTCAGGTGATGAATAGTACCAACCAGCTGGTGACCCATGCAATGTTGAATATCGAAGAAGAATCTGCGATGATTCACAGCATTGATGAGTTTTCAAAGGATTTAATTCGGGCACTAGACGAATATGGTCAGCTGAAAATGGAAGTAGAGAATCAGGTGCAGGTAGCCACGGCTTTGGTCGAGGGAAATAAGCATTTTACCTCGCCTGCGAAATATTTAAGCGAAGTACCCAATACCATGAAACAGAATTGTCAGTCCTATGAACAGCAGTTAGATGATATGGCAGAGTATGGAAAGCGTATGGGGGTGCTTGCACTTAATGCAGCGATTGAGGCTGGCAGAATGGGCGAAAGCGGCAGGGGCTTTGTACTTGCAGCGGAAGAAATTCGCCAGACCGCAGTTTCCTATGAAAAGGCGGCAACTGCCATGAAGGAAGAGCTTGCATCTTCTCGTGAAAAAATTACAGAGTTAGAAGAGACCATTGCCCATTTGATTTCCTTGATGAAGGACAATAATGTAGGGACTGCGAAACTCTTTAAAAAATGTCTAGAAACGAATACATTTATGGAACAGTCTAGTATGCGTGACTTTTCAGAGGATTTAATTTTAATTAGGGATAAGGTAGTAAATACTCGCAATCTGGATGAAGAAATTGCAAAATGTGGGGAACGCAGTAAAATTCAGTTAAGCGATATACAAGAAGATATAAAGAATCAGAAACAGGAACTAGCAGAAATGGAAAGCGACTTGCTTCATTTACTGGATTCAGCAGAGGAGCAGTTGAAATAGGCACATAGGAGGGGGACTATGGTTACAAGTAATTTCACTTTTTTATCAAACGACGGAAAAACAGCAGTGCATGCAGTAAAATGGACACCAGATTCTGGTGAGTATACTGCTATTTTACAGATTTCACATGGAATGGTAGAGTTTATTGAACGCTATATTCCTTTTGCAGAGTTTTTGACTACAAAGGGATATATGGTAGTAGGGCATGACCATATCGGACATGGACAGTCTGTGGCTGCACAAGAGGATTGGGGATATTTCTGTGAAGGTACTCCAAGCGATGTTGTAATCGAGGATATGCATAAGCTTCGTACCTTGATACAGGAGGATAATCCAGGTGTGCCATATTTTATGATGGGGCATAGTATGGGTTCCTTTATGCTTCGCAAATATTTGGCGGTATATAGTGATAACCTTCGAGGTGCTATTATCATGGGAACGGGATTTACTCCAGAGAAAATGACGAACTTAGCACTTAAACTTACTACCGTAGTGGCAAAATTAAGAGGTTCTAAGCATCGCAGTAAGCTGATTCAGAGTCTTGCTTTTGGTGCGGACTATAAAGGTTTCGATATGACAGGTGAAAATCCAGAAAATAGCTGGCTTACCAAGGATGTAGAAATCGTAAAGGCTTATTATAACGAACCTAGATGTACCTATATGTTTACCGTGAATGGTTATAAAGGATTATTTGAAGCAGTTAATTTTAGCTGTAATCCAGAGAATGCTGCTAAGCTTCCAAAGAAACTTCCACTATTTATCGTGTCTGGAATGCAGGATCCGGTTGGTGGTCTTGGAAAAGGTGTAAAAGAAGTATATGACATGTATAAGGATGCTGGAATGTTTGATTTGACTTACAAATTATATGAGAATGATCGACATGAAATTCTAAACGAGACAGATAAACAGGTCGTGTTTGATGACCTGCTCGCGTGGATGAATGTGCGAATTGATACATAAAGGATAGAAAGGGAATAGAATGCAGGCTATTTTTGAATCCATCAATGGGATATTTTCATTTATAGGACCGTTATCCGATTTTCTTTGGGATTTTCCAACCAATTTTGAATGGTATGCGAATATTCCAATACTGGGGAATTTCTCTTTTGCCATTATTTTATTAGTTGGATCAGGAATCTTCTTTAGCTTCAAGCTGGGATTTATGCAGGTGACCCATTTCAAAAAGGGCATCAGTATTATGACAGAAAAGAGAAGTGTAGAAACCGGTATTTCGCCTATGGCGGCGTTTTTACTAAGCTCCGCCATGCGAGTTGGACCTGGTAATATTCTCGGCGTAACGGGAGCAATTGCGGTTGGTGGACCAGGTGCACTTTTCTGGATGTGGATTTCAGCTTTCTTTGGAATGGCTGTGGCTTATATGGAAGCTGTTCTGGCTCAGATATTTAAAGAGAAAAAAGGCGATGAATTCGTTGGAGGACTTCCATTTTATGGTAGAAAGCTTCTAGGAAATAAAGTTTGGGTGGGGGTATTCTTATCCGTTTTATATATTTTGTATGCACTATGCTGCTTGCCAGCACAGGGCTTCAACGTGGTTTCGTCGATTGGAACTATGGCAGAAATTGTAACAGGAACAACGATTGCCAGTGACTCCATATTTTATTATATCGTGGGAGGAATCATCATTGCAGTTACGGCAGTGATTGCCTTTGGGGGTATTAAGAAAGTAAGTAAATGGACCGACCGAATGGTACCAGTTATGGCGGTGCTTTATATAGCAACTGTTTTAGTGTTGATCTTATTAAACTTAGATCAGATTCCATATTTCTTTAGTTCTGTCTTTGGCGGGGCTTTTAAACCAGAAGCATTTTTTGGTGGTGCGTTTGGTACTGTTTTAGCACAAGGTGTTAAGAGAGGACTTATGTCCAACGAAGCTGGTCAGGGTACTATCACAATGTCAGCTGCATCTGCCGACGCAAAACATCCATGTGAACAGGGTATCCTTGCTTCTATTGGTGTATTTTTGGATACCATCGTAATCTGTACGCTTTCTGGTTTCGTAGTAGTTATGGCTCATTGCTGGACTGGAGAAAACGCAGATGCTTGGGTACTTATGGATAAGCTTCCTAAGTTCAACGAGTCCATTGCTACATTAACACCAGGAACTGCATTTAATGCAATAGTAACATTTATCATTACATTATGTTTCTGCTTGTTTGCGTATACCTGTTTGCTTGGTATGATTAGCTTTTCTGAGATCGCAGCAAACCGTATCAAACAAAGCAAGAACTTTATCAATGGCGTTCGTATTGTAGCCATTTGCGTAGCTACATTTGGCATTCTTTGTAATATCGCAGGTTTGGAACTTGGAAATCTATGGGCGTTCTCCGATTTGGGAAATATCCTGATTGTATTCTTTAACGTGCCAATCGTGTATGTGGGAGCGAAATGTGTTTTCAAAGCCACAGAGCACTACAAGAAAAATGATGGCACACCATTTACTTCAGAGGTTATTGGTCGAGATGACTGCGAGTATTGGGATGAGAAAGCGAAATAAATGAATTATTGCATAATAGGTCATGGAGAAATCCATGGCCTTTTTGTATGAGAGGTGGTAGTTAAATGAAAAAACATGAAGTAATCGATCAATTAATTCGAGATGAGAATGGTACGCTTTTATTATACATAATTGTTTTTATTGCATTTATGTATTCTTTGTATTATAATAAATAATACAAAGAGGGGTGCATGGTATGATAATTGCAATTAATGAATATTCGGATATTCCAATTTATATACAGATACGAAATCAGATTGTGTTAGGAATTTCCGATGGAAGATTGGCTCCAGGAGAACAGTTGCCTACGGTAAGAGGTCTTGCAGAAGAAATGGGTATCAACTCCATGACGGTGAATAAAGCTTATCAGCTGCTAAAGCAGGAGGGCTATATTTATACGGACAGACGAAATGGTGCGAAGGTACGAGAACGACTAGAATTTTCGAGTGAACTGCCGACCGAGTCGAAAGAAATGCTGCAAAGAGTGATTTCTGAGGCAAAAGTAAGAGGCATTACAAAGGAAGATTTTTATAAAATCTGTGAGGAGTATTTTTAAGAAAGGGAGGATATGTTATGACTTTAGTTTTAAATGTAATATTTCTAGTAACCTGTTATCCAATTTCATTCGTTTTATATTTTATGTTACGTAAAGCACATGACAAGAATGGATATTGTTTTGGAGCGACCTTGAAAAGAGAACTTCGTGAGGATGATGCAGTAAAGAAAATAATTGCGGATTACCAGAAAAATTTAAAAACCTCTATGATTGTTTTGGTAGTAAGCATTTTACCAGTGTTTTTCATACCATCGGTATCTATCGCAATGACCATATGGATGATTTGGCTGTTAGTCGTTTGTTTTTACCCTATGTTTTGGATGGCAAAAGGAAACAAGCAGATTCTTGAACTGAAGCAGGAAAGAGGTTGGAACCAGACCAGTGAAGTGGCTTACACAGATTTAAAGACAGCAGCTGTTCCTAGAAAAGTAAAGCTTGTTAGTTTTTTACCAACACTGATTTTTAGTACGATTCCTGTAGCTTTGTCGTTTGTGATGTTTGAAACAGAGGAGTTGGGGACATTTGGGTGGATTGTAGCGATTTTTGCATTATGTACCTACCTGTTTTATGCATGTGCTGTGTGGACAGATAAGCAGAAAATTACAATTATCTGTGAAGACAGTGATACCAATATGAATTTTGCTAGAGCAAAGAAACAGGCTTGGAAGAATTATTGGTTGGCGTGCTCATGGATTAATGGCATTTTCACATGGATGGTGCTTCTTTTCGTGTGGCAGCGTGACTGGGGCATGATGGGACTTGTTTGGGGATCTGTAGTTTACGGAGTAGTTGTAATAGTAGTAACCATGTGGCTGATTAAAAAACTTAAAAATATAAGTGATGCATATGAGCCAAAACGTACGGTGTTTGATGCAGCAGATGACGATAGACACTGGATTTACGGACTCATGTATTATAACCAAAATGATAAGCATATTATGGTGGAAAATCGTATGGGCACAGGTACAGCCATGAATATGGCGACTGGTGTTGGAAAAGGAAGTTATTTATTTGCTACGCTTGCATTGCTTTTCATTCCAGTTATGTGTGTGTGGATGATTATGTTGGAATTTACACCTTTGGATACAAAAGTGGTAGACGACACCATCGTATGTACTCATTTGAGCGTAGAATATGAAATACCTTTGGAAGATATTGAAGAGTATACAGTACTCACAGATTTACCAGAGATGACAAAAGTAAGTGGGACAGGTATGGATAATATTCTTAGTGGTACTTTTGAAATTTATCGTGAAGGAATGTTTGAGGCTTTTCTAAATCCACAGAATAATTTGTTCATCAAGATTGTCACAGAGGACGAAATGTATTATATTAGTGGTGTGGACGACGAAGTCACACAAAAGATTATAGACGAGTTGGAGAAATAAGGAGTTTAGCTATGGTTTGGCAGAATGTATTGGACAAATTCAAAGAGTTATTTGGTGATGAGGGAGAAATAGGTGTTTATTTTGCACCAGGCCGTGTAAATATGATTGGTGAACACACCGATTACAATGGCGGACATGTATTTCCATGTGCACTTACGATTGGTACATATGGGGTAGCGAGAAAAAGAAATGATAGAAAGCTTCGCTTTTATTCCATGAATTTCGAAAAGAGAGGAATCATTGAATCCTCATTAGATGAATTGATACCTTGCAAAGAAGCTGGTTGGACCAATTATCCAAAGGGTGTTATGTGGGCATTTGGTGAAAAGGGAATGCCGGTAGAATATGGTATGGATTTGGTGCTTTTCGGTAATATTCCAAATGGTTCTGGTCTTTCTTCTTCTGCATCGGTAGAAGTGTTGACCGGATTTATCTTAAGAGATATGTTTGGCTTTGATGTGACCAATCAGGATTTGGCACTGATTGGTCAGTGTTCGGAAAACAAGTATAATGGTGTAAACTGTGGTATCATGGATCAGTTTGCCATTGCCATGGGAAAAGCAGGACATGCGATTTTCCTAGATACAGCTACCTTAGAATATGAATATGCTCCAATCAAATTGGAAAATGCCAAAATCGTAATTTCATGCAGTAACAAAAAACGTGGACTTGGAGATTCCAAGTACAACGAAAGAAGAGAAGAATGTGAAACAGCTTTAGCAGAAATTCAGACTGTAAAGGATATCAAATCTCTTGGTGAACTTACGGAAGACGAATTTGAAAATGTAAAAGAAAATGTAAAATCTGACGTTCGCATCCAGAGAGCAAAACATGCGGTTTACGAAAACCAGAGAACTGTAAAAGCAGTAGAAGCGTTGCAGGCAAATGACGTAGCTTTATTTGGTGAACTCATGAATGCTTCTCATGTATCACTTCGTGATGATTATGAGGTAACTGGTATTGAATTGGATACTTTGGTGGAAGAAGCATGGAAGGTAGAAGGTGTTATCGGTTCTCGTATGACAGGTGCAGGTTTCGGTGGATGTACGGTAAGTGTCGTGAAAGACGAAGCGGTAGATACCTTTATTGAACAGGTTGGTAAAGCGTACGAAACGAAAATTGGTTATGCTGCCGATTTCTATGTGGTAGAAATCGGAGATGGACCACAGAAACTTGCATAAAAAGAATATTAATTTTCCAAATCTTATCCAATATTATCTAGACATTCTATCGTATTTGCGGTAGAATGTCTTTTTATAATAGGAAAAATTTGTTTTGGAGGCGTTGTATGAAAAATTGGGAAAACAACGTACGAAAAGTAGTTCCTTATGTGCCAGGTGAGCAGCCACAGAAGGAAAAAATAATTAAATTAAATACCAATGAAAACCCATATCCACCAGCACCAGGTGTGCAGAAGGCGTTGGAGGTATTTCAGGTAGATAGATTACGCAAATATCCTGACCCAGTGGTAGGGAAGCTGGTACAGGCGATTGCGGATTATAATGGAGTGAAGAAAGAGGAAGTATTCGTTGGCGTAGGTTCTGATGATGTACTGGCGATGATTTTTATGACCTTCTTCAATGGAAAGGAACCAATCCTTTTCCCAGACATTACCTATTCCTTTTATGATGTATGGGCAGATATGCTGCGAATTCCTTATCATAAGGTTCCATTGGATGCGAATTTGTGTATTCGTCCAGAAGATTACGATATAGAAAATGGCGGTATTATTTTCCCAAACCCAAATGCTCCAACGGGAGAACTGTTAAGATTGGATGCAGTAGAGGAGATTATAAAAAATAATCCAGATGTGATAGTCGTTGTAGATGAAGCATATATTGATTTTGGTGGAGAAAGTGCGTTACCTCTTATTGAAAAGTATGATAATGTAATTGTGGTTCAGACATTTTCAAAGTCTCGTTCCATGGCAGGCTCACGTATTGGATTTGCTATTAGCAATGAGAAAGTAATCAAATATTTGAATGATGTGAAATATTCTTTTAATTCCTATACGATGGATGCAATTACCATCGAGCTTGGAACGGCAGCGATTCAGGATAAGGAATATTTTGAAATGACTCGTAACAGAATTATTGCAACAAGAGAATGGACTAAGTCGGAACTGTATAAGTTGGGCTTTAATTTTGGGGATTCCAAGAGCAATTTCATCTTTGCTACACATGAAAGTGTTGCAGCGACAGAGCTTTATCAGGCACTCCGTGAAGCAGATATCTATGTGAGATATTTTGCGAAGCCAGAGCGAATCAGCAATTATCTGCGCATTTCCATCGGCACAGAAGAAGAGATGAAAGTGCTAATTGAGTTTTTAGGCAAATATCTTAAAAATAGAATGTAACATTAGAATTAGTAAAAGAAAGGACAAAAAAATGAAATTTTTAATTGATGTAATCAAAGGTGCATTGGTTGGTGTAGCAAACATCATTCCAGGCGTAAGTGGTGGTACAATGATGGTTTCCATGGGTATCTATGAGAAAATCATCGGTGTAGTAAACAACTTGTTTAAGGATATCAAGAAATCAATCCTTACATTGTTACCAATCGGTATCGGTATGTTATTGGGGGTCGCGATTTTCTCATTCATCATTCCATGGTGTTTGCAGGTGTATCCATTCCCAACCAGTTTTTGTTTTATTGGTTTAATTCTTGGTGGTGTTCCAGCTATTATTAAACCTACCAAAGAAAGCTTACAGAAGGAAAAGAAGAGCATTTCTGCTCCACACATTATTGCTTTTGTATTTTTCTTTGCTTTAGCAGTTGGTATGGCAGCTATGAATGATACACAGACTTCATCTGCAAACTTTGAGTTAAGTCTTGGATTTATGATTGTTATTTTTATCGTAGGTGTGGTTGCAGCAGCAACTATGGTTATACCAGGTGTTAGTGGTTCTTTGGTACTTATGATTTTAGGTTTCTATGAAGGCATTATGTCCTCTATCAGCGGATTTATCTCAGCGGTATTAGCATGGGATTGGAACCTTATTTTGTACTATGTAGGAGTACTTGTACCATTCGGTATCGGTGTTATCGTTGGTATTTTTGCAGTAGCAAAGCTCATTGAATTTTTATTCGACAAATTCCCATCTATCACATATTGCGGAATTTTAGGGCTTATTGTGGCTTCTCCAATTGCAATTGTAATCAAGATGGGCCAAAACAACATTAATGTGGTAACTATTATTGTAGGTATCGTTCTTCTCGTGGTTGGAACCTGGTTCACATACTGGTTCGGCAAGAAAACAGAAGGTATGGAATAAAAATAAAACAGGAGTATACTGGTCGCTGTATTGACATAAGGCGTTCCATTATGCTCCTGTTTTTCTATTGTCTTTTTAATGCATTTCCTTTTTTGAAGAAGTAAAGTCCTGCAGTTAAACCAACTACAGTGCCGATAATAATTATGAGTCCCTGCACCATTTCGTTGTCCACTAACAGCCACTCTGATGCAGTGGTTCCCCAAAGATTAAATAGGAAGTGGAAGAATATTGCGTGGTAGAGGGTGCCCCCTTTTTCACATATGTAACCCATGAAAAGACCAAGGATGAAGGTGTAACAGCCCTGAAGTGGATTCATATGGAAGATTCCAAAGAGGAGTGCTTGTATAATGTTGGCAATCCAAAATGGAAAGGCTCTGCGGGCGATGCGATAGGTTACGCCACGGAATATTAGTTCTTCACTGATTGGTGCTAAACAAACTGAGTAAAGCATCATAAGTAATGGGACTTCTCCTGAAAGTCCTGCATTTTCGATAAGCTCCATGTAGCCTTCCAGCCAGCTTGGAAATACTAAAGCAAGCATGCTGGTAATGATACTGCTCATAAACTGGGCACCTGGAACTAGAAGAGCAATTCCAAGTATTTCATAAGGATGAAAGCTCTTTTTTACGTTGATTTTGAAATTGCCTCCACAGCTTTTGTAATACCAGATGGCGAAGGTAGCAATGCATGATACAGAAAAAATAATGCTGGCAACTGCATTGAAATTATTATCATAGCTGAGAGCAAATAAATCCATATCGCTATAACTAGTTCCTTGTATAGCTGGTGCAATTCCAAAAAGGAAAATGGATGCGATAAATAAAAGATAAAATACTGCTACAAACTGTATCCCTATTGCAAGAAAAAATGGTACAGACGAAAAGAGAAGTGTTTTTATTTTCTTCATGAATATTCTCCTATCAAATAAAATCGTGTTTATATTATATCATAATGAAGATTGAATTCAAGAAACTTGTTTACTACAATACTTTAATGTGCTAAAATATATCTACGCAAAGAAAAGAAAGAGGAGAAGTGTATGGAAAAGGGCTTACATTCATCTGCGGTAAATCATTTTTTTGATGCAGTACTATCTTTGGAAAACAAGGAAGAGTGCTATAAGTTTTTTGAAGATGTGTGCACGATTAAAGAATTATCTGCTATTGCACAACGTGTAGAAGTAGCGAAAATGCTTCGCGAAGAGCGAACCTATTTAGATATAGCCAAAGAAACGGGAGCTTCTACCGCAACCATTAGCCGCGTGAATCGTTCTTTAAATTATGGGAATGAGGGTTTTGACATGGTATTAGGACGTATTCAACCTATGGACGTAGAAAGTAAGAAGTAGAAGCGTAACATAGAAGTATATAGAAAGAATAGAATGAAAAATGGAAGCCTTATGTAAATACAGCTTCCATTTTTTTTATTTATATTCTGTAGTTAGTACGTCATCTATCATTTTTTCAATCATCTGTTTTTTCATATAGATATCAAAACTAAGTAAGCAGATAAAACTAAAGGTTTGCAAAAGTTCCTGATCCTCTTCAGGATATTCCGTAAAGGTACCCTTGGCAATTTGGTATTTCTTGGTAAATTCCTTCAATACTTTGGTAGATTCTTCTTTTTCCATATCGAAGATTTCCTTGTAGATATCCTCCATATTAAAATCTTCTTTGTTACCGAAGTATTTGTCTATAATTGGATTAAGAATCGTATGAATATCACTAATGCTTAAGATGTTTTTCAAATAATAAATGAAAATCAAGCACAGTACATGTTCTTTGGAATATTTTTTCTTCACAGGTGGTGGAAGAAGGTCGTTCTTGGTGTAATTGTTAATCATGGTTTTTGTCAACAATTTATCATCCTCGTGACGCTTGGACATTTCTAACTGGTCATCCATAAAACTAGTAATCTGGTCCATGTATAAATCGATATTTGGAATGGATTCAGGACTGATATAATCGATACCATTTAATTTATCAAGTAGACTTAGGATGGCTTTTTTCATATCTGAATTTGATGTGTTGCTCATTTTAAATCACCTCTTGCATTTTTTGCTCTTAAAAAATAAAAAATATATTTGTATTATATAGTATTTAAAACTAGATGACAAGAAAAAACGTTTTTTATAAAAAAGAGAGAAATCTTTGCGAAGGTGTAGATATAATAAAAAGACTATGTTATAATGAGGGCAAACATATGTACGATGTTGGAAATGAAATAGAAAAAGGAAATGAAACATGAGAATATACGATACATTAAATGATGAGCAGAAAAAAGGAGTGTTTACCACAGAGGGACCTGTACTGATTTTAGCGGGAGCAGGTTCAGGCAAGACCCGTGTGCTAACCCATAGAGTAGCTTATTTGATTGAGGAACGTGGAGTAAACCCTTACAATATTATGGCGATTACCTTTACCAATAAAGCAGCAGGGGAAATGAGAGAGCGTATTGATGATATGGTAGGTTATGGTTCTGAGAGTATCTGGGTGGCGACCTTTCATTCTACCTGTGTGAGAATTTTACGCAGATACATTGACCGATTAGGGTATGATACCAATTTTACGATTTATGATGCTGATGATCAAAAGACCTTGATGAAGGAAATCTGCAAGCGTTTACAGATTGATACCAAGATTCATAAAGAAAAGACTTTCCTGAATGTTATTTCTTCTGCAAAGGATGAGTTGGTGGACCCAATCGAATTTGCTACTAGAGCAGCAGGCGATTACACGAAACGTATTCAGTCACAGGTGTATACTGAGTATCAAAGAGAATTGAAGCAGAACAATGCGTTGGATTTTGATGATTTATTGTTTAAGACGGTGGAGCTTTTTAAATTAGATAAAGAGGTGCTTGCTTCTTACCAGGAAAGATTTAAATATATTATGGTAGACGAGTATCAGGATACCAATACAGCTCAGTTTGAATTGATACGTCTGCTTGCTTCCAAATACAAAAATTTATGTGTGGTAGGTGATGATGACCAGTCAATTTATAAGTTCCGTGGAGCCAATATCTATAATATTTTGAATTTCGAGAAGCATTTTCCAGACGCTACTGTGATTAAGTTAGAGCAGAATTATCGTTCTACCCAAAATATCCTAGATGCCGCTAATAGTGTTATTGCGAACAATGTAGGCCGTAAGGATAAGGCTCTTTGGACCGACAATGGCAGCGGGGACAAGATTAATTTTGAACAGTTAGAGAGTGGATACGAAGAAGCAGATTATGTGGCGAGAGATATTGCATCTAAGGTGAGAAAAGGCGAGTACACCTATAAGGATTGTGCGATTCTCTATCGTACCAATGCCCAGTCCCGTCTTTTCGAAGAAAGATTTATCGTTTCCAACATTCCTTATAAGATTGTGGGCGGTGTGAACTTCTATTCCAGAAAAGAAGTCAAAGACATTTTGGCGTATTTGAAGACGATTGATAATGGACGTGATGATTTGGCGGTAAAACGTATCATTAACGTGCCCAAACGTGGTATTGGTGCCACCTCTATTAGCAAAGTGAGCAATTATGCTTTTGAACATGAGATTCCATTCTATACTGCACTTCGTATGGCATCAGATATTCCAAGCATTGGCAAAGCAGCGGAGAAGATTCGTCCATTTGTATTGTTCATTCAGTCTATGCGTGCAAAGCTGGATAATGGTTATAGCTTAACGCAGCTTATATTAGAAATCATCGAAACGACAGGTTATGTAGAGGAATTAGAGGCGGAAGGAACGGAAGAAGCACAGGCTCGTATTGAAAATATCGACGAATTGATTTCCAAGATTTCTTCTTACGAGGAAGGAGAGGAGAATCCTACCTTAAGCGGTTTCTTAGAAGAAGTAGCTTTGGTTGCGGATATTGACAGCTTAGATGAAAACAGTGACTATGTGGTACTGATGACCTTACATAGTGCAAAGGGGCTGGAGTTTCCAAATGTATATTTGGCAGGGATGGAAGATGGACTTTTCCCAAGCTACATGTCTATCACTAGTGATGATCCAACCAACGAATTGGAGGAGGAGCGTCGTCTGGCATATGTAGGTATTACCCGTGCAAAAGAACGTCTTACTATAACCGCAGCTAGAAGCCGCATGGTTCGTGGTGAAACACAGTTTAACCGAGTATCCCGCTTTGTGAAAGAGATTCCAAAGCATTTGCTTGGTGGAGAAATCTACGAGCCGAAGGCAGCAGATGAGCCAGTACAGGATAATGCGTACCAAAGAGCGAAAAAGGCATTCCGTGCACCTATTTACACACCGGTTAGCAACCAGCGTGCATTTGCATCTACTAACACTGCAAAGGCGACTTTGGACTACGGTGTAGGTGACAGAGTCCGCCATATCAAATTTGGCGACGGCGAGGTTATGGCAGTTGTCGAAGGTGGCAGGGACTACGAAGTAACGGTTGATTTTGATAAGGCAGGCACCAAGAAAATGTTTGCTTCCTTTGCAAAATTGAAAAAAATATAAAAATTATAAAATAAGTAATTTTTTATAGGAAAAAGGGAAATCCTATGGTATAATTACTATATTAATTAAATGTGTTAAAGGAGTGGGTATATAATGAGAAAATTAATTGATGAATTGAAATTGAAAAAACTTCTAAGAGAAGAAAAGAAGATGAATCCAATCGTTGTTGTTTTAATCGTGATTGGTGTTATCGTATTGGTTGCTGCAGCAGCATATGCAATTTATCGCTTCTTTGCACCAAATTGTTTAGAAGATTTAGAAGATGAATTTGAAGACGAATTTGAAGACGATTTCTTTGATGACGATGAAATCGTATTAGATGATAGCATTGAGCATGAAATCTTTGCAGAATAGTAGTTTCATCGATTCTTAATAATTTTTACGTTAAAAAATAGAGCCCTTATTCTGTTTGATATAGCAGAATAAGGGCTTAAAATTTCTTAAATTTTGATAAATTTTGATTTAGCTATTGAATTTCATAAACAAGAAGTTTATAATGAACTTTGTTAAAAAAATAACAATGTGTGAATTGAAATGGAGGACTAAATGAAATTAGAAAATAAGTCAATTGTCGTAACAGGTGCTTCTTCCGGAATGGGAAAAGCAATCGTAGAGCTTTTTGTAAAGGAAGGCGCTAGCGTGGTGGCCGTAGCAAGAAGAAAAGAGAGATTGGATGCATTAGTAGAAAGTTTAAAAGAGGCTCCTGGTAAAGTAATCGCTTTTGCGGGTGATGTTTCAAAAAGAGAAGACAACGAAGCAATGATTGACCTTGCTGTAAAAGAGTTCGGAAAATTGGATGTAGTGGTAAACAATGCCGGAGTTATGGATGATATGGCTCCAATGGCAAAGGTTTCTGATGAAAAATATGAATACGTTATGGGAATCAATGTGTATGGACCAATGGCTTCCATGAGAAAAGCATGTCAGGTATTCTTAGAACAGGGAAATGGCGGAAACATTATCAATGTTTCATCTATCGGAGCACAACGTGCTGCAGCAGGACCAGTTTATGGTGCTTCCAAAGCAGCTTTAAATGCAATGTCTAAAAATACAGCATTTATGTATATGAAAGAAAAGATTCGTTGTAACGTAATTGCTCCAGGTGGAATTGCAACAGAAATCGGCAGTGCAATGGGTATGCCTGATATGGAAGGGTATGGAAGAATTCAGCCTACAATGGCTTCTGCTCCAGAAGCTGGTGAAGCAATGGATATTGCTAATATGGCTTTATTCTTGGCAAGTGACGATTCAACCTATATAAGTGGTGCAGTAATACCAGTAGATGGTGGATGGATTGCTGGCTAACATTTTATAAGTAAAAAGTATAACCGTAAAATAATACCTCCTAAGCAGATAGGCTAAATAAATCTGTTTAGGAGGTGTTTTAGGTGATGAAAAAATTTTATCTTACATCTAAATATCTTTATTCGAACTACTAATAGAGGCTTCATTAAATCTTCATAATTCTTAAAGTTTTCTCTAGAGAATTTTATATTTGTTTCTGCTAAGATATATGTATGGTGACAGGTTGTGATTGCCATGTATTTTTACGTTAGAAAGAGAATTTTTATGAGTAGAAATTATGAATTGCCTCCAGAGATGAGAAGAAAAATGGAAAGAAAAAGACTAGAACGAAAACGCCAGATTAGAAGACGGGTGATTGTTTTTGGGACCTTGTTTTTAGTAGTTCTGGTAGGCGTTTTGTATAAGTTGAATGTGATACCGCACAAATACTATTACAATTCCCATTTTGGAATTACTACCTACAAGAGTGAGGTGGACAAGGATGGAGATGGCATTGATGATCAGAGTGATATCTTATGTGGCGTGAGAGATTATATCGATAATAATCCAAAGTACAAGAGTGCCTATTATGCAGGCGGTTATCCAGATGATGGATATGGGGTTTGCACGGATGTGGTGGCACAGGGATTTTTAAATGCAGGATACGATTTGATGATATTGGTAAATGAAGATATTCTAGCTCACCCAGAGGATTATGACATTGATATAGTGGATATTAATATTGATTTTCGTCGTGTAAAAAATTTATATGTATATTTTCAGCATACAGCCATTTCTTTGACTACGGATATATCAGAATATGAAGAATGGCAGGGGGGAGATGTGGTTGTGTTTAAAAATCACATAGGAATTGTTTCTGACAGACGAAATGCGAATGGTACGCCATTTGTCATTCATCATGGCAGTCCGACGCAGATTGGATATGAACAGGATATTTTGGAAGGACGAGATGACATTATTGGGCATTTTCGAATTAATTAAATAGACATGGAAAAATACCACAAGCAAAAGTTTGTGGTGTTTTTGTTTTGCTTGAAAATAGATACATCTTACTTTATAATACCATGGTGACACATTGAGAATGAAATGTAGAAAGGCAGAGTGCTCATGAAAAAAGGTCAAATCGCAGAAGGTCGTATCGACCATGTGGTATTTCCGAATAAAGGGATTGCAATTACAGAAGAAGGAGATCGCGTTGTGGTGAAAAACACCATTCCAGGACAGAAGGTTTCTTTCTTAGTAAATAAATTAAGAAAAGGCAAGGCTGAAGGCAGACTTTTAGAAACTTTAGAAAAGTCGCCATTAGAAGTAGCGCCAGCATGCCCACATTTTGGAGAATGTGGCGGTTGTACCTATCTTAGTCTTCCTTATGACGAACAAATGAAAATCAAGGAAACTCAGGTTCGTGGCATGATGGAAGAAGCCATTGGCGACAAGTGTGAATATGAGTGGCTTGGTATCAAGGGAAGTCCAAAGCAGGCAGAATACCGCAATAAGATGGAGTTCTCTTTTGGTGATGCATATAAAGGTGGACCACTGGCATTGGGACAACACAAACGTGGCAGCTTTTATGATATTTTGACTGTTACTGAATGTCAGATTGTAGATGAAGATTTCCGAGCTATTTTGAAAGCGACAGTAGATTTCTTTGGGGAAAGAGAAGTATCCTTTTTCCATAGACTTACCCATGAAGGAATTCTTCGTCATTTATTAGTGCGTAAAGCGACAAAGACACAGGAAATCTTAGTGGATTTAGTTATGACTACTCAGATGGAAGATAAAGACAAAGAAGCGGCTATGCTAACAGAGTGGAAGGATATGCTTTGTGATTTGCAGTTGAAGGGCGAATTGAAAGGTGTGCTTCGTACCAAGAATGATAGTGTAGCAGATGTGGTTCGTAACGATGGTACAGAGATTCTCTTTGGACAAGATTATTTCTATGAGGAATTGTTAGGACTAAAGTTTAAGATTTCACCATTTTCCTTCTTCCAGACCAATTCCCTTGGTGCAGAAGTGCTTTACGAAACTGCCAGAGGATTCATTCTTTCGGATAATGTAGATGAATTGAAGGGTAAAACGGTTTATGACTTATACAGCGGTACGGGAACCATTGCACAAATGTTAGCACCTGTTGCAAAAGAAGTTGTAGGTGTCGAAATTGTCGAAGAAGCGGTAGAAGCAGCGAAGGAAAATGCAGCATTAAACGGACTTTCCAATTGTAAGTTTTTGGCTGGTGATGTATTGAAGGTGCTCGACACCATTGAAGAAAAACCAGATTACATCGTTCTCGACCCACCTCGCGATGGAATTCATCCTAAGGCGATTGAGAAGATTATCAATTATGGCGTAGAAAATATGATTTATATTTCCTGCAAACCAACCTCTCTTGCGAGAGACTTAGAAATTTTCCTGGCAAGAGGCTATGATGTGAAGAAGATTTGTTGTGTGGACATGTTCCCTGCGACTGTTCATGTAGAGACAATCGCAATGTTAAGTAAAAAATAAAATCTATCTTTACTTTATAGTCCAGTTATTGTAAAATTAAAATAGAACAGATGTTCGAAATAGGAGCTGGCTATGAAACAAGAAAATGCATGTTTAAACGGAATAAAAGTAATTGATTTATTTGCAGGGATAGGTGGGTTCCATTTAGCTTTTAGTAGCTTTGGGGCAGAGATTGTATATGCATGCGAATGGGATAAAGAAGCAGCAAAGGTGTATGAAGAAAACTATGGTTTGAAACCAGTTGGTGATATAACAAAAATCAATGAAAAAGATGTTCCAGACCATGACATTATGTGTGCAGGATTTCCATGTCAGGCATTTAGTATTAGTGGTAATCAAAGAGGATTTGAAGATAGTCGTGGAACATTGTTCTTTGATGTTGTGCGAATAGCAAAAGAAAAGAAACCTAAAATCATTTTTTTAGAGAATGTTAAGAACTTAGTCCGGCATGATGGTGGAAAAACATATGAAGTTATTAGAAATATACTAGATGATATAGGATATGATGTGTATGGTGCAGTTTTGGATTCTGCTAATTATGGTTCCGCACAGAGTCGTAAAAGAGTATACGTAGTGTGTTTTAGAAAAGATTTAGGAGTTAAGGGATTTTCTTTCCCTGAACCAGTAGAAAATCATAAATATGTGGAAGATATTTTAGTTAAAGATAATACAGAACGATATAGAATAAAGCGAAATGATGTTGTTTTCAATGGTATAAAGGAAAGAAATGTGAAAAAACCATTGAGAATTGGAACTGTAAATAAAGGTGGTCAAGGGGAACGCATATATAGTACAAAAGGAAAAGCCATAACACTATCTGCATATGGCGGAGGTGTGGGGGCAAAGACTGGCTTATATTACGATAATGGGTATATAAGAAAACTGAGTCCTAGAGAATGTGCACGCCTACAAGGTTTTCCAGATACATTTATTATTCATGGTAAAGAAAGTGTGGCATATAGGCAGTTTGGAAATTCAGTAGTAGTAGATGTGTTACAGTCAATTATCGAAAAAATTGTAGAAAACGAGGACGTGATGAAATGGTTATGACAGGTTCTGAAATTGCAAAGGGTGGATTTCGTAATGAGCAAGAAGTAGTAGATAAGTTTAATAACTGGCAGAAAGATAAAGATGCAAAGCAATGGTTACAATTAATGATGTATAACCTTAATGAGATAGAGTCTGTCCATGCAGAAAAAATTGGACAAAAGGGGTATAAATCAGATATTAATGTGGTTATTAAAATAAACGTAAGAAAAAAGAATAACGATAAAATCTTAGAAACAGTAGAGAATATTCAAGTAAAACTAGTGTCGAATAGTAAAGGATATAATCAGGTCGAAAAGAAAAAGGTTGCACAATACGAAGAAATATGGCATATGCCTCCAAAGGTAAAGGAATTACTAAAGCTTTATGATGGTGAATTACCGCCTAGAGAAGGTAGCAGGGAATCAAAAAGAATGTTTGTGGATGAATTTTCTGTGGATGAAAAAGCTATGCTTCACGAATATTTGCATAAGAACCTTATTATGATTATTAGTGATGTGATTCGGGGACGTGGAAGATTTGCTGCAGAATGGACTTTAGTAATCCAAAAATTTGATGAGGAGTATAATTGGAAATTGATGGCAGTAAACGAAGCGATATCCATTTATGCAGGCGATTATACAGTAAAGTTTACTGAAAAAGGAAATATAAGATTAGGAAATATTACTTTGCAAAGAAAAGGCGGAGATAATGGTGCTGAAAGTGCAAATATGCTTCAGTTTAAAGCCAATCCAATGATTCTATTCGAAAGCAAATAAATTTTAAATTGTGTGGTAATTTAACATAAGAGAAAAGGAACGAAAGCAAATGAAAAGAGTTTTAGTAGTAATTATGGCAGTTGTATTGCTTTTTACAGGTGCAGAAAGTGTACTTGCAGAAAATGAAACTGCTTCTGAAAATAAAAGAGATGTGGAAGAATTAGTTATCGTACTTGACCCAGGACATGATTCTACACATGCAGGTGCAGGCGGATATGGAATTCGAGAGGAAAAGGCAGTTTTAAAGATTGGTCTGTACTTAAGAGAAGAATTAAATAAGTACCAGAATGTTAAGGTATATATGACAAGAGAAGGCGAAAGCTGTGCTTTCCCTAATACAATTGGAGTAAGTGAAGGTTCAAAGCGATGCAACGAATCCAGAGTCGCTTATGCAGAGAGTGTAGGAGCGGATGTAATTGTTGCATTGCATTTAAATTCATATGGAAACAGTAGTCCGAACGGGGTATTAGCGTTTGTACAAAACAATAATTTTTCACCAGAAGCTGGAAAGATTTCACAGGGGCTTGGACAAGCAATCGTTAATCGTATTGCAGAGTTAGGGTTGAAGAATGGTGGCATTGTGACAAAAGGCTCTGCTGCTGATACCCAGCCAGAAGAATACTATTATGAGGATGGCTCTGTTGCGGATTATTATCGTGTGCTTCGTTATGCGAAAAAAGTACATATTCCAGCACTTATTGTAGAGCATGCATTTTTATCAAATCCTTCGGATGTAGAGAAAGTGCTTAATTCCGAAAATGGACTGAAAGCATTGGCATTGAAAGATGCACAAGGTATTGTGGATTATTACGGATTAACCTTAAAGGAAGGTTGTGTAGCAGGAGAACTTCCTGATATTCAGACGGTGCCAGAGACACAAACAAAGCCAACACCAGAACCAACACCACAGCCTGAGTCAACACCAGCACCTGAAACAGAGCAGGAAACTGAGACACAAATTCCAGAAGAAACAGAAACTGAAATTGAACCAGGTACAGAAGATACAGAGACGCTGATTCCAGAAGAAACACAAACGACAGAAGATGATTTAGATGACATAGCAACTTCTGGTGATGCGAAGGAGTTTCCTTGGGGAGCGGTTGCTCTTGTGGTGGCAGTGATTGTACTTGGCGGTGGCACAGCCGCTGTATTCTGGTGGCGTAAGCAGAAGCAGATATAAGGGAGAAATCCATGGAAAACCAAGAAAAAGTTCACAAAAGACGTGTGCGTTATTCAGGCACACATCCTAGAAGTTATAAAGAAAAATATAAAGAACATAATCCAGAAAAGTATGCAGATACCATCGAAAAGGTAATTCAAAAAGGAAGCACACCTGCAGGAATGCATATCTCTATTATGGTACAGGAAATCTTGGATTTCTTGCAGATTCAACCAGGAATGATTGGCTTAGATGCTACATTGGGTTATGGTGGACATACGAAAGCAATGCTGGAATGTTTGCAAGGAGAGGGGCACATTTATGCATTAGATGTAGATCCAATCGAATCGGCAAAAACGAAGGAACGATTGGCGAATCAGGGATTTGGCGAAGAGATTTTAACCATTCGATTGCAAAACTTTGCAGACATTGACCAGGTTACCAAGGATACAGGCAAGAAGTTTGATTTTATTTTAGCGGACCTTGGTGTGTCATCCATGCAGATTGACAATCCAGACAGAGGATTTTCCTATAAGGTGGAAGGTCCATTAGATTTGCGTATGAATCCTGAAAAAGGAGACAGTGCGGCGGATAGACTAAAGGAAGTTTCCTATGAGGAACTAGTAGGGATGCTGGTAGAAAATGCAGATGAACCATATGCAGAGGAAATCGCAAAGACAGTTATGAATTGGAGGAAACGTGGTAAGGCTATTGAAACCACCACTCATTTCAAAGAAGTAATTGAGGAAGCACTTCGCGTTGTTCCAGAAAAGGAAAGAAAAGAAGCGGTAAAAAAATCCTGTCAGAGATCCTTCCAGGCACTGCGTATTGATGTAAATAGTGAGTTTGAAGTATTGTATGCATTTTTGGATAAACTTCCAGAGGTGCTTGCACCAAATGGAAGAGTGGCTATTTTGACATTTCATTCGGGCGAAGACCGTTTGGTAAAGCGTTCTTTTAAGGAATATGAAAAGATGGGCTTGTATAGTGATGTATGTAAAGATGTCATCCGTCCTTCCGCAGAAGAGTGTGTGAGAAACGGGCGTGCAAAATGTACGAAAATGCGTTGGGCGATACGTGCTAATGCATAAATTAAAAGAGACTGTTACAAAATAGGCGTTTCTGTCTGTGTGGTGACAGTCTTTTCTTGTATACATTGACTTTTTGGCGTATAAGGAGTAAAATTTTGTCTATTGTTGGATGTATAATTATTCGTTGTTATACATTTTTACGGATTAATTTATAATAAAAGGAGTAACGAAAAATGAAAAAGAAATTAGCGTTAATCATGGCAGGAGTTCTTGCCATGATGTCATTGGTAGGCTGCGGTGGCGGCTCAGACTCAGAAGTGATTAGTATTGGTGTTTGTCAGCTTACACAGCATGAATCTTTAGACCAGTCATATCAGGGATTTGTAGATGGGTTAAAAGAAGCTGGATATGTAGATGGCGAAAATATCAAAATTGATTTCCAGAATGCTTCTGGTGAAGTAACAAATGCACAGCAGATTTGTGAATTGTTTGAAAGCAATGGTGTAGATATGGTACTTGCTATTGCAACACCAGCAGCTCAGTCTGCCGTAAATGTATTCCAGGATACAGATGTTCCGGTATTATTTACAGCAGTTACAGATGCAGTAAGCAATGGTATTGTTGATAGCAATGAAGCTCCTGGCAAAAATGTAACTGGTACATTAGATATGCCAGTTATCGCTGATCAGATTCAGATTATCAAAGACATTCTTCCAGAAGCAAAGACATTAGCTATCCTTTACACATCAAGTGAAGCAAACTCTAAGATTCAGGCAGATGAAGCAGAAGCAGC
>CAYMTP010000009.1:0-33307 GCA_964393435.1 uncultured Lachnobacterium sp. | reverse complement strand
TCAAAAGAATTACAGACAAAGAAAATCCTGTGGATATCGACAAACTTTTAGTAGTGACCTTTACCAAGGCAGCAGCATCAGAAATGCGTGAACGTATTGGAAATGCCATTGAAAAGCTTTTAGAAGATAATCCAGAGAATGAAAATTTAAGAAAACAACAGACTCTGCTTCATAATGCACAGATTACTACCATTGATAGTTTCTGTCTATTCGTGGTGCGTAATCATTTCGAAGAAATCGGTTTGGAACCCAATTTCCGCATTGCAGACCAAGGGGAAATCAAGCTTTTGGAAATGGATGTGCTGAACGAGGTTTTTGAAGAGGAGTATGCAAAGGAAACTGACTCATTTTTACAACTGGTAGATGCCTACTCCGACAAGCGTAGCAACAAGGCTGTCAAAGATATGATTTCCAAAATTTATACCCAGTCTGCCAGCAGTCCTTGGCCTAAGGAATGGGTAGAATCCTTGATACAACCATATAAGGTTACGACCAAAGAGGAATTGTTAGAGACGGATTTGATGCAGGGGATTTTTGTTTATGTAAAAAATATTCTGCTTGATATGCCAGAACGATTGGAAGTATTTCGTGAAATAGCCCTTGCAGAGCCTGGTTTAGAGAAGTATGCCCAGAATATTGCAGATGATCAGGAAGGGTTTGATGGTTTAGAGAAAGTACAGGATTATGAAAGCTTAGGTGAATTTTGTAAAAACGTATTGGCTTCTATGGGAAGTCTTACGGCGATTCGTGGTTATACAGGCAATGTGGAGAAAAAGGAAGCCGTAGCAAATGGCAGAAATACTATCAAAAAAGAGATCAAAGACCTAACAGAGCGTTACTTTGCTATGTCTTTAGAGGAGCTGGTCGAGCAGTTAGGAAAGATGCGGGGCATTGCAGAAGAAATTATACGTTTGACACATATTTACATGGATGCACTCGAGGAAAAGAAAAGAGAGAAGCATTTGATGGACTTTTCCGATATTGAGCATGCAGCACTACGTATTTTGGTGGATGAAGAGACAAAAGAACACCGTTCAACTTCCCTAGAATTCAAGGAACAGTTTGAAGAAATCATGATTGACGAGTATCAGGATAGCAATCAGGTACAGGAAGAGATTATGTGTGCCATCTCTCGTGAATCTCTGGGAGAATACAATATGTTTATGGTAGGAGATGTTAAACAGAGTATTTATCGTTTCCGTTTGGCTCGTCCAGAATTGTTTATGGAGAAATTCGCCACCTACGATTTAGAGGAAAGCAAGAAACAGCGTATCGACCTGCATAAGAACTTCCGAAGTCGTAACGAGGTGCTCGATTTCACGAATGATATGTTTTATAAGATCATGGCTACCGATTTGGGAAATGTCGCATACGATGAGGAAGCAGCACTTTATTATGGTGCTGGTTATGAAGATACAGAGGACATGAAGGCAGAAGTGCTTCTATACGAGACTGAGCCTGTCATAGAGGGGGTGTATGATGAAGAAAATGCAAATATCTATGGTATAGATGATGACTTAGACAGTCTTAGTAAGCGTCAGCTGGAAGCACGCATGGTAGCACAGCGTATTTTGGAATTAAAAGAAACACTTCAAATTACAGATAAAGCCACAGGGGAACTTCGTCCATTACGCAACAGTGACATTGTCATATTGTTCCGAAGTATGACTGGCTGGGGCAATGATTTTGTTTCTGTATTAGAGGACTGTGGAATTCCAGCTCATGTTTCAACTTCTACTGGATATTTTTCTGCGGTAGAAGTACAGACCGTGCTCAGTTTTTTAAAGATATTGGACAATCCATATCAGGATATTCCAATGGCGGCCGTGCTAAAATCTCCAATTGTAGGTTTAGATAATGAAGAATTGGCGGAGGTATCACTGACAGAAAATGTGACCAGCTTTGCGGAGGCAGCTCTGAAACAGATGGAAGATGCTACGGAGGGCAAACTCTACAGATTTCAGAAGTTGTATGAAAAGCTTCGTGGAAAAGTATTAGATACGCCAATTCATCAGCTTATTGACATGGTATTGGATGAAACAGGGTATGGCGATTATGTGAAGGCATTGCCAGCAGGAAGTCAGCGTAAAGCGAACTTGGATATGTTGGTAGAAAAAGCTATTGCCTATGAAAAGACCAGTTATAAGGGGCTCTTCCACTTCGTAAGATACATTGACCAGTTACAGAAATATGAGATGGATTTTGGCGAGGCTGATGTAACTAGGGAAAATGAAGATGTAGTTCGTCTCATGACGATTCATAAAAGTAAAGGCTTGGAGTTTCCTGTAGTATTCGTGTCGGGCATTTCCAAGCAGTTTAATGAAAGTGATTCCAGAGATAAGATGGCGGTTCATCCAGACATGGGATTAGGTTTGGATGAGGTGCATAATTTTCCAAGGGTGAAGCGTAAATGCCTCATTCGTAGCGAAATTGCAGACCGTATCCGTCGTGATAATCTTGGTGAAGAACTGCGTGTGTTATATGTAGCAATGACTCGTGCCAAGGAAAAACTGATTTTGACAGGCACTGTGAAAAGTCAAGAAAAACTCTACGAATCCTATATGGGAAATATACTTCCAGGAGTACCGCTTAGTTTTAGTCAGAGAGCAAAAGCGAAGGGGTATATAGACTGGATTGCACCAGCGGTATTGTCTTATCTGGACAAGTATGGTTTTACTTTTGTAAATGCCACAGACTTGGTGCTAGCAACTGCCAAAGGTATGGCAGAAAAGACCATTGCGAAAGAAGTATTGTTAGAGCAAATCCAACGTGCGGATGATGCACTTGTAGAGCAGTATAAAACAAGATTCGCTTATGTATATCCATATAAACAGGATCAGGATAGGAAGAGTAAATACTCGGTTTCAGAGTTAAAACACGATTCCATGGTGGAAAAATATGATCGTATGGAAGGAGAGGTAGAGGTTCCAGATTTCTTGTTAGAGGAAAGAGAATCCTACATACCAGAGTTTGCACGTCAAAAGTGCATGGAAGAGGAAGGCTATGACGAGCATGATATGGCATCTGAAATCATCGCTCCAGCAGGTATCAATCGAGGGGCACTTCGTGGAACCGCCGTGCATCGTGTTATGGAATGTATGGATTTTGCGGCGTTTTTAGATGTAGATAGAACGTCTGCTGTAGCAATCATGGATTTCATCCACAAGGAATTAGACCGTATGGTGCCAGAACTTTTGAGCGATGAACAGTTAGAGCTTATTAATCCAGATAAGTTGTTAGGGTTCTTCCAATCTCAAGTAGCACTTCGGATGGCAGAGGCTGATGAAAGAGGTGACCTATTCAGAGAAAAACCATTTGTGATGGACTATAATGGAGTTCTTTTGCAGGGAATCATCGACGTTTTTTGGATTGAGGAAGATAGAATCGTTTTATTAGACTATAAGACGGATAGAGTGCAGGCACCAGAAGAGTTGGTGAAAAGATATGAAACACAGTTGGATTTGTATGCAAAAGCTCTATGTCGTATCTTTTCTACAAAAGAGCACACAATAAGCAGCACAGAAAATCTGATTTATTCGTTTTATTTTAATCACATCATTCCATTAAATGATGTGAAATAGATAAACAGGCGAAAAGTAAGGAGAAAATTTATGAGTCAAATCATATTAGCATCCCAATCACCTAGAAGAAAAGAACTTCTAGAGCAGATTGGATTAGAATTTGAAATCTGTCCAGCCAAGGGAGAGGAAATCATTACGAAAACGATTCCAGAGGAAGTGGTAATGGAACTTTCCAAACAAAAAGCGGAAGAAGTAGCCGCAATGGTATCATCCTTTGGCGAAGAGCATAAAGATATAACAACTCCATCCGATATTTTGGTAATCGGAGCAGATACGGTGGTGGCTTACGATGGCAAAATCCTTGGAAAGCCAGTGGACGAAGCGGATGCGAAACAAATGCTTACCATGTTATCGGGAAATACCCATAGTGTATTTACAGGTGTAACATTGGTGTTAATAGATAAAACGGGTCGTGCAGGAGAGCTCGTGTTTTATGAGAAAACCGATGTAAAAATGCATGAGATGTCAGAGACAGAGATAGATCGCTACATTGCCACAGGTGAGCCAATGGACAAAGCAGGTAGCTACGCAATTCAAGGAAAATGTGCGATTTATATTGAGAAAATCGACGGAGATTATAATAATGTAGTGGGGCTTCCTATTACGAGAATCTACCAGGAGTTAAAAAAGATTGGCATTGATATTTATTTATGGTAAACTAGCCATAACACAATTATATTAGGAGGGATTTCTATGTATAATTACGATGATGAAGTTTTAGAGGTATTTCTTGAAAATCAGGGACAGCTTTTTCCAGAGAATGTAGCAGAGACACCAGAAGAAGCAGAAGAGTTTTTAGATGACTGCATGGCTGTTGTATGCAAAAATTTCAGAGAAGTAAAAGAATATTTTGAGGAAGCAGGAACAGATATTGCGGGTATGTCTGACGATGAGATTTTAGAGGCCAGCGAAGTGTTTGAACTTCCAAGTGGAAGATTTTTGATTGTAGAAGGATAAAAAATGAAAAGAAAATTAGTAACGTTATGTCTTGCTGTGGCGTTATTATCCACTACTTTAACAGGGTGTACAATCGGAAATACAGAAATTGTTCTCAATATGAACTCTGTAGGGCGAAATCATGTATTTTCCATCAATGGTGATAAGTGTACGAAAGAGGAAGCACGTCTCTATCTTTGTAACTACCAGAATATCTATGGTTACACATATGGAATAAATCTATGGGAATATGATTTTAGCCAAATGGAAGAAGGTAGTACATTAGAGGATTATGTAAAGGACGTAACTTTGTCAGAACTGGCAAATATCATGTGTATGGAGCAGTTAGCTGAGAAACAGGAACTTACACTGACCGAAGAAGAGTTGGAAAAAGTAGCCAAAGCAACCGAAGAATATTATGAGTCATTGAGTCGAGAAGAGCGTTCTTACATTGGCTTGGACAAAAAGAAGCTGAAGAGTTTTTATGAAAAATATGCTATCGCACAAAAGCTTTATAATACCTTGACCCAGGGAATTAACGAAGAGGTAAGCGATGATGAAGCTCGTGTGATTCGTATTCAACAGATTTATGTGAAGAGTGAAGAAACGGCACTGCTGGTACAGCAGAAGCTTGCAGATGGATCCAAGTTCGAGAATCTTGCCAGTACCTATAATGAGGCATCTGTAATAGAGAAAAATCTGGCACGTGGCGAGTATGCAGAAGCTGTAGATGATGTGGCATTTCTTTTAGATAACAATGAAGTATCTAGCATGATTACTACAGACAACGGCTATTATTTCATCAAATGCTTGAATAAATATGATGAAGAACTGACAGAAGCTAACAAAGAAAATATCATTGTCAAAAGAAGAAAAGAGCAGTTTGATGACAAATTTATCGAATTTGTGGAAACTTCTCAGTTTGAACTTAACGAAAAGGTTTGGGAGGAAATCAAGGTAGATACCTCAGGGGATATTAAGACCAACAGCTTTTTCGAGATTTACGAAAAATATTTCGCAGAATAGGAGGTGTGATTTATGGAATGGGAATTTTCGATTCTTTATGCCCTACAGGATTTACATAATCCAATATTAGATGCCATAATGGTGTTTATCACCACATTGGGAGATGATGGATTATTTTGGATTGCAATAGGTGTAATTTGTCTGTTTTTTAAGAAACACCGTAAGATGGGACTTCAGGTGTTGCTTTCCATGTTGTTTACTTATATCATTGGGAATCTGATCCTGAAAAATGTGTTTGCAAGACCAAGACCATGTGATATCGATACAGCAGTTACCATGCTGATTTCCCGCCCACATGGACATTCCTTCCCATCTGGACACTCCATGAACGGAATGGTTGCAGCGGTAGCACTTTTCTTAAACAACAAGAAGATTGGTATCCCAGCTCTGATCCTTGCAACCCTTATCGGTTTCTCTAGAATGTACCTGTTTGTACATTTCCCAACCGACGTACTTGGTGGATTCGCAGTAGGTATTTTGGTAGCAATCGCAGTAGACTGGGGATTTAGACAGTTTCAAATTTGGAAAACGAAAAAGGCATAAAGCTATGTCGCACTAATATTATTTAGTGCGACATTTATTATTAAAAATATTTTATTTTGTAAGTAACAACATGATGTCATTTGAGCGTTTTACGAATTTTGCCATAGCCTCTGGTGATAGTGGCTGGTTGCTAAGGAGAGCCAAATCGTAAAGCTGTTCAGCAAACATTGGTACGTGTTCGCTATCTTTGTTTTCTAAGATGAACTGAACTAATGCATTGTTTGCATTAAGGGTAAGAGTCTGGTCGGCAGCGAACATACTCATGTCCATTCCACCCATGCCATTCATGGCGTACATCTTCATCATATCCTGCATACGACGACCTTCTTCTGAAAGTGTGATGACAGAAGCAATTCCGTCGTTTTTCAGTTTTTCTACTTTGATAGTAAGTTTGTCGTTATTTAATGCATTTTTAAATACTTCGGAAAGAGTAGTAGTTACTTCGGTTAAATCTTCAGTAGAATCTTCTTTTAGAGTATCTGTTAAATCTGCATCAATACGCATAAAGCGATAGTTTTCGTTTCTCATTTCAAGCTGAGAGATGAAAGAGGTATCGATGTTGTGGTTTAAGATAACCGCGTTCATGCCCTGTTCTTTGAAGAGCGTGATGTACTGTCCCTGCTGGTTTAAGTCAGTAACGTAATATACAGTTTTACGTTCATCTTTCATTTCATCATCAGAAGTATCTACATCCGCATCATCTGTAACAACTTCAGCCTCTACTACATTGCCGTCTTCGTCAGTGGCAGTTTCTACCTCTTCTTTTACTACAGGTGCAAGTAACTCTGGCAATGTCTGATATTTATCATTGATATCCTTGAAGAGAATATAATCGTTCATCTTGTCACAGAATTTTTCATCCTTTAAGCAGCCGAATTTGATAAATGGGCTGATGTCATCCCAGTATTTTTCATAAGCATCTTTTTCGGTTTTGCACATACCGATGAGCTTGTCTGCAACTTTTTTAGTGATGTATTCGGAAATCTTTTTCACAAATCCGTCATTCTGTAATGCACTACGAGATACATTCAGTGGTAAATCTGGACAGTCAATAACACCCTTTAATAACATAAGGAACTCTGGAATTACTTCCTTGATGTTGTCTGCGATAAATACCTGATTGTTGTAAAGCTTGATGGTTCCTTCGATGGAATCATACTCGGTATTAATCTTAGGGAAGTAAAGGATACCCTTTAAGTTAAAAGGATAGTCCATATTCAAGTGAATCCAGAATAATGGTTCTTTGTAATCTAAGAAAACTTTGCGATAAAATGCTTTGTAGTCTTCCTCTGTACATTCGTTAGGATTCTTAGCCCAAAGTGGATGAACATCGTTCAGTGGAACAGGACGTTTTACGATTTTCGCTTTGACCTTAGCTGGAGAAATTTCTACGATTTCCTTTGTTCCATCTTCATTCTCTTTTTCTTCTGTTTTAGCAGCTTCATGAATTTCTTCTACTACTTCGTCAGTATCTAAAACATCTGCTTTGTCGATAGTTTCATATTGTATTTCTGCATTTGCTTTACTTAAGTGGATTTCAGTTGGCATGAAAGAGCAGTATTTTTCAATGACTTCTCTTGCACGGTATTCATTTGCAAATGCGAGACTATCTTCGTTTAAATATAAAGTGATTTCTGTACCGATTGTAGTTTTGTCGCTATCTGTCAGATCATATTCGGTACCACCGTCACAAGACCAGTGAACAGCGGTTGCACCATCCTGATAAGAGAGGGTGTCAATTGTTACTTCATCTGCTACCATAAATGCAGAGTAGAAGCCAAGGCCAAAGTGGCCGATAATCTGGTCGTCGCTGGATTTGTCTTTGTATTTTTCAATGAAATCTGTTGCACCAGAGAATGCAATCTTTGTGATGTATTCTTCTACTTCGTCAGCAGTCATACCAAGACCATTGTCGATAAATTTGATGGTTTTGTCTTCTGGACTTACAATAACTTCTATTTTTGCCTTGTAATCAGCTGGAAGAGAGTATTCTCCCATCATGTCTAATTTTTTCAGCTTTGTAATTGCATCACAGCCGTTTGAGATAAGCTCGCGATAGAAAATATCATGGTCTGAATATAACCACTTTTTAATAATAGGAAATAGGTTTTCGCTGTCGATAGACAGGCTTCCATGTTTGTTTGCCATAATTGTAGTACTCCTTTTTGTTTTTCATGTAAAAAATGATATTACTGTAATTTTGAAAAGTCAATAGAAAGTTAGCACTCTTTTTGCATGAGTGCTAACAAAAGCCCGCAAGCCAAGTAAAATCAAGGGTTTTATAATTCTTAAAAGTTTATAAACTAAGGCATAGGTAGACAAAAATATGTTGTACATGGTATAATTTAAGCCAGAATAAATATACAAGGAAGATACGGATGAAACGAAAGATTACTCTTTTGCTCGCAGGCATTTTGTTACTTACATGTACCGCCTGTGGAAGCAGTCACACAGGAAATACAGAAAAAGTAGAGAATAGTGAAAACACGCAGGAAACCGAAACAGAAAAGAAGGTAGAAATTGCAGAGGCGAATGACATTTTGACTAGGGTATGGGACCTGTACGAGGATGTAGACACCGACGGAAATAGGTATAATGATAAATTTCCAGTTATGGGGGGACACTTTGAGTCTGCGGTTATAGACAAGCCTGCGAAATACGATTTGAGCAAGACAAGTGATTTGACATTGATGTATTGTGTGGCAGAGTCAGCTATTCCAATGCTGGATGATGCAGCCACGATAGTGCATTTAATGAAGGCGAGTACCTTTACTGCAGGTGCTTATCATGTGGCAGATGAGGCGAATATGGAGACTGTTGCAAAAGCACTGCATACTCAGATTTTAGAAAATCGTTGGTTAGATGGTTTTCCAGATGAATTGTTAATAGTGAAAATCGATGAACAGTATGTGGTTTCTGCGATTGGAACAGCAGAGGTTATGGATTCTTTCAGAAATGCTCTCTTAGAAGTTTATGGAAACCAGGTAACGGTACTGGCGGAAGAAGCGATTCGATAAGCAATTTTTGGTAATTAAGATTGAAAAATATGGGATAAAGAGTTATAATGTGTACAATTAAAGTTTAGGGGGAAGAAAAATGTTAGGATTAGGATTAAGAGAAGTTGGATGTTTTGCAGTAGGTGTTTTGTTTGGTACAGCTGGTATCAAGGCGCTTTCTAGCAAAGACGCTAAAAAGGTATATGTAAAAGGTACAGCAGCAGCTCTTCGTGCTAAGGATTGTGTAATGGAAACAGTTACTACTATCCAGGCAGAAGCAGAAGATATCTATGCTGAAGCAAAAGCTTTGAATGAAGAACGTGCAGCTGAAGAAGAGGCAGCAAACGCTGTAGTAGAATAAGGATTATGAAAGGGGCTGTCGTGGGACAGCCTTTTTTTCTTCGACAGAAAATTTCTATAAATTGGGGTCAGAACTATGAGGTTTACGATTAAACACGAAATTAAGGGCCGTATGCGTATTCATGTGGTTTCTACGAAGAAAATGACACATGAAGAAGCAGACACCTTGGAGTACTTTTTACACGTTCAGAAAAATGTAACATCTGCTAAGGTCTATGACCGTATTGGAGATGTGGCAATAGAATACACAGGAGAGCGAGAGGCAGTAATTGTTCTTTTGAAATCCTATGAAAAAGAAAAAGTAGAGCTTCCTACAGGACTTATTGAGAATTCAGGAAGAGCTTTAAACGACAAGTACTATGAGAGACTGGTGTTGCACGTATTGCTCCGTTATGTTGGAAAGCTGTTTTTCCCAGCACCACTTCGCTATGCAATCATAGGCGTGAATTCAATCCGATATATATGGGAGGGAATAAAATCCCTTTGGAAACGTAAGCTGGAGGTGTCTGTTTTGGATGCTACAGCCATTGCGGTGTCCATGATTCGTAGAGATTTTGAAACAGCAGGCTCTATTATGTTCCTGCTTGGCATAGGCGAGCAATTGGAAGAGTGGACGCATAAGAAATCTGTAGATGATTTGGCACGCACCATGTCCCTAAATGTCAGCAAGGTTTGGCTAAAGACCGAAACACAGCAGATTTTGGTGTCTGCATCTGAGATTTGCCAAGGAGATGACATCGTAGTACATATGGGAAATGTGATTCCATTTGATGGCTATGTAGTAGAGGGCGAAGCAATGGTGAATCAGTCATCGCTTACGGGTGAATCAGTCCCAGTGGCAAAGGATTATAATGATAGCGTGTTTGCTGGAACCGTTGTAGAAGCAGGAGAATTGACGATTCATGTGACTGCGGCAGAAGGAAAAGGCCGTTATGATCGAATCGTTTCTATGATAGAAGAAACCGAGAAATTGAAATCTGCTATGGAGGGAAAGGCCGCCCATTTGGCAGACCAGTTGGTACCATATACGCTAGGTGGAGCGGTACTGACTTATTTCCTTACCAGAAATGTGAATAAGATGTTGTCTGTGCTTTTGGTTGATTTTTCTTGTGCTTTAAAACTAGCAATGCCTATCGCAGTGCTATCTGCTATTCGTGAGGCACGTATGTATGACATTACCGTCAAGGGTGGAAAATACTTAGAAGCTATGGCAGAAGCGGATACCATCGTTTTTGACAAAACAGGTACACTTACGAAGGCTACTCCAACAGTGGTTGATGTGGTTTCTTTTGATGGAAGAGAACCAGATGAGCTCCTTCGTATTGCCGCTTGTTTGGAAGAACATTTTCCACATTCTATGGCGAAGGCAGTAGTCGATGCAGCCATAGAGAAGGAGTTAGAGCATAATGAACTTCACACAAAGGCAGAGTATATCGTAGCACATGGTATTTCCACGACGGTAGATGGAAAAGCGACGATTTTAGGTAGTCGCCACTTTGTATTTGAGGACGAAGGGTGCCAGATTCCAGATGGAAAAGAAGAGCTGTTTAACAGTCTTCCAGCCCATCATTCTCACCTCTTCCTTGCAGTGGAAAAGATGCTGGTAGGTGTTATTTGTATTGAAGATCCAATCCGCGGAGAAGCGGCAGATGTCATCCGTCAGCTTCGTGAAGTAGGATTTGGGAAGATAGTTATTATGACTGGGGACAGTGAGCGAACAGCTGCCAGTGTAGCAAAAACACTTGGTGTTCGTGAGTACTACTCGGAAGTTTTACCAGAGGATAAAGCCAACTATATCTTAGAACAAAAGGCATTGGGTAGAAAAGTCGTAATGATTGGAGATGGAATCAACGATTCCCCAGCTCTTTCGGCAGCAGATGTTGGTATCGCTATTAGCGATGGAGCAGAAATCGCTCGTGAAATTGCAGATATCACAGTTGGAGCAGAGGATTTGTATCAGCTGGTTACATTGAAAAAACTTAGTAACGCTTTGGTAAAGCGTATCCAAAAGAATTACCGTGAAATTGTAGGCATCAATGGTGCTTTGATTGGACTTGGGGTAGCAGGACTTGTTATGCCGACCACATCCGCCATGATTCATAATACTTCTACTTTGCTCATCGGTATTGAAAGTATGACAGATCTCTTACAGTAGATTTATGATATATAGCAGGAGGAACATGAACAGATGGATATTTATTCTGTCATTAAATTAGTCGGAGGACTTGCCTTTTTCCTATACGGAATGAAGGTTATGTCAGATGGATTGGAAAAAAGCTCTGACGGAAAGATTGAAAAATATTTAGGTATTATTACCCAAAACAAATTCTTTGCATTGATTTTTGGTGCGGTAATGACCATTGCGGTGCAGTCATCATCAGCAGTTACGGTAATGCTGGTTGGTCTTGTAAACTCTGGTATGTTAGAGTTTGGTCAGACCATCGGGGTGTTGATGGGGTCCAATATTGGTACCACCCTTACAGCCTGGATTCTCAGCTTGGCAGGAATCGATAGTGATATTGTATGGGTAAATCTTTTGAAACCATCCAACTTTGCACCTATTTTTGCATTGGTTGGTATCATTATGATTATGGCTGGTAAAAAGCAAAAGCACCAAAGTCTTGGAAATGTCTTGGTAGGATTTGCGATACTCATGTCAGGTATGACCTTTATGTCAGATGCCATGGAGCCATTATCCGAAATGCCTGAATTTGCAAGCTTGCTTACCGCTTTTGAAAATCCAATTCTTGCAGTGCTGGTAGGAGCAGGTTTTACGGGTGTTATTCAAAGTTCTGCAGCATCAGTTGCAATTTTGCAGGCACTTTCCATGACAGGGGATGTTACCTATGGTATGGCACTTCCAATTATCATGGGACAGAATATCGGTACCTGTGTAACAGCGGTTTTATCTAGTATTGGTGTAAACCGTAGTGCGAAAAAGGTAGCAGTGGTGCATTTGTCCTTCAATATTATCGGAACGACCATTTGCTTGATTCCATTTTGTATTGCAAGCTATCTTTTTGATTGGGCAGCATTAAAGATGCCAATTACTCCATTCATGATTGCCGTAATGCATAGTATATTCAATGTTTTTACTACCTTGATTTTACTTCCATTTACGAAACAACTGGAAATGCTTGCGAACAAGATTATTCCAGACGTAGAAGGAGAGAAAGAGCCAGATTTTGTATTGGATGAACGCCTTTTTGCGATGCCAGCCTTGGCTATTAAGGACTCTACAGAAGTGGTTGTGGGAATGTGTCATTTATCTCGCAAAGCATTCAAAAAAGCGGCACTTATGCTGAATAATTATACAGAAGAAGGTGCTGAAAAAATACATAAAATGGAGCGCAAGCTGGATAAATACGAAGATCAGTTGGGCACTCATATGATGAAGATTACCAAGATTGGTATTTCAGATGGAGATTCGAAGAGTGTGACGAGAATTCTGCATACCATTGATGACTTTGAACGAATCGGTGACCATGCTATCAATGTAATGGAAGTAGCCAAAGAGCTTTATGAAAAGAAGCAATCCTTCTCAGAAGAGGCTAACAAAGAGATTGAACTGTTGAACGAAGCTATTTTCGAGCTTTTGGATTTGACTTCGGAAGCCTTCGAGACGAACAATTTGGAATTGGCCGTTCTCGTAGAGCCATTGGAGCAGACCATCGATAAGCTGGTATATGAGATGAAAAGCAACCATATAGCACGACTTCAGGCAGAAGATTGTACTATTAAACTGGGCTTTGCATTTAGTGACTTATTAACCAGCTATGAAAGAGTAGCAGACCACTGTTCAAACATTGCAGTTGCAGTCATAGAAGCAGAAAAAGGTACCTATGAACCTCACGAATATTTAAAATCTGTAAAATATACAGACAATGATAGTTTTGAGAGAAAGTATAGAGAGTTTAGAACACGCTATTCTTTGAAAAATAACGATTTAATTCAGTAAATTAGTTTTTCTAAATACTACGAAAAGAGGGCAGCATACAATCCAATTTCATATATATAGCTAGCCCTCTTTTCTTACTTTTTCGAGATATCCTAATTTACTGTGTTAACTCGTTAATATTTTTTTCTTCATTCTTGATTTCCCAGTGAATCAGGAAGGTCAAAAGTCCTCGCAGTAAAATAACTGCACCAAGGATGCCCAATTCTTCCCAATCACGAACTACTACGGTACGGAGTACCTCGCTCCCCATCTTAAATTCCAAAGAAAGGGCGATGCCTTCTGCCAGATTCAGACGAAGATGACGGTTGTCCTTCTTAATCCACTGAATAAAGCATTTGATAGCGGTATATACCAGTACAGCGATACCGAACAACTCCAAGAGAATGGTACATATTTCAACGATGTAGGTTAAAACCAAATCCATATTTTCGATAAATACGTGCATAGTTTGTCCTCCAAGTCATTTGTATAAGTTTATTATATTTAGATAAACTCAATTCTTATCTAACTCGTTATTACTCTGTTTTCGCGTCACAAGTAACCTCACAATAGAGTTTCTTGAAAGTTTTATGGTCTACTTCAGGAATCATAACTGTAGAGTGTACCTGACAGCCACGAAGCTTTGGAAGCTGTGCTAAAGCAAGTGCAGCCTGCTCATTATTGGCAGCAGTTGCTGAAAGGGCGATTAACACTTCGTCGGTATGAAGACGAGGGTTCTTGCTTCCGAGATACTGGGTTTTAAGGGCCTGGATAGGAGCGATGGATTCTGGTGAAAGAATCAGTTCTTCGTGAGGAATACCAGCTAAGTCTTTGATAGCATTCATAAGAACTGCAGCACTAGAACCAAGAAGTTCTCCAGCTTTACCTGTTACGATACGTCCGTCATGAAGTTCAATAGCAGCAGCGGCAGCACCAGAAGCTTCGGAACGGCTTCTTGCTGGTGGTACTACGTGACGGTCTGTTACAGAAAGGTTCTCTTTCTGCATCAGTAATTCTAATTTATTTAATTCTTCTTCGGTACGTGTGCCGTCGGCTACACCTACCAAAGCCTTGTAATATCTACGAATGATTTCCTGACGGGAGGCTTCACGGCAGGCTTCGTCATCTATGATACAATTTCCAGCCATATTTACCCCCATATCTGTTGGTGACGCATAAGGGCTTTTACCATAGATTTTCATGAAAATAGCATTGAGTACTGGGAAGATTTCTACATCGCGGTTGTAGTTTACTGTAGTAATGCCATAAGCCTTTAAATGATATGGGTCAATCATATTGATATCATTTAAATCTGCAGTAGCAGCTTCATAAGCAAGGTTTACGGTATGATCCAATGGTAAATTCCAAATTGGGAAGGTTTCAAACTTCGCATACCCTGCATTGGTACCACGCTTGTGTTCGTGGTAAAGCTGTGAAAGGCAGGTTGCCATCTTTCCGCTGCCAGGACCAGGGGCAGTAACGACTACCAATGGACGTGTGGTTTCTATATAATCATTTCTGCCAAATCCTTCATCACAAACGATGGAGCTTACGTTGGTTGGGTAACCAGGAATGGTGAAGTGATGATATACCTTTACACCGAGGGATTCCAATCTCTTCTGGAAGTGGGATACTGCATGATGTTCGGTGTATCGAGTTAAAACAACACTGCCTACATAGAGTCCTTTTCTACGAAAGGCGTCAATCAGACGTACTACATCGTCGTCGTAAGAGATGCCAAGATCTTCACGGATTTTATTTTTAATAATATCTTCTACGCTTACAACCATAACGATTTCAGCCTGGTCCGAAAGCTGTAAAAGTAACTGCAGCTTGCTATCTGCTGCAAAGCCAGGAAGCACACGTGCTGCATGGTAATCATCAAAAAGTTTTCCGCCAAACTCCAGATAGAGTTTGTTGTCGAATTTCGAAATTCGCTCCATAATGTGCTCTGACTGCATTTTTAAATATTTGTCATTATCAAAACCGATTTTCATATTGTTGCCTCTTGTATTTTTAGTAAGTATTATGAATGTATTTTTGTGAAATATTCGGGCGTTTTACTGATGATATCGCTACTTGCACTAACACCATCATAGAGATGGTGGTTGATACAGTCCTTTAAGCCTGCCAAATCTTTGGAAACGATACAGTCCCAAATCTTGAGATGGCAGTCATACAGTTTCTGTAAATCCTCTTTCCCATTGAAATTGATAAAGGTACGGAAACGTTCATACTGTGAATTGTAGGAATTTAAAAACTTATTTACGTTTTTCTTTCCAGCGGCATCGAAAAGTGCAGTGTGAAATTCATTGTCACTGAGAATGAATGCACGACTCAACTCATCGATCGGCATTTCGGATTCTAACAATTCCTTCTGATGTTGCAAAATCAATTGAATACGCAAATCCTGTGATTTATCATAAATCTGTGATAAATCGGACAATACCGAATATTCTAATACCTCACGGATATATAATATATCAGAAACCGCATTTAAGTCTATAAGGGAAATAAAGGTACCGATATGTGGACGGATTTCCAAGAGTCCCTCACGCTCAAGACGTTTAAAAGCATCGCGGACAGGTGTACGGCTGATGTTATATTTTTCTGCTGTTTCGATTTCACTGATAGCGGATCCAGGTGGAAGCTCTAAGTGAAGGATTTGTTCTTTTAACTGATTATAAACGCCATCCGATGTGGCAGTATGTTTCTGAGCCATTGTATACAACCTTTTTTCCTTTATATTTATAGTAAAACTCTAACACCATTATAATATTTAAAAAAAAGAAGTCAATGACTTGCATACAGGAAAATAAAAACTTTTAGTTGAATCAAAGGCACAAGAATGGTAGAATTTATCTATATGATGCGAGCAACATAGTTTTGTAGCTTAGATGGAGGAAGGATAATAGGTATGGGATATTTTGATTTTGTAAAACAAAGTGAATTTATTGTATGTATTGATAGTGACGGATGTGCAATGGACACTATGGAAGTAAAGCATAGAGAATGTTTTGGTCCACAGTGGATTTATACCTATGGTTTAGAGGACAAGTTTGAGGAATGTATGAAATTATGGTTAGACATCAACCTTTATTCTATTACAAGAGGTATCAACCGTTTCAAGGGGCTTGCAATGGCATTGGTTGAAATGGAAAAGAGAGGCTGTCATTTTGAAGGTTTAGATGAGTTTGTTACATGGACTAACGAAGCAAAAGAATTATCAAACCCTGCACTTTTGGCATATACACAGAAAAGCTCTAGTGAATGTGTAGAAAAGGCTCTGCTTTGGAGCATTCGTACCAATAGAGCGATTAACAATCTTCCTGCAGATGACAAGCCATTTGAAAATGTAAAGATTACTATGGATGAAATGTGCAAGACAGCTGACTTGGTAGCAGTTTCTTCTGCAAATGGAGAAGCAGTAGAAGCAGAATGGACAAAGCATGAGTTGAAAGATGATTGTAGAGTTCTTCTTTGTCAGGAAGCTGGTTCTAAGGCATACTGTATTGGTGAAATGATTCGCAAGGGGTATGATGTAGATAAAGTGCTTATGGTAGGCGATGCACCTGGAGATAGAGATGCAGCGATTAAGAATGGTGTATGGTATTATCCAATCTTAGTTGGAAAAGAAGGCTTCAGCTGGGAAAGACTTTTGAATGAAGCATTCCCTAAATTTGTAGAAGGTAAATTTGACGAAGCTTATCAGGCACAGCTTATCAAAGAGTTTGAAACTAACTTAGGAGTATAATTCTTGAAAAACAAGGATGGCACGTATGTGAAAGCATACGTGCTTTTGTTTTGTGGTTAAAAATTGTTAAAATATTCTGAAAATTTACAAAAAAGGGTTTTCTTGTGCGAGAAAAAGAGATAAAATATAACATGGTGGAAAGGTGTGTGTTTCACTGGATTCTTTCTCAAACAGGAGAGACTTTTTATGAAGAACAAAGGGGAAAAGGAACTAGTAGCAGATAAGATTATTGAGATTAATCTAGATAGTGGGACTAGTACAATACAAAAAAATAAAAAGGAAAAATATAGTATTCCAGAGATTAGCAATGTGACCAAGCAGGTTGTATTGCAGATTTTGCGAGATTCTATTCATCCAGAAGATGGACAACGATACATCGAATTTTGGAACGAGTCCGATATGATAGAGCGTATTCTGCAATCTCCGAACAAGGTGATTTCAGAAGAATTCCGTCAGAAAAAATTGGACGGTGCCTGGGGATGGGTGCGTCAGGATTTACGTTTGAAAGATGCCAAGGAGCATGCCATTGTTCTTTGTTATATTACAGATATTGATGAAGAAAAGAAGATGGACGAAATGATTCTTCAGGAAGTTGAAAAGACCAGAAGAATTGATCGATTGACAGGTTTACTTCGAGCTAAGGTTTTCTTTAATGAAGTCGATACGTTTGTAAAAGAAAATTCTACAGACAATTGGGCAATGATAGCCGTGGATTTGGAACACTTTAAGCTATACAACGATTGGTATGGCTGGGAGAGCGGCGATAAATATCTCATGGATGTTGCAACTCGTTTGAATGGTGTAACGACCATATTGAAAGGGTTTTCTGGATATATGGGTGGAGATAATTTCGCTATTTTTATCAAGCATAGCCCAGAGTTTATCGACCACATGATAAAAGAAATTGATGATTTTATCGGTACAGATCCTAGAAGAAATGGATTTTTGCCAAATTTAGGATTCTATTTTCTAGAAGAGGGAGAGCAGGCATCTGCCTCCACCATGTATGACCGTGCGGTAATGGCGTTGAATACCATAAAAGGAAATTACAGTAAGAGATATGGTATTTATGATAAATCCATGATGCAGGAAATTGGCAGAGAAATGTCGATTTTAACAGAGGTACAAAAGGGAATCGAGGAAAGAGAATTTGTGCTTTATATGCAGCCACAGGTTCATGTATCAACGGGAAAAATTACTGGGGCAGAAACCCTTGTGCGGTGGAAGAGCAAAGAAAAGGGTATGATTTCACCAGGGGTATTTATTCCTGTTTTAGAGAAAAATGGATTTATCACCAATTTGGATATATACATTTGGGAAGAGGTATGTGCATGGCAGAGAAGTCGTTTAGATAGAAATTTGCCGCTTTTACCAGTATCAGTAAATGTCTCCAGAGTAGATGCATATGCCATTGATTTGGTCAAATGCTTTAAGGATTTAACAGAAAAGTATAATATTCCACGTTCCTGCATCAAAATAGAGATTACAGAAAGTACTTACGCAGAGGACAATACCAAAATCGGTAAAATCGCTGAAGATTTGAGAAGTAATGGTTTTGCAATATATTTAGACGATTTTGGAAGCGGATATTCTTCTCTTAACATGTTGAAAAATGTATATGTAGATGCACTCAAGATTGATATGCAGTTTTTGGATATGAATGAGACCAACGCCCGAAAAGGCGAAAGTATCATGGAATCGGTGATTAACATGACACGTATCCTGCGTATTCCGATTATCGTTGAGGGTGCAGAGACAGAAAGACAGATTAATAGTCTGACGAGTATGGGTTGTCGATATGTACAAGGATTTTATTACTATAAGCCTATGCCATTGGAAGAATTTGAAGAACTCTTGGAGAATAATGAGGTGGATTATGGCGACCTTCAGATGAAGAAGGTAGAGCAGGTTCATGTTCGTGAACTTATGGATGATAGTCTTTATTCTGACACCATGATTAATAATATTTTAGGTGCAGTTGCATTTGTGGATTATCACGATGGAATTGTAGATGTTACCAGTGTAAATGAAATGTTTTACAAGGTATTGCAGCTAGAATCCGAAGAGTTTGATAATTTTAAGACTCATATTAATGAAACCGATGAACATAGAAGTTTGTTCAAAGAAATGTTCCGTCTAGCATATGAAAATCCAGTTGCTGGTACTCAATGCAACTATATAGGTCAAAGACCAACTGGAGAAATGGTATATTTACATATTCGAGCCTTTTTCCTAAGAGAATCGGAAGGTCATCAGATTTTTTATGTGGGATTTACAGATACTGGGGTAAATCAAATAGATGTGACAAAAAGGTAGTTTTAAGAGGTATTTATGAAAGAAATGAAACAAGAATTAAAAAAAATGTTAGGGATTGCGGGTGCCTTGGTATTGGTGTTTTTGGTAATCCGTTATTGGGAAAAACTGGAAGGTCTGATTTCTGTTGCTGTAAGTGCAGCAATGCCACTTATTATCGGATGTGTGATGGCTTATGTCATCAATATTCTCATGGGCTTCTATGAGAGATGGTATGATAAGCTGTTCAAAGTAGAAATCGCGTTGAAAATCAAACGAGTTGTTTGCCTTATTCTGGCTTTCCTAAGTTTATTTGGAATCGTTGCTTTGATTATCAATCTGGTACTTCCAGAGCTGATAAACTGTATCGCATCCTTCATTCGTTTGATTCCAGGTGCTTTGCAGACCTTAGTAGATATGGTGGGAGAGGAACAGATTTTGTCAATGTTCCCAGAACTTCAGAATGGCTTTGATTTCTCCAATATTTCCAGTCAGGTAGAGCAGCTCATCAAAACAATCATAGGTGGTGTAGGCGGAGCGGTAGGCTCCATCATGAATGCAGTTACATCCGTTGCTTCTGTAGTCGTAAATGTAGTGATTGGGCTTATCTTTTCACTTTATGTATTATTGGACAAAGAAGGCTTAGGCAGACGTTGCAAAAAAGTGATTTCTACCTACTTATCCACAATTTCGGATAGAGTATTTTATGTGGTAGAGGTATTAGACGATAGCTTCCATAGCTTTATCGTGGGCCAGTGTATTGAAGCGGTGGTTTTAGGTACACTATGTATTATCGGAATGTGGATTTTCCAATTCCCATATGCAGTTATGATTGGTGTATTTATTGGATTTACTGCATTGATTCCAGTGGCAGGGGCTTATATCGGTGCGGCAGTTGGTGCAATTATGATTCTTACTGTGTCACCACTTCAGGCGATTCAGTTTTTGGTATTTATCGTAGTGCTTCAGCAGTTAGAAGGCAATCTGATTTACCCAAGAGTTGTAGGACAGTCCATCGGACTTCCAGGTATCTGGGTATTAACAGCGGTTACCATCGGTGGTGGTGTTTTGGGCGTAGGTGGCATGCTCTTGGCCGTTCCGCTTTTTGCAGCAGTATACCGCTTGCTTCGCGAAGATATTGCGAAACGTAATCTTGCTCCAATTGCAGAAGTAGAGAATATTTTGGATAATGAACTATGTTCAGATAATAAAGAAGTCAGCGAAAATATTTTCGTAGATGAAGAAAACGAGGAAAAGTAGTCAGATGAGTGCAAGCGAAAATAGACTTGTAGTCGTAGCCAAAATTCATACAGAGTTTCAAGATAAATTTGGGATACCAAGACAGAGTGGCTTGGTATCCTCTTTGCGTGGGGAAATTGTTTTTGAACCAGAGTTTCGCAGTATGGATGCAGTAAGAGGCTTGGAGGAGTTTTCGTACATCTGGCTACTTTGGGAGTTTAGTAAAGCGAAACGAGATAACTATGCTTTAACTGTAACTCCACCTCGATTAGGAGGGAAAGAGCGAAAAGGTGTATTTGCCACAAGAGCACCTTATCGTCCAAATTCCATTGGACTATCTTCCGTTAAGCTGGAAGAGATTTATGAGGATCAAGTCAGAGGGCCAGTTCTGGTGGTGTCAGGTGCAGATTTGCTGGATGGAACTCCCATTTATGATATCAAACCATATCTGCCTTATACGGATTCTCATCCAGAGGCAAAGGGCAGCTTTGGAGAGGCTCATAAAGAGGATGGTATCGTTGTGGTTTTTCCAAAGGAGGAAATGGCGAAATTGCCAGAAGAGCTTCGAGAAAGAGTTTTAGCCGTATTAAAACAAGATCCTAGAGCTGCATACAACAAAAAGCCAGATTATGTATATGGGATGAGCTTTGCAGGCTATGATATCCGTTTTACAGTGGCAGATGATACGTTGGTTGTAAAGGATGTAGTGTGTCTATCGGATAGTGATTATATCAAGGTGAAATAAAAATATATTGAAAAAAAGAGGAAATTAAGGCATATTATAGATGACAGGAGGATGTAACTATGAAAAAAGTAGAAGATTATGTAAGAAGTATTCCAGATTTTCCAGAAGAAGGAATTATCTTTAGAGATGTAACCAGTGTTTTGCAGGATGCAGATGGATTACAGCTTGCAATCGATGAATTAAAGAAAAGATTAGAGAATGTAGAATGTGATGTAATCGCTGGAACAGAATCCAGAGGTTTCATTTTTGGTATGCCTTTAGCGTATTTATTGAAAAAACCATTTATTCTCGTTCGTAAAGCTGGCAAACTTCCATGTGAAACGGTTTCTAAAACCTATGATTTAGAATATGGCACAGCAACGATCGAAATTCACAAGGATGCCATCCAGCCAGGACAGAAGGTAGTTTTAATCGATGACTTAATCGCAACTGGTGGAACCATCAAAGCAGCAGCTGAATTGGTAGAAGAATTAGGTGGAGAAGTGGTTAAGGTTCTCTTCTTAATGGAGTTAGCAGGATTAGAAGGACGCAAGGTTTTAGAAGGCTATGATGTAGATTCTGTAGTGGTTTATCCAGGTAAATAATCTATATGGATATAAATAGAAAATAGGAAACATACTATCTCTATATTGAAAAGGAGAGATAGCATGAACCAAATGTTAGGAAGTGGGAGTCTTTGTTTTTCAAAGACTCCTTTTATTATTAGCACAGCCTCGGTAGTGGGCAAAAAAGAAGGAGAAGGTCCATTAAAGGATTGCTTTGATGTGATTGGAATGGATGACAAGTTTGGTGAGGAAAACTGGGAAGCCGCAGAAAGTGCCTTGCAAAAGGAGGCATTATCCTTAACGCTGGGGAAAATCAATCGAAAATCAAAGGATGTTCGATATTTATTTGCAGGAGATTTGCTAGGGCAGACGATAGCTTCCTCCTTTGGACTGAAGGAATTTGAAATTCCACTGTTTGGGTTGTATGGAGCCTGCTCTACCTGTGGAGAATCCTTATCTCTGGCGGCCATGAATGTAGCAGCAGGCTATGCAGACTGTGTAGCAGCGGTTACTTCCAGCCATTTTGCCAGTGCGGAAAAGCAGTTTCGTTTTCCTTTGGAATATGCTAACCAAAGACCAAAGTCTGCCACATGGACGGTGACTGGCAGCGGGGCGTTTTTGCTGGCAACGGAAGAGAAGGCAAAGGAGTGGCAGAGAAAGCCCCTTGCCAAGATTACAGGTGTTACCACTGGTAAAATTGTGGATTTTGGAATCAAAGATTCTATGAACATGGGAGCTGCTATGGCACCAGCTGCCTGCGATTTGATCTATCGACATTTGCAGGATTTTTCCAGTAAGCCAGAGGATTATGACCATATCATTACTGGAGATTTAGGTACGGTTGGTTCGGAAATTTTAATAGACCTTTTAAAGGAAAAAGGCTATGACATATCCGCTGTCCATGAAGACTGTGGTGTAAAGATATTTGATGGAGAGACGCAGGGAACGGGAGCAGGTGGCTCAGGCTGTGGATGTTCAGCAGTGACTTTAAGTGGCCACTATTTAAAACTTTTAAAGCAGAAGGATATCCGCAAAATACTCTTCGTACCAACAGGTGCATTGCTATCTACGGTTAGTTTTAATGAAGGGCAGACGGTGCCAGGAATTGCTCATGGGGTTGTGATTGAATCAGTTGATTGAGGCAACTGTTTGGTAGCAACCAAATGGTTGCACGGAAAGGAAGATATATGGATTATGTAAAGGCTTTTGTAGTAGGTGGAATAATTTGTGCTTTAGCACAGATTTTGATGGAAAAAACGAAAATGCTTCCAGGAAGAATTATGGTGCTCTTGGTTTGTTTAGGAGCAGTATTGGGAGCGATAGGGATTTATCAGCCATTTTCCGAATGGGCAGGAGCTGGTGCGAATGTGCCATTGCTCGGATTTGGCAATAATCTATGGAATGGAATGAAGGAAGCAATTGATAAGGAAGGATTTATCGGTATTTTCAAAGGAGGCTTTACTGCCTCAGCAGTAGGCATTTCAGGTGCGTTGGTTTTTTCTTATATCGCCTCCCTAATTTGTGATCCAAAGATGAAGAAGTAATTTTGGCGATAATCTTGAAAAAAAGTCGGTAGAGTGATATCATGAACTATGTTCAACAATTTCTGTTGGCAATAATGTGGATAAGTGGATAACTTATAGAGGAGAATTATGAATCATCGTGTTACATCTACAGATTTAATTTTAGAAAAAGCATTGCTTATTGCGAAAAAAGAGGGCGTAGATAAGCTTAGTATTCGTAAGCTTGCCAGTGCATGCGGAATCGCAGTTGGCTCTGTTTACAATTACTATCCAGATAAGGATGCATTGGTTACTGCTATGGCAGAGGTGTTCTGGAATAATATCTTTTCCGACCAGGAAAGATTATATCATCATGGTATGAGTTTTACTCAGTTTTTGGAGTGGTATTATAGTTATTTGTATGCCAAAATGTCGCCTTATGATGGAAGCTGGGTGCGTGATTTGGAAGGAAAGATTCCAAAGGAGGCAACCATTGCACTTTTGATGCAGATTTTGAAAGAAGATGACGGGGTAAACAATTCCATTTGGAATATGGAATTTCAGCCTGAAAATTTTTGTGATTATGTATTTACTAATATTATGGCATTACTACAGTCGGGCGAAGCAAATTGTAGATTTTTTATTTATTTATTAGAAAATTTATTGTACGAATAATTTTGGGAGTGCGGAATCATACTAATCTCAAAAAGAAAAGGAGATATGTATGATGAAGAAAAACAAACTTTTGATTTTGTGTGCACTTTTACTTGTAGGAACTGTAAGTCTTACCGCTTGTGGTGACAATCGAAATAATGGGACAGAAGCACCTTATGAAGATGAGACCAACAAAGATGTCAATGATAACAACATGTATAATGACACTAATAATGGCACAAATAATGGTACAGACAATGATATGGACGTGACTCCTGACAACACAAACAATAATGGAACAACTGGCAGTGATTTAGAGGATGCTGGTCGTAATTTAATGGATAGTATCAAAGACACTGGTGATGCAATCCGTGATGGTGTTGATAATCTAGGTAATAACAACAATAAAACAAATCCTTAATACAGAAAATAAATCGTATGCAAATGCGAATGAGGAATTACACATGAAAAAGGAAACATATATCAAAATGACCCAGCCATTTCGAGAGAATCCCGAATTGGCTAAGGGGATACATATTGCGAATAAGCTGTGCACAGGGGTGATGTATCTGGCATATCCTGTGCTTCTGGTGTATCTTTTCTTCTTTGGAAAATACAGCAGTTTTCTTAGTTTTTGGAAGGCTCTCTTTGTGCCTGCGATTAGTTTTGTGCTTTTGTCGGTTGGACGAGCACTAATCAATCGTCCTAGACCATACGAAGCATTCAAAATGCCACCGGTCATAAAAAAAGATACAAAAGGGAATTCTTTTCCTAGTCGTCATGTCTTTTCGGCAACTATGATTGCTATGACTTTTGTGCTGATGTCACCATGGAGCTGGTTAGGTATCGTATTTTTAGGGGTATCGGTACTTCTTGCAGTGGTACGAGTGGTGTCAGGCGTTCATTATATCAGTGATGTTGTTGCTGGAATCTGCGTCGCAATTATCGCTGCGTTTATTGGATATATCATGATTTAGAGAAAGAGGAATTAAGAGACAGTATATGGAGATTTGGATAGGAATAATCGTAGTAATATTTATCATAATATCGCTGTTTTTGTGCATTATGGCACGTTTTGCGGTAAGACCGCGTGTACATACCTTGGAATACGAAAGGAATTATTTGATGAACCTGGAGTATATGAAGGAAGAAAGTATAGAAATTGAACAGGAACATACCGTAACGACGTATGACGGACATAAGCTTTGGGTAGGATTTGTACCAGGAAATCCACAGAACAAGCATTATGTGGTTTTGTCGCATGGATATACCAGTACGCGCTATGGCATGTACAAATATGCTGTCCTGTGGAGGAAACTGGGATATAACTGTGTAATTTACGATAATCGTGGACATGGAGCGAATGAGCCTACAACCATTACCTTCGGAATCAGAGAATCGAGAGATTTGATAGCGGTTATTGAGGATACCTACGAAAGATATGGAAGGGATATACATATTGGGCTTCATGGAGAGTCAATGGGGGCAGGCCTTCAGGTTATGTCATTATCCCATAATCCTAAGGTTGATTTCATCGTAAATGATTGTGGATATAGTGAAATCTTGCCTGTGCTGCGATGGAAAGTGCAGGAGGGGTTTCATTTTCCAGGCTGGCTTGCGGATTTGGCATCGCCTTATTGCAAGTTTATGTTTGGATATCGATTTGAAGAGGTTCGTCCGATTGACCGCTTAAAAGAGAACGAAATACCAATTTGTTTCGTGCATGGCACAAAGGATACCTTTACGGCACATTGGCATAGCGAAAAGATGTATGAGGCAAACAAAGGTTACAAGGAACTGCATCTTTTTGAGGGTGTAGACCATGCCGAGTGCATTGTGTCGGATCCAGAGCGTTATTTGAAAATGTTAAAGGCATTTGTGGAGAATGTATATAAAGCAGCGTAAGTATAAAACAAATGAAGAAGGGAAATAATTATGGAAAAGAAGATGCTTGATAAAATCGGCAGAAGAGAATGGATACTTATTTGGGTAGTAGGTTTGGCAGGACAGCTTTGCTGGAATGTAGAAAACCAGTGGTTTAATACCTTTATTTACGCAAAGATTGGACCTTATGCATGGATTATCAGCTGGATGACAGCCATTTCTTCTATTGTAACCACCTTTAGTACTTTCTTCTGGGGTACCATGAGTGATAGAAAAGGCAAGAGACGTCCTTTTATCTTCATCGGATATATTCTTTGGGGACTTTTCACCATTATGTTTGGAGTATCGGAATTCCTTCCAAAGAATGAGCTTATTGCAGCAGCAGTTATGATTGTTGCCATGGATGCACTTATGAGCTTCTTCGGTAGTATGGGTAATGACGCTGCTTTTAGCAGCTGGACCACAGATATTTCCAATGAAAAGAATCGTGGACAGATTGGTGCAGCATTAGCAGCACTTCCAATTATTGCGACAATCGTAGGAACTGTAGTCAGTGGTATTTTAATCAGTATTTTAGATTATTTTGCATTCTTCATCATCATGGGTGTATCGGTAATGATTATCGGTACGGTAGGATTCCTACTTATGAAAGAAGGCGAAGGATTACAGCCAAACCGTGATGAAAAAGGTTTTTGGCACCAGATGTTCTCAGTATTTAATTTTAAGACTGTCAAAGAGAATAAAGAATTATTCTGTGTGTTTTTGATTAGCTGTGTATATTTTATCTGCTTCAATTTCTATTATGCACATATTGGAAACTATTTTATTTATACCCTAGGTTATGATGAAGGAACTGCTGGTATTTTACAGGGTGTTGGTTTGGGACTTGCTATTTTAGCGACAATTCCAGCAACAAAGGCGATTAATAATGGACAACATGTAAAGATGATTCTTGCCAGCATCGTTTTCTCTGTCATCGGATTATTTGTAATCGGCGTGGCTGGTGGAAGCGTAGTGCTTTTACTTCCAGGTATTATTTTGGCAGGTATTGGTTACGTCCTGATTATGCAGACTACAACTGCATGGACAAAGAACCTTTATCCAGAAGGAAATTTTGGACAGTTTGAGGGTGTAAGGATTATCTTTAACGTTATGATTCCTATGGTTTTAGGGCCTTCTACAGCGAATATTATTATTCAGGCATTTGGTAATCCAGTTGTGATTAATGGCAACGAAGGTATGGCTCCTTCCAACGTTTTATTCTTTGCCGCTGGAATTATGAGTGTGCTTACTTTGATTCCTACATATTTTGCATCAAAGCAGAAGTTAAAATAGTCTGTGAGTCAGAAAATTATAATTTGAGGTAGTAGTAACAGTGGTTTGGTTTTTGGTAAGTTTGGTACTGCTGTTTGTAGTATTTTTGTTTGTATTATATGATGTGATTTTCTCATCGAACAAAAGATATATGGGTAATGACAGTTCACTGCCACATGGGGAACAATATAATCCATATCATGGCACCATTACGAAATGTGTAGAAGAGGTACTGGCGGTTCCTTATGAGGAAGTACAGGTGTTGTCTCATGATGGGCTGATATTGTCAGGAAAATATTATCATCTCAAGGATGATGCACCTCTTATCATGTTCTTTCATGGATATCGTTGTAGTGCAATCCGTGACGGCAATGGAATATTCCTTTACACTAGAAAGTTAGGCTTTAATGTGCTGTTGGCAGATCAGAGAGCCCATGGGAAAAGTCAGGGAAAAACCATTACTTTTGGCGTAAAGGAACGCTATGATGTTCGCAGCTGGGCGGAGTATTTCACCAAGCGGTTTGGAGAAAATCAGAAGATTTATATAAGTGGTTTATCTATGGGTGGTGCCACAGTGCTTATGGCATCCAACATTGGATTGCCGAAGAACGTCATTGGTATTTTGGCGGACTGTCCGTATTCATCACCAAAGGCGATTTTGTGTAGCGTGATAAAACAGATGGGATTTCCTGTAATGCTGACCTATGGGCTGGCAAAACTTAGTGCTAGCTGGATTGGCGGTTTCGATGTGGAGGAAACCTCTGCGGTGGAAGCAGTACGAGACAGCAAGATTCCAACCTTGATTTTACATGGGGATGCAGATGATTTTGTTCCGTGTTCTATGAGTATGGATTGTCAGTCGGCAGGGGAAGACCATGTGCAGCTGGTACTGATTAAAGGAGCGGCTCATGGTATGAGTCACTGTGTGGATACACTGGGTTATGAAGCTGCGGCATATGAGTTTTTTTATAAAACGGGTGGAGTCCAAAAGACGAGTAATAAAGTGTAGGAAAATATTGGGGGAGTTACTATGGCAACAGCATATGAATGTGCGAATTTAGTAATGGATGAAGTGAAAAAGATAGTAAAAGGTAAGGATGACCGTATTCAAAAGGTATTTGCGGCAATTTTGGCAGGCGGACACATTTTGATTGAAGACGTACCTGGTGTAGGAAAGACCACTCTAGCAGTGGCTTTTTCTCGTGCTATGGGATTAATGAATCAGCGTGTACAGTTTACTCCAGATGTTATGCCAGCAGATATTTTGGGATTTTCTATGTATCAAAAGGAAACGGGAAGATTTGAATATCGACAGGGACCTATTATGTGTAACCTTTTTCTGGCGGATGAAATTAACCGTACTTCACCTAAAACACAGTCAGCCTTGTTAGAGGTTATGGAAGAAGGCGTGGTGACCATTGACGGCGTGAGCCATAAGGTGCCAGAACCATTTGTTGTTATGGCGACTCAGAATCCAAAGGGAAGTGCAGGCACGCAGCTTTTGCCAGAATCCCAGTTGGACCGGTTTATGATTTGTATGAGTATGGGCTATCCTGATTTACATAGTGAGATTGCTATCGCAAAGGGTAAAAGCGTAAAGAATGATATGGAACAGATAAGAAGAATCTTAGATGCAAAAGGTCTGTCTCAGATGCAGGATGTCGTAGAGCAGGTGCATGTACATGACCATGTCTATTCTTACATTTGTAAGCTGGTGCAGAGTACCAGAGACAATCCATATATTGAACTGGGCATCAGCCCTCGTGGAACTTTGGCTTGTGTACGTATGGCAAAGGCATGGGCTTTCTTAGAAGGTAGAAATTATGTGCTACCTGATGATGTGTTAAAGGTATTTCAGGATATCGGGAAGCATCGTATTGTATTGAATACGAAGGCGAGAGTGACACATGTGACAGAAGAGGCTGTATTAGACCAGATTTTGTCAGAAGTATCACAGCCAGCAAGTTATATGGAGAAGAGAGAATATCGTGATTAGTATAATAATTGTTCTACTGATAGTGGCGTTTTGCTTTTATCTTGGAATTTTATATACGAATCCAGTGATGATTACCATTGGTTATGCATTGGGACTTTTGTTTTTGGTGTCTATTGTGGAGCTGGTGTATCGACTGTTTACCCTAAAATGTCATATGGAAGTACCAATTTCTATGACAGAACAGGGGCGACCAGTCAATGTAATCCTAAAAATTCGAAATAAAGGTATTTTGCCGGCAGGAAAAGTAGAAGTACGTGTTGAAAATAAAAATGTGTTTCATAAGAACGGAAAGGTGCAGTGGATTACCATATCGGATGTTTCTAGGGGAGAATGTAAGCATCAGGTAAAGCTTCAGCTTATGGGAGCAGGCTGCCATGACATTTTTGTGACACATATGAAAATATATAGTGTGTTCGGAATCATATGCTTGAAGCGAAAGTGCAAGGATTTTTGTTCCGTGTTGATTATGCCTGAGGTGCATGCTGTGAATGTTCAGATTACGGAGGCTGTTCACAATTTCCTAGGGGATGCGGACGTGTACGATGAGTTTCGTCCAGGATATGATTCTGGTGAAACCTTTGAAATCCGAACATATCGGGAAAAGGACAAGCTGCAGAGTATACACTGGAAACTGAGTGCCAAAATGGATGAGCTGATGGTAAAGGAGAGTAGTCTGCCAAAGGCATGTGCTGTTGTTTTGCTACTGGAACTACGTCCTTGGAAGACCCAGACATTTGTGAAACAGGAAATGGATGCAGGAGTCTATTTTGAATTGGCGGCAAGCCTTTCTTATTCCTTGATGGATCAAAAATGTCCACATTTTGCTGCTTGGTATAGTGCAGAAAAAGAGGGAATCCGTCGTATCCGGGTAGATGACGAAGAGAGTTTTTATCTCTTTTTGGACTGTTATTTGCGAGAGGCTTTTCCGAGAGAGAAGAACATTCGAGACGAATATCGTAAGGATTACAAAAGTGAATGGTATCTGCATGATATTACGATAAATGAAAAACTGGAACTGTACAAAAACGGTAAGTTTTTAACCAAATTGGATGAAAAGAAGATAGAAGATGAATGTGAAAAACTGGAGCTTCTTTTATAACAAAGAGGGGAAGCAGGAACTGAAACAGAATATCTTAGATACAGTGAGCCTATGGGGAGTCATAGGCTTATTGTGGTATTCTTTCGTTTCCATAATAGGGGAGCATTTTCCTGAGTTTTTGCAGATAAAAGTGCTGGCAAGTAAGATAAATAAGAATCCTTCTATTAGTTACGTTGGAGAAATGGATTATGAGCTAATAGGCATGGACTGGTGGGTGATCAGCCTATTTGTAGTGGTTCTTTGGTTGGGCTATGATTGGCCAAAGCAGTATTTGAAGAAGTTGGTAATTCCATGCCGTCTGGCAGGAATTGCAGTACCTGTAGTCTATGTTGTAGTGAATTTCCAGAAAATCGTAGATGGATTTTGGCATCTTGCAGCGATTTATCTGCCTTTTATAAATAATTATTATAAGACCAGATTTTATTTCGAGCCAATGGGTCAAAAAGAATATGCTGTAGTGGCGTTTACTGCAATTTCTATGCTGCTTTGGTGGTTAGTGTGGTTGCTGGCATATGGATGGAAAAAGAGGGTTCTATTGGTGATGTTCCCTTTGCTGGCACTTGTATTGGAGCTGACAGTAGGTTTATCAGCACAGGGAAATGGTTTATTGTGTATATTTTTCGCAGCAGTACTGCTTTCTATTATGGGTGGTGCTTCTGTGCTGAAGAAAGCTTTGGTCATGGCTTGCGTAGGCTTAAGCGTGCTTTTGTCGGAGGTTTGGTTCGCAGAAGACATTCAGAGTCTTGTTGCGAAGGAAACGAAACAGGCAGTTCTGCGTTGGCAGAATAATTTAAGCTTGGAATCCATTAACCCATTTAAGATGCTAGAAATTGATTTGCACTTTAATTGGGAGACATTGAATAATGATACGCCACAGTACACAGGCAAAATTGTGCTGGAGGTAGAGACAGACAAAGCCCCAGTTTCCACGGTATATCTGAAAGGATTTTATGGAACAAACTATGAGAATGGGAACTGGACCTACGATGATTCTGCATTCCAATCGGCTTGTCAGCAGGCTGGAAAATCTCCAGATGAGGTGGCAGAACAGATTTTTCAGATGCCGTATGAGAGAATGTATGAAGCAGATGGCGGTCAGAGCCATTCATTTGATGAGCTGGTAGAATATAAAATTTCCTATGTAGGCACCACGGGAGATGTGGCATACGTGCCGTATGTTTCAGACTATACTTCCATGGACCAGTCCTATACCTTTTTGGGAGATTATCTATTAAAAAAATCTCTTTGGGACCAATCGATTGTAGTTAAAGGTCTAAATACGCAATCAACAACGTTGGTTTGGCGAGGGGTCAATGATAGTATAGCGATAGGGACATTTGGATATGAGCACTTCTCATATTATAGTCATTACTATATTCCGATTGATTTGACAGAGCAGCTGGAAGAACTAAAATGGGTGAATGATTTGGCAGATGCTTATTTGCAGATACCAGAGGATGCCGAATTTATTTCAGAAGCAGGTTTAAAGTTTAGAGGTTATTTACTTTCATATGTGAATAGAGTCGCGGCTATAGACATGGATAGCGATAATTATACTCGTATAGTGTATGCAACTGCAGTTGCTGACTATTTGGAAGAGCAGATGTCCTATAGCCTGAAACTGGACAATCTTCCAGCGGGAGCAGATCCGATTGAATATGCATTAACCCAAAGCCATGAAGGCTATTGTATGCATTTTGCCAGTGCTGCAACAATATTGCTTCGTGAAATAGGCGTGCCAGCCCGTTATGTATCTGGATATGCAGTGGTACCTTCCGCTTTTGGATATGATGAGGAGACGAGTAGTTATAGGGCTGAGGTTGGAGACTTTATGGCTCATGCATGGGTAGAAATCTATTTGGATAATATTGGATGGGTACCTGTGGAGGTAACTCCAGGCAGTAGTCTAGATAGTCTTCCAACAGATGAGGAAATACAGCAATGGGAGAGCGACTCGAATGCTCATAGACAGGACATTGTTGATCAGGAAAGAGAATCGGAAATAGAAGAAAGTGAACAGAGTTCAGATGCTACAGAGGTGGAGTCAGAAGAATCAGAGTCTGAAGATACCGATGTAACCACGGAAAGTGAGGCAAGTAGAAAAGAGCCAGAGGACGAGGAAAGAAAAGATTCGGATGATACAAATGTGATAGAGATACTTTTGCAAGGTGCGAAGGTGCTGACTGGTATTGTTCTTGTTATTTTGACAGGATTATTGGTACGTTTGAGCATCAAGCGTTTTCATAAACGTTTCGAGAGCGTTTTAGACCATGAAGTGGAGAATAATCAAACGAGAAGGGCGGTGAAGCGTATCAACCGCCGTCTGTATTATATGCTTCGCATTTCAAAAGGCAAAGTTTGGTTCGTAAGGAAATGGACGGATGCAGAGTACCAGGATGTTTTGATAAATGAATTCACTGGTGTAAGCGAGGAACAATGGAAGCGATACATGGAAATCGTGAAGAAAAATTATTATTCCCATGAAACAATTTCTCCTGAAGAAATGCAGTATTGCTATGAATGCTATAAAAAAGTAAAGCTATTTAACAAAACTTTAACACTACCATGGTAGAATAAGTGACAAAATGAAATAAGTATAGATTTTTATAGAAAAGGAGAAGGTTATGTTCAATATTTTAGTTGTAGAAGATGATAAAGATTTAAACCGCACCGTATGTGCATACCTGAATCAGAATGGATTTGAAGCGAAAGGTGCAATGGAGCCAGAAGAGGCTTATGACATGATGTATGAAACTGTATTTGACCTTATTATTTCGGATATCATGATGCCAGGCACAGACGGCTTTGAGTTTGCAGAAAATGTAAGAGATGTGAACAAAGAGATTCCAATTATCTTTATGACTGCAAGAGATGACTTTGAATCCAAGAGAAAAGGATTCCGTG
>CAYMTP010000008.1:0-33820 GCA_964393435.1 uncultured Lachnobacterium sp. | reverse complement strand
GGCGTAAGAAAAAAGCATTAAACAAAGAAAGATTACAGCAGGATTTAGGACTTGCTGTTGACAAGAAAAAATTCATGATTGGTCTTGTTTCTCGTTTAACAGATCAGAAAGGTCTTGACCTTATCAATCATGTTATGGAAGGTATCGTAGATGAACATACACAGTTCGTAATCATCGGTACTGGTGAACCACAGTATGAAAACATGTTCCGTCACTATGCATGGAAATATCCAGATCGTGTATCAGCAAATATCTGCTACAACGATGAATTAGCTCGTAAGCTTTATGCTGCTGCAGATGCATTCTTAATGCCATCTAGATTTGAACCATGTGGACTTACACAACTTATTTCATTCCGTCATGGTACTGTGCCAATTGTACGTGAAACAGGTGGTTTAAAAGATACTGTAATTCCATACAATGAATTTGAAAATACAGGTGATGGTTTCTCATTCCATGATTACAATGCGGATGATATGCTTTATGTAATTAACTATGCGAAACATATTTTCTATGATAACAAACGTCAGTGGAATCAGATGGTTGATAGAGGAATCACAAAAGATTTCTCATGGAATGCTTCTAAATTCCGCTATGAAGGATTATATAGATATCTTCTTGGTGAATAAAAATAAAATAGTAGCAAATAATAGTAAGGGTATCCGAAATGGATACCCTTATTTTTTGATATATAAGCAAGAGGAGGAATATATATGGGTGACGAAAAAGAACGTGATAACGAAAAGCTTGTAAGTGATGATATTGAGGATTATGGACAGAGCTTAATTAAAGATGATGACGTGACCATTTATTTGATTTCAATTATTGGCGAGATAGAAGGGCATGAATGTCTGCCTTCCAATTCCAAGACTACGAAATACGAACATGTTCTGCCAAAGCTGGCTGAAATAGAAGATGATAAAAATATTGATGGTGTACTATTGCTTATTAATACCGTTGGTGGAGATGTGGAAAGTGGACTGGCAATTGCAGAAATGGTGGCTTCTTTAAGTAAGCCTACGGTTTCTTTGGTTTTAGGTGGAAGTCATTCCATTGGAGTTCCTTTAGCTGTGTCAACGGATTATTCTATGATTGTGCCTAGTGGAACAATGGTAATTCACCCTGTGCGTATGAGTGGAACTGTGATCGGAGCACCAGCTACCTACGATTATTTTAAACGTATGCAGGATCGAATTATTCACTTTATTACGACGCATTGTGATGCTACCTATGAAAAAATAGAAGAACTAATGATGAATACACAGATGCTTACAAAGGACGTCGGAACCATTTTGGTTGGAAAAGAAGCGGTAGATGTAGGTTTAATCAATGAAATTGGTGGTATCGCTGAGGCATTCCGTAAGTTAAAAGAGATGATTCAAAACTAAATCTAGTATTTTTGTTGCTTTTTAATGACAAGTAAATCAAAATGTGGTATTATAATAATACTTGGCATATTATGCCTTAGAAAATATGGAGGTTGTTTCATGGCAACAAAAAGAAGAACATCTTCTTCAAAAAAGAAAACGAATAAGCCAAAGGCGGAAGATATAAGAAAAGCAGAAGAGTTTCGAGTAGAAATTATTCTCTGGAGTATTATTGCAGTATCCGCATTGTTATTTATCAGCAATTTCGGGATTGGTGGTGTGGTAGGAAACGCGGTAAGCTCGTTCTTGTTTGGTGTTTTTGGTGTTGTAGCATATATTTTTCCAATTGTTTTGATTATAGGAAGTTTTTTTGCGGTTTCTAATAAAGGAAATATGTTTGCAATTTTAAAATTAGTAGCAGGTTGTTTATTTACGATTTTTTTGTGTATGTTCGTTGCACTTGTGACATCAGGAGAAACCGTTATGACACCAATAGAATCCTACACGTATAGCGTAGAGCATAAATTTGGTGGAGGTATTATTGGAGGCTTTTTAGCATATTATATCAGTCAGGCATTTGGCATGGCTGGTACATATATTATTGATATTATTGCACTGATTATATGCTTGGTTCTTATTACAGAAAAATCTGCAATTCAAAGCTTTAAGGATGGTGGACAGAAAGTTTATGCTTCTGCAAAGGAAGGTAATGAACGTTATCAGGAATTTAAACGTATTCGTGATGAAGAACGTAGTCTTAGAATAGATAATAAGGTTTCAGGAGTTTCAATCGATACCAAGATTCCCAAAAAAGGAGATTCTCTTTCGGGTGATGAAATGGGTGAATTGCAGGCTGAGCAGTTGGAACTTCCAAATATCCGTGGTGAGAAGAAAACGAAGATTTCTTCCGATGGAGAGTTTGAAACCAGCGGTTATGCACCACTTAAAACAGAGTTGAAACCGGAGCCAAACATTGTAGGTGATTTTGTTAAAGATGAACCTTCCTCAGAGCCTGTGGCCCCAGAACGACATGCTCGTAAAGGAAAAGCAAGCATTGAAGAGATTGAGCAGGCTGTAGATCATGTAGCAAATGAAATCATCGCAGAACAGAATTCTACGGATAAGCCATATGTGTTCCCACCATTATCTCTTTTAAAACCAGGAGATAACAGACGTGCGGGTAATACGCAGACACAGCTACGTGAGACTGCTCAGAAGTTAGAACAGACTTTAAAAACTTTTGGTGTAAATGTTACGGTTACAGATATCAGTTGTGGTCCATCGGTTACCAGATATGAAATTCAGCCTGAAATGGGTGTAAAGGTAAGCAAGATTGTTAATCTTGCAGATGATATCAAGTTAAATCTTGCGGCGGCGGATATTCGAATTGAAGCTCCTATTCCAGGAAAGGCAGCGGTAGGTATTGAAGTACCAAATGCTGAGAATGTAACTGTTCCTTTCCGAGATTTGCTAGAGTCTACTGAGTTTAAGAATTCTCAGTCAAAGATTACATTTGCTGTTGGTAAGGATATTTCTGGACAGACCAAAGTGGCTGATATTGCAAAGATGCCACATATGTTGATTGCGGGTGCGACAGGTTCAGGTAAATCTGTTTGTATCAATACCATTATTATGAGTATTTTATACAAGGCTGATCCTAAGGATGTTAAGCTGATTATGATTGATCCTAAAGTGGTAGAACTTAGTGTGTACAACGGTATTCCACATTTGATGATTCCTGTTGTAACAGACCCTAAAAAGGCGGCAGGTGCACTTCATTGGGCGGTAGCAGAAATGACAGATCGTTATCAGAAGTTTGCAGAAATCGGCGTAAGAGATATTCATGGCTATAATGCGAGAGTGGATTCGGTCCATGCTCCAGAAGGTCAGGAAAAGCCAAAGAAGATGCCGCAGATTGTCATTATTGTAGATGAGTTGGCAGACCTTATGATGGTTGCTTCCAACGACGTAGAAGAAGCAATCTGCCGTTTGGCACAGTTGGCTCGTGCATGTGGTATTCATTTGATTATTGCTACACAGAGGCCTTCGGTAAACGTTATTACAGGTCTTATCAAAGCAAACATGCCTAGTCGTATTGCTTTTGCGGTTACATCTGGCGTTGACTCAAGAACGATTCTTGATATGAATGGAGCAGAAAAGCTTTTAGGTAAGGGTGATATGCTCTTTAATCCACAGGGGGTTCCAAAACCAATTCGTGTACAGGGTGCTTTTGTCTCAGACAAAGAAGTAGCTGAAGTTGTTAAATTCATTACTGAGAAGAATGGTGCAGCAAGCTATAATGCTGATGTACAGCAGAAGCTGGAAAATATGGAAAATTCAAGTAATAATTCAGTATCCATTTCAGATATGGATGGTGGCGGAGATGGTAGAGATTCCTACTTTATGGAAGCTGCGAAGATTATTATTGATAAAGAGAAAGCATCCATTGGTATGCTTCAGCGTTATTTAAAAGTAGGCTTTAACCGAGCTGCCCGTATTATGGATCAGTTGGAAGAAGCAGGTATCGTTGGACCAGAAGAAGGTACAAAGCCTAGAAAAGTACTGATGAGTCCAGAAGAATTTCAAGCTTTTATTGACGAAAGCTATTAAAGGTGTACAATTAATTTTATGATAAATATACATATAATGGAGGAAACCATGAAAACAGATATTCAGATTGCACAGGAAGCAAAATTACAGCCAATTAAAGAGGTTGCTGCATCCATTGGTATTATGGAAGACGATTTGGAATTGTATGGCAAGTATAAAGCGAAATTATCCGATGAATTGATGGAACGCACCAAAAACAATCCAAACGGTAAGTTAATTCTTGTTACTGCAATTAACCCAACTCCAGCAGGAGAAGGTAAAACTACTACAAGTGTTGGCCTTGGACAGGCTTTTGGTAAATTAGGTAAAAAAGCACTCATTGCTCTTCGTGAACCATCTTTAGGACCATGTTTTGGTGTAAAAGGTGGAGCAGCTGGTGGCGGATATGCACAGGTTGTTCCTATGGAAGACTTAAACCTTCACTTTACTGGGGATTTCCATGCAATTACATCTGCCAATAACTTACTTGCAGCACTTTTGGATAATCATATCCAGCAGGGCAATGAACTTGGTATTGATCCAAGACAGATTGTTTGGAAGAGATGTTTAGACATGAATGACCGCGTGCTTCGTAATGTAGTAGTTGGTCTTGGAAATAAGATGGACGGTATGGTTCGTGAAGATCATTTCGTTATTACTGTTGCATCTGAAATCATGGCTATTCTCTGTTTAGCAGATGATATGGCTGATCTAAAATGTCGCCTCGGAAAAATCATCGTTGCTTATACATTCGACGGCAGACCAGTTACGGCTGCAGATTTGAATGCAGTTGGTTCTATGGCAGCACTTTTAAAGGACGCCTTAAAACCAAACTTAATTCAGACATTAGAACATACACCAGCTATCGTTCACGGTGGACCATTTGCAAATATTGCACATGGATGCAACTCAGTTAGAGCAACTAAAACTGCTTTAAAATTGGCTGATTATGTTATTACAGAAGCTGGTTTCGGTGCTGACCTTGGTGCAGAAAAATTCTTTGATATCAAGTGTCGTAAAGCAGGTCTTGCTCCAGATGCAGTCGTGTTAGTAGCTACCATCAGAGCTCTGAAATACAATGGTGGAGTTGCAAAGGCTGACCTTAATACAGAAAATCTCGATGCTCTTGCAAAAGGTATCGTAAACCTCGAAAAACACATTGAAAACTTACAGAAGTATGGTGTACCAGTAGTAGTTACATTAAACTCATTTGTAAGTGATACCAAGGCAGAAACAGATTTCGTAGAAAACTTCTGTCGTGAAAGAGGTTGTGAATTTGCTTTATCAGAAGTTTGGGAAAAAGGCGGCGAAGGTGGTGTAGCTTTAGCTGAAAAAGTTCTTGAAACCTTAGAAACTAAAGAAAGCAACTTCAAATTATTATACGATGATGCATTATCATTAAAAGAAAAGATTGAAACGGTAGCTAGAGAAATCTATGGTGCAGATGGTGTTACATATACAGCAGCTGCTGAAAAAGAATTAAAACGTATTACAGACCTTGGTATGGGTGACCTTCCAGTATGTATGGCTAAGACACAGTACTCATTATCCGATGATGCAACCAAGCTTGGTCGTCCATCCGGTTTCACAATCAATGTTCGTGAAGTATATGTTTCGGCTGGTGCTGGCTTCGTAGTAGCAATCAATGGTTCTATTATGACAATGCCAGGTCTTCCAAAGAAACCAGCAGCATTTGATATTGATGTAAATGAAGAAGGAGTAATCACAGGATTATTCTAAACGAAAGGAATTTTAAGTTATGGCACAGATTATAAACGGAAAAGAAATTGCCCAAACTATAAAAGATGAAATGAGATTAGAGGTTGAAGAACTGAAAAGGTGTGGAAAATCCTGTTGTTTAGCAGTTATCCAGGTGGGAAATGATCCTGCTTCATCTGTTTATGTGTCGAACAAGAAAAAAGCTTGTGCGTATATTGGAATTGATTCCTTATCTTATGAGCTGCCTGAAGAGACGACGGAAGAAGAACTGCTTCAGTTGATTGACAAACTTAATATGGATGAGGCAGTGCATGGCATTTTATGTCAACTGCCGCTACCTCGCCATATAAACGAGAAAACGATTTTAAATCGAATTTCTCCAAAGAAAGATGTGGATGGATTCCATCCACAAAATGTAGGTTCTCTGGTAGTAGGTGATTTTGGATTTGTGTCCTGTACACCTGCGGGAGTCATTCAGTTATTGAAACGTTCCAATGTGGAAATGGAAGGAAAAAATTGCGTAATAATCGGTAGAAGCAATATTGTAGGAAAGCCTATGGCACTTTTAATGCTTCGAGAAAATGCTACTGTTACGATTTGTCATTCTAAGACAAAGAATTTAAAAGATGTTTGTAAAGAAGCGGATATCCTCATTGTAGCGATTGGTAAACAGAAGTTTATTAACAAGGATTATGTGAAACCAGGTGCAGTTGTAATTGATGTAGGTATCCATAGGGATGTAAATAACAAATTATGTGGTGATGTGGATTATGACGATGTTGAGCCTATTTGCTCAGCGATAACCCCAGTTCCAGGTGGTGTTGGTCCTATGACCATTTGTATGTTGATGAAGAATTGCTTAGAAGCAATGAAATATTATTCATAAAGGGTGATTGAAAATGAAATGTATTAATTGTGGCGGAGAAATTAAACCAGAATATAAGATGTGTCCTTTTTGTGGTACTACACTTCAGATAGTACCTGATTATAGTGTTTATGATGAAGATGATATCAATATTATTCTGGAAAATGCAAAAGATGTAAGCAAAAAAACAGAGCTTACGAATGAACAGCGTGCAGCTAAAGCAAAGGCAAAACAAAAAGCAATTGAAGAAGAGAAGCAAAGAAAAACGAAGCTTACTATTGCAATTGTAGCAATTGCCTGTGTTATTTTAATTGCTGGTGGTATTATTGCGAAAATACTCATCGATAACAATAAAAATAATTCTTATGATTATCAGATGAAACAGGCAGATAGTGCGATGTTCAAAGGTAATATTAATGAAGCAGAGAAATATTATTTGAAGGCACTTTCTTTAGAACCAAATGATGTAAATGTTCGTTTGGAATTAGCGGATTTGTACATGGATAAAAATGATAACGATGAAGCAGAAAAATATTTAAAAGAAGTAATTGCTAAGGATAAGGAAAACTATGATGCTTATCGTATGCTGTATGAAATTTATTCAGATGCAGGTGACACAGAAGCTATTTTAAACTTAAAAGAAGGTGTTACAAGTAATAAGATCCTTTCAATTTTCTCAGATTATAGTGTAGATACACCTATATTAAGCCTTTCTAGTGGAACTTTTAAAGAGGATATCAAATTATCCATTTCAGCAAAAAAAGGTGTAGAGATTTATTATAGCTTAGATGGTTCAGATCCTAGAACAAATGGAACTAAGTATAAGAGTTCCTTTGAAATCAAAGGGGCAGGAATGCATACAGTTAAGGTTGTGACCAAGAATGAATTGGGTGTTTATAGTGATGTTGTTACAGAAACCTATTTCATTGAATATGAAGCACCTGCGGATCCTGTTGTAACTCCAAATGGTGGAACATTTGATGAAAAAACCTATGTATATATTTCTGTACCATCTGGATGTACCGCGTATTACACATGGGATAGAACAGATCCAACAGAGGAATCTTCTAAATATGTATCACCAATTTTAATTCCAGAAGGACGTAATATGCTTGCAGTTATTATTATTGACGATGAAACTGGCTTAACCAGTGGTATTTATCGAGGTATGTTTGAATATTCTGAGACAGGGGAAGAAGAGTAATAAAAAAAGCGGGTTGAAAGATACCCGCTTTTCTTAGATAAATGGTTTTGATATGAAAATTACAATTTTGTGTGTTGGTAAAGTAAAAGAGAAGTTTTATCGAGATGCAATTGATGAATTTGCAAAGCGTTTGAGCAGATATTGTAAATTAGAAATTGTAGAAGTTGCTGACGAAAAAACAGCAGAACAGGCATCGGAAACAGAGATACGAATTGTAAAAGAAAAAGAAGGAGAACGTCTATTGAAAAATATCAAGGATGACTCCTATGTAATTACTCTTTGTATAGATGGCAAACAACTGGATTCTGAAGAACTTTCGGAAAAGATGGAAAAGTTAGGTGTTCGGGGAATCAGTCATATTTATTTTGTAATTGGAGGCTCTCTTGGTTTGGCCGATGCGGTAGTTAGAAGAGCTGATTTCAAACTGAGTTTTTCTAAAATGACCTTCCCACATCAGCTTATGCGTGTAATTCTTTTAGAACAAATTTATCGTGGATATCGAATTATGAATAAGGAACCATATCATAAATAAGTATGTGTATTCATATAGTTTAATATGAATGAACATAGTAAGCAAACCACGAACAAAATCATTAAAACTTTAGATTTACCACAGGATTTATTCCTGGGATTGTCCAATATTTCGCTATCGGGGAACCGTGAAATTTATATTACCAATCATCGAGGAATATTATCTTATGGACAAGAGGAAATGGTGATTTTAATTAAGGATTATCAAATACAGATAAAAGGAAAATCCTTGTGCATCATTTCCTATTCCAAAGAAGAACTGACAATACAAGGATATATTCGTTCCATGGAGTTTGTCTAATTGCGACGCTTTTGGCAATGGTTTTGTGGTTATCTATGTGTTTGTGTCAAAGGGCGGCAGGTAAATCGTTTTTTGAATCTATGCTCCAGGAATGGAATACATTTATGGAAAATTGCCTATGATGCGGAGCTAAGTCTTCGTGCGAATTTAAGACTTAGGGATTTCTACGATTTAAAGCCTTATCTGCGAAAAACAAAGACGAAAATGAAGATTATTTCCAAGAAGGGATTTCCATTCTGGTGTCATAGGCATCCAAGATTGAAATGGTTCTTTTGTATTTGTTTTTGTCTTATATGCATTGGTTTATATAGTTTCAATTTTGTGTGGAATATTGAAGTAAAAGGGAATGCTAAAGTTTCGACACAGGATATTATGGAATGCTTACAGGAAAATGCTGTAGAAATTGGATTAAAGAAAGAAACGATAGATTGCTCTAAGATAGAGTTGTTGTTAAGAGAACAGTTCCACCAATTGGGTTGGGTATCTGTTTATTTTGAACGTACAAATCTATGTATTGAGGTGAAAGAATCACTGTATGATAAGGTGGAATATTCGGAAGTAGAATACGGAAGGATGTATAATATAGTTGCAAATAAAGATGCTATAATTACCTCGATTGTTACCAGAGCGGGTAAGGCTGTGGTAAAAGAAGGGCAGGAGGTGAAACAAGGCGAAACTCTTGTCCTTGGCATAAGTGAAATTTTGGATGACAACGGAGTTGTGAAAGAAACGTTATACTTCAAGGCAGATGCACAAATTTTTGGAGATGTAGTATATGATATTGTGATTCCTTTATCCGAAATGGAAATATTATCATTAAAACTAGCTGGAACTTATGATGATACTATGCTTTTTGGTATTGGAAATCATAAACTGGCTTCTATTATTGAAAAAATGGAAGAAAATGGGGTTATAATTCTAAACAAAGATGTTATGATAGAAAAAAATGATAAAAATATTTGTTTTCGTGCCAAACTATATGCGAGAGAACAAATTGGAATAAATATACCCGCGGAGGAAGTTTGGGAAAATGAGTTTGAATGAAAGAATGATTCAAATACCAGCCAAAAATATTACCAATATCTTTGGGGAATTTGATGTTCATATCAAGAAAATCGAACGTACATTGGGCGTTACGGTTATTGCAAGAGATGACCATTTGAAGATTATTGGTACAGAACAGAGTACTGCAGATGCAGTAGAACTGTTTTCTCAGTTAAATGACTTGGCAGAACGTGGAAATACCATTACGACACAGAATGTGAATTATGGATTGTCACTTATTATGGAACACAAAGGCAACTCTATGGTGGATTTGGATCGTGACTTGATTTGTCATACCATAAATGGTAAGCCAATTAAACCAAAAACGATGGGACAGAAGGAATATGTAGATGCCATCCGCAAGAAAATGATTGTGTTTGGTATGGGACCTGCTGGAACTGGTAAAACTTATCTTGCAATGGCGATGGCGATAACTGCCTTTAAAAATGAAGAAGTTGGACGTATTATTCTTACCAGACCTGCCATTGAAGCGGGAGAAAAGCTGGGTTTCTTACCAGGGGATTTGCAGAGTAAGGTTGATCCATATTTAAGACCTTTATATGATGCTTTATATCAGATTATGGGAGCAGAAAGCTTTCAGAAAAACATGGAAAAAGGTTTGATTGAAGTCGCTCCGCTCGCATATATGCGTGGTAGAACTTTGGATAATGCTTTTATTATTTTAGACGAAGCACAAAATACTACACCTGCTCAGATGAAGATGTTTTTAACTCGAATTGGTTTTGGATCAAAGGTAGTTATCACGGGTGATGCTACGCAGAAAGACTTGGCACCTGGAACGAAATCAGGTTTTGACGTGGCTTTAAAGGTGCTGAAAAACATTGATGAAATTGGTATTTGTCGTCTTACAAATAATGACGTAGTACGTCATCCATTGGTACAAAAGATTGTTCAGGCTTATGACAAATATGAGCAGAAGAATACCAAGAGTACAAAAGGCAAACAGGAGAAATCATGAAAGAAGAAAAGATAAGTATATACCGTGTGCTACCAATTTTAGGAATGATTATTTCTGCAATTGTCGCAGCTGGTGTACTTTGTTTAATCAACAAATTAGAAATTGACCAGATTATCTGTGTTGTTTTTCTGGTAGTTGCATTTATGCCGATTATCATTTTTGAATTGACCTATGAAAGACGTAGGGAAATGATTGGAAATAACAATCAGACTACTTACAAAAGAGCAATGCATGGATTTTTCATCTGTTGTTTAATTATGCTGGGCATTTCCTTTATGCCTGAGTATTTTAGACCTGTTATTATTTTGCCTATCATAATGTCTGCATTTAGCAATGATGTGTTAGGTTTGATTACAGGATTGTTTTTCAATATATTATTGGCCTTTACGACAGGTGGCAGTTTCAACGAATTGCTTACCTATACGATGTTAGTGTTGGTCGGCGGTATGTTATCAAAAATGCTGAAACATGTGGAATATCGTCTTTTTATTGGATTGATTTTCCTTTTTAGCAGCGTTTTATTTCCAAATATATTTTATTACTTTGCACATGAAACAATTGAATTTAGTAATTTGGTTTTCGGACTCATAAATGGATTTGTAGTAGCGATTTATGTAATTGCACTTTATCCGAATATTCGCGAAAAGACTTTCCGCGAAAAACACTATTACTATGGTGATATCCTAAATGATGATTTTGTACAGGTACGTGAAATACGTAATCGTGCTCCATCCGAATACTATCATGCACGAAAAGTATCTGAAATTGCTTACAAATATGCCTTAAGATTAGATTTAGATGCAGATTTGGCTGCGGCAGCTGGTTTTTATTATCGACTTGGTAAATGGGAGGGTGACCCACCTATCGAAAATGCAGTCCGCAAAGCAAATAAATTATGCTTCCCAGAGGAATTGATTCAGATTTTAAGAGAATATAACGCCACAGACGAAGTACCATCTACGCAGGAATCTGCATTGGTACATATTATTGATGGGCTTTTAATTAAAATGGAGCTCTTTGATGCTGAGGTAGGGACAAGCCAGTGGAATCGTGAGGTGCTGATTCATCAGACATTAAACGAGTTTTCAACAGCTGGATATTATGATAAATCAGGATTAAGTATCAATTCATTCATTAAAATTCGTGAATGGATTGCGAAGGAGGAACTGCTATAATGAGTTTTTATTTGGAAGAAGAAGTGGAAATTAAATTTGGATTTAATTATAAAGAATTAGCTGAGAAGATAGTTGATTTTTGTTTAGATTATAGTGATTTTCCATATGAAGCAGAAGTGAATTTAACACTAACGGATAATGATGGAATTCATCAAATTAATAAAGAGTTTCGTCAGATTGACCATCCTACTGATGTGCTATCCTTTCCAATGTTAAACTATAAAACGCCTGGAGACTTTGCCTTTTTAGATGAAGAGGATAGCAATGATTTCAATCCTGATACGGGAGAGGCAATGCTGGGAGATATTGTAATATCAGTGGACAAGGTGTTTGAACAGGCCGAAAGCTATGGACACAGTGTAGAACGCGAATATGCCTTTTTGATTACACATAGTATGCTTCATTTATTTGGCTATGACCATATGGAAGAAGAGGAAGCCAAAGTTATGGAAGAGAAGCAAAAAGATATTTTACATAAGATGAATATTTTAAGATAAGGAATATAAAATTATGGGCTCATCCAAAAAAGATTCAAATTTTTTAGTGCAAGGCTCGATTCTTGCTGCGGCATCCATTGTGAGTCGTATCATAGGACTTCTGTATCGTTTGCCAATGACAGACATTATCGGCGATACAGGAAACAACTACTATAGTTGTGCCTTTGAAATCTATAATATTATGCTGATTATTTCTTCTTACAGCTTACCGCTGGCAGTATCAAAGCTGGTTTCTGCTCGTATGGCAAAAGGAGAAAGAACGGCTGCGTATCAGGTTTTAAAAGGTGCATTGGTTTTTGCGGCTATTGCTGGTGCGATAGTTTCATTAATTGTGTATTTTGGTGCTGAATTCTTTACTTCGATGCTTCAGACACCACTCAGTGTTTTTGCATTAAAGATTCTTGCTCCTGTACTTATTGTAGTTGCTATTTTGGGTGTGTTGCGTGGCTTTTTCCAAGGCTTAGGCAATATGGTGCCAAGTGCAATTTCACAGATTATTGAGCAGATTGTAAATGCAATTGTAAGCATATGGGCAGCTTATGTATTATTCCAATACGGAAGTAAGGTTGGACAGGTGTTAGGTGATCCAGAACGATATGGAGCCGCTTATGGTGCTGCTGGTGGCACTTTGGGTACAAACTTAGGGGCTGTATCAGCGCTTTTATTCATGCTCATTATTTTCTATGTATATATGCGTGCGTTCAAAAAGAAAATGAAGCGTGAGCAGAATGTAGAAGTGGATTCCTTTGGATACACTATGAAAATCCTTGTGATTACAATTATTCCAGTATTGTTAAGCTCAACCATTTATAATATCAGCGGTATTATTGATCAGGGATTATTTAAAAATATTGCGACCATGCAGGGCTATACCATCGATGAAATCGATGTATGGTGGGGTGTTTTCTCAGGAAAATATAAAGTGCTTATCAACGTACCAATTTCCATTGCTTCTGCTATGGCAGCTTCTAGTGTACCAACACTTTCTGCTTCTTTTGCTGCAGGAGATAAGGAGGCTGTAAATAGTCAGATTAATGCAGCAATCCGTTTTATTATGGTAATTGCGATGCCTTGCTGTGTAGGGTTGGCAGTTTTAGCAAAACCAATCTTCACATTGTTATTCCCTGGAACGATTAGTTCCTTGGATTCTGCAACTACAATGATGTGGGTAGGTGCAATAGCAGTTGTATTTTATTCTTTGTCAACGTTAACTAATGGTTTGTTACAGGGAATTGACCAGTTGAAAATTCCAGTAAAAAATGCAGCTATTTCCTTGGTGGCACATATCATTTTACTGGTGGTGCTTATGCTGTTTTTCCGCTTAAATATTTATGCTGTGGTTATTGCGAATGCATTTTTTGCATTTATGGTATGTGTTTTAAATGCATTTGCACTACAACGACATTCTGGTTATAAGCAGGAATTCCATAAAACCTTCTTGATTCCAGCACTTGCTTCAGGTGGGATGGGTGCGATTGCTTATGGTGTTTATAGCTTATGCTTTATGCTATCCAAGAATAATTTAGTGAGTATTATTGTTTCCATTCTTTTGGCAGTAATCGTATATGCAGTGGCACTTCTTTTATTAAAAGGTTTAACAGAAGAAGAAATCCGCAAGTTTCCAAAGGGGCACGTATTAGTACAGGCTGCAAAGAAGCTTCATCTTTTAAAATAAAAGATAAATTATCGAATAAGAACAAAATAATATGGAGATACTTATTTGGGGTGATAATATGAAACGTCAAGTAAGTGTCTCTATTTTTTTAGCCATTTTAGTAATTGTACTCGCATGGCTTTATATTAAATTTAACAATGAGACAAGTCCAAAAGAGAATATGATTTCAACAGAAAATGATGTTTCGAAGGAACAGTCTATAACCATAAGCCAGGAATATATTTCTTGTCCATACTATATTAAAGCGGTACATGGAAGACTAGTGGTATACGAAACAAAAAGTCAAGAAATTTTTATGGAAACAAGTATTGAAATCTATACGTTACCATCCGAAATTCAGGAAAAACTGGAGCCGGGGATTTTCTTTCAAACAGAAGGGGAATTATATGATTTTCTTGAGAGTTATTCCAGTTGATATTGGTTGAATGTTTGACATTCCTATGATAAAATATTAACTGGTTTAATTTTGATTTTAAGTTGGTGATTTATGGGCAAAAATGCAAATAAGCAGTGGGACTTGTTGGTTATTGGAGCTGGTGCATCTGGCATGATGGCTGCAATTACAGCTGCTCGAGAAAATAAAAAGGTATGCATCATCGAAAAACTAGATAAAGCTGGAAAAAAAATCTTAGCAACAGGAAACGGGAAGTGTAATTTCACAAACGAAATTATGAATGCGGATTGTTTCCATGGCGATAAAGCTTTTGTGGAACATGCATTAGCACAGTTTTCGGTAAAAGATTGCTTGAAATTTTTCCACTCAATTGGCATCTATCCGAAAAATAAAAATGGATATTACTATCCCAATAGTGAACAGGCTGTTTCTGTAACAAATGCCTTGCTTTTTGAATTAGAGCGTTTGGGTGTAAAAATTTCCTACGAAACTATGGTGAAGGAGATTGAAGCCACCGACGAGAATGTATGTGTTTGGACCAATAAAGGAAATTTTATTGGAAAACGTCTGGTAATTGCTACAGGACTTTTAGCAGCTCCTAAACTTGGAAGTGACGGAAGTCTTTTTGATGCAGTTAAAGCCCTCGGCCATCATTTTATGCCAATTTTACCAGCTTTATGTGGATTTTACTGTAAAGGGATGAAGTTTAAACAGGTTTCTGGCGTTCGTGCACATGGAACTGTTTGCGCCTACATAGATGGAGTAAAATATGCCGAAGATACAGGAGAAATCCAGTTCACAGACTATGGTTTATCAGGGATTCCAGTATTTCAGATTAGCCATTATTTGTCAAAAGGACTTTACGAAAAGAAGAAAGTGGAAATTAAGATGAATCTGCTTCCTGATTTCGACAAGAAACACTTAGTAGATGAAATAAACTATCGTCGTTCACTCGGAGCATCTATGCCAATTTCAGCTTTGTTAAATGGATTGGTGAATCAAAAGCTTTCCGATATGATTTTGGACAAGGCAGGCGTTGACAGAGAAATATATGCATCTTCTATTTCGGCAGATAAAATATTAAAAATTGCAGAGCTGTTACAGGAAATTACGGTTACAGTTACAAATTATCGTGATTTTGAATATGCTCAGGTCTGTACAGGTGGAATTTCGACTTCCGATATCGACCATCAAACCTTAGAATCTAAGCTTGTATCCAATGTATATTTTACAGGAGAAATCCTTGATGTAGATGGTATCTGTGGTGGTTACAACCTACATTTTGCCTGGGCAACAGGCTTTATAGCAGGTAAAATAGCGAGTCAAAAATAAGATATGTTCGAAATGACATAGAAAGGTCACTATGATTCAAATAACACAATTGAAGCTGCCTTATCAGCATAGTGTAGCGGATTTGGAATATAAAATTAGAAAAATATTAAAACTTTCTGGAAACCAGAAATTTACATATGAAATTGTCAAAAAATCCATCGATGCACGAAAAAAACCAGAACTTTATTTGGTGTATTCTGTGTTAGTTTCCTGTGAAAACGAGAATGGTATTGTAAAAAAAGCGAAAAACAATTCCGTTAGCATTGCAAAGACAAAGTATTATCAGCTTCCAGCATCAGGAGAACAAGAATTGGATAATCCACCACTCATTATCGGTGCTGGTCCAGCGGGATTATTTGCTGCATTTGTATTAGCGGAAGCAGGGTTTTGCCCAATTTTGATTGAACGTGGAAAACCCGTGGAAGAACGTAGATTGGATGTAGAGAAATTCTGGGAAACTGGTATTTTAGACACTTCCTCCAATGTACAATTTGGCGAGGGCGGAGCAGGAACCTTTTCCGATGGGAAGTTAAATACAGTTGTTAAGGATCCAGCCAATCGTAATCATTTCGTTTTGGAAACTTTTGTAAGATTTGGTGCACCAAAACATATTTTATATGAAAACAAGCCTCATATTGGAACAGACATTTTGTGTAATGTCATCTGCAATATGAGAAATTATCTCATAGAAAAAGGGGTGCAGGTACATTTTGAAACCTGTGCTACAGATTTTGTAATTGAAAATCAGGAAATTAAAGAGGTAATTTGCAATAGCGGAAAAAGTTTTCCGGTATCCGCAGTGGTTTTGGCATTAGGACATAGTGCAAGAGATACCTTCCAGACACTTTATGGTTTAAACATTCCTATGGAAGCAAAGAATTTTGCAGTAGGTTTTCGAGTGGAGCATCCACAGGAAATGATAAATGAAGCCTTATATGGCGAACAAAATCAAGCTATGCCAGCGGCACCTTATAAGGTAACCTCGAACTTCCCAAATGGAAGAGGGGTATACTCCTTTTGTATGTGCCCAGGTGGTTATGTCGTTAATTCTTCCTCGCAAGATGAAATGCTAGTGGTAAATGGAATGAGTTATTCAGGTCGAAATTCCTCTACCGCAAATAGTGCCATTATTATTTCTGTAGACCAGAAGGATTTTACGAATCCATTCTTTTTCAAGGATGGAGCAGAATATCTCTTACAAGAATCCGACGCTCTATCTGGCATGCGATTCCAGCAGGCCTTAGAAAGAAAAGCTTATCAGCTTGCAAAGGGAAAAATTCCACAGCAGTTGTATGGAGATTTCTGTGAAAACAAATGCAGCACCTCTTATGGCGAATTTGCGTCAAATACCAAGGGCGATGCCGCCTTTGCTAATTTAAGAGGCTTCTTTAGTGAGGATATGGAAGAAAGCTTTATAGGTGGAATGGAGCATTTTGCTCACATTATCCCAGACTTTAACCGAAAGGATGCAATTCTTTCTGGTATTGAAAGCCGTACCTCCTCACCAATCCGTGTTTTACGAGATGAAAACTATGAAAATGCGATAAAAGGTATCTATCCATGTGGCGAAGGTGCTGGTTATGCAGGCGGTATTACCTCTGCAGCAATGGATGGAATTCGTGTGGCAGAAGCCATTATAAAGAAATATAAACCGAACTAGAAAGATGAGGAATAAAGTGAACGTAGCAGATTTATCACCAATGATGCAGCATTATCTACAGGTAAAAGAAGAATATCCAGGCTGTATTATTTTCTACCGTCTTGGAGATTTTTATGAAATGTTTTTCGATGATGCCAAAGTCGTTTCCAAAGAATTAGAGCTGACGCTGACAGGTAGAGCCTGTGGCTTAGAGGAACGTGCACCGATGTGTGGCGTACCATTCCATGCTGCAGATACATATTTAAATCGATTAGTACAAAAGGGATATAAAGTAGCCATTTGTGAACAGGTAGAGGACCCAAGCACTGCAAAAGGTATGGTAAAACGTGAAGTTGTGCGTATTGCCACACCTGGTACCAATATCGACATGCAGGCATTGGATGAAACCAAAAACAATTACATTATGTGTATTGTTTACTCTGTTGAAAAATATGGTATTTCCATCGCTGATGTTACTACAGGTGACTTCTTTGTAACCGAAGTGGATTCTGAGCGTAAGCTGATTGATGAAATTAATAAGTTTTTTCCATCGGAAATCATCTGTAACGAAGCCTTTTATATGAGCGGTGTAGATGTAAATGATATGAAGGATAGACTTCGTATTGCAGTAACTTCTTTAGATTCCTGGTATTTTGGTGATGATTTAGCAAAAGAAACTTTGCTTTCCCATTTCAAAATACACACCTTAGAAGGACTCGGACTACAGGATTATGACAGTGGGGTGTTGGCATCAGGTGCGTTGTTAAAATATTTATATGAGACTCAGAAAAATAGTTTAAGCAATATTTTATCCATTCATCCATATTCCATTGGAAAATATATGATTATCGATAGCTCTTCACGTCGGAATTTGGAATTGGTAGAAACCTTACGCGAAAAACAGAAGCGTGGTTCTTTGCTTTGGGTATTGGACAAAACTAAGACCGCTATGGGTGCCCGTTTGCTACGTTCTTATGTGGAACAACCTCTCATTGAAAAGACGGAGATTTTAAAGCGTCAGGAATTTATTTCTGTTTTAAACAAACAGGAGATTACCAGAGAAGAGCTTCGTGAATATTTAAATCCAATTTATGACTTGGAACGTTTGATTACACGTATTACCTATCAAACTGCCAATCCAAGAGATTTGATTGCATTCCGTAATTCCTTAGAGATGCTTCCAGCGATTGCTATGCTTTTGGGAGATTTGTCCTGTGATTTAGTGGATGAAATTCGTGATGAATTTGATGATTTGCGAGATTTATATGACTTATTATGTGAATCTATTCTGGAAGAACCACCAATCTCTACGCGAGATGGTGATATCATCAAAGAAGGATTCCATGAAGAAGTAGACAAGCTTCGTGCTGCCAAAACTGAAGGTAAAACATGGCTGGCAGAATTGGAAGCCAAAGAAAAAGAAAAAACAGGTATCAAAAACCTTAGAATTAAATATAACAAGGTGTTCGGATATTATCTGGAAGTTACCAATTCCTTTAAAGATATGGTCCCAGATTATTTTATCCGCAAGCAGACCTTAACCAATGCAGAGCGTTATATTACGCCAGAGTTAAAAGAACTTGAGGATACCATTTTAGGTTCTGAAGATCGATTAACCTCATTAGAATATGAACTTTTCAAAGCCGTTCGTGATCACTTAGCAGAAAATGTAGCGCGTATTCAGCGTACAGCAAAGGCAATTGCCAAAATCGACGTATTTGCATCTTTAGCTTTGGTTGCAAGTAGAAATAATTACTGCAAGCCAAAGATTAATGAAAGCGGTATTTTAGATATCAAAAACGGTAGACATCCTGTGGTAGAAAAGATGATTACCAATGACATGTTTATCGATAATGATACTTATTTAAACAATGGCAGCAATCGTATTGCGATTATTACAGGTCCAAACATGGCAGGTAAATCTACTTATATGCGACAGACTGCACTTATCGTATTGATGGCTCAGATTGGTAGCTTTGTTCCAGCTTCCTCTGCAAATATTGGTATCGTAGACCGTATTTTTACCCGTGTGGGTGCATCGGATGACTTAGCATCTGGACAGAGCACCTTCATGGTGGAAATGAATGAGGTGGCAAATATTTTGCGAAATGCAACCTCTAATTCATTACTCATTTTAGATGAAATTGGACGTGGAACAAGTACCTTTGATGGTCTAAGTATTGCATGGGCTGTAGTAGAACATATCAGCAATACCAAATTAATCGGTGCAAAGACTTTATTTGCAACCCATTATCATGAATTAACAGAATTAGAAGGAAAATTAAACGGTGTCAACAACTATTGTATCGCAGTAAAAGAAAAAGGCGATGATATCGTATTCCTTCGTAAAATCATAAAGGGTGGTGCGGACAAGAGCTATGGTATTCAGGTAGCGAAGCTGGCTGGTTTACCAGACACGGTAATTGAGCGCGCTAAGGAAATTGTAAACGAACTGATTGCCAATGATATTACAGAGGTGGTTCGTAATATTTCCGTAGATAATTCTTCCAAGAAGAATAACAAGAAGGTACATTTGGATGAAGTCGATTTGACCCAGATGTCCTTGTTTGACACGATTAGCGATGATGACATTATTGATGAGCTTCGCAATGTGGATATTGGAAACTTAACTCCATTAGAAGCTTTAAATAAACTATATGAGCTTCAGAATAAAGTAAAAAATCGCTGGTAAATTTTTTGTCAGTGAAAGAAAGTAACAGAAGGGAAGTAATATGTCCAAAATAGCATTGCTGACACAAGATACAATCGATAAAATTGCAGCTGGTGAAGTAGTAGAGCGACCAAGCTCCGTAGTAAAGGAATTGGTGGAAAATGCTATTGATGCCAAAGCTACAGCGATTACTATTGAGATAAAAGAGGGTGGTATCAGCTTTATCCGCATTTCAGACAATGGCTGCGGTATTGAAAAATCTGAGGTACCACTGGCATTTCTACGTCATTCTACCAGTAAAATCCGTAGTGTAGAGGATTTGTTATGTGTTTCCTCCTTAGGATTCCGTGGCGAAGCACTTTCCAGTATTGCAGCGGTATCGAGAGTAGAGTTAATTACAAAAACACCTGAATCTTTAACAGGTGTTCGATACCAAATCGAAGGATCCAAAGAAATCACTTTAGAAGAAATCGGTGCACCAGACGGAACCACATTTTTGGTAAAGGATTTGTTTTATAATACTCCTGCTAGAAAGAAGTTTTTAAAATCTGCACAGACCGAAGGCTCTTATATTGCGGACATGGTGGAAAAGCTTGCACTTTCGCACCCTGATATTTCTTTTAAATTTATTCAAAACAACCAGACGAAGTTACATACTTCTGGAAATGGAAACATCAAAGACTTGATTTATCACGTGTTTGGTCGAGAGATTTCCAGTGCAGTACTGCCTGTTGAAATGGAAAATGAGTTATTTTCCGTAAATGGTTACATTGGTAAACCAGTAATTACCCGTGGAAACCGCAATTATGAAATCTATTTTATTAATGGCAGATATGTAAAGAGCCAGCTTTTATCGAAAGCTATTGAAGAAGCCTATAAAAGCTTTTTGATGCAGCATCAGTATCCATTCTGTGTGTTGTATTTTACCTTTAAAGGAGAAAGCTTAGATGTCAACGTGCATCCAACCAAGATGGAACTTCGTTTTGATAATAATCAAGAAGTATATCAATACCTTTGCAATGGTTTATACGGGGTGCTTTCCCAAAAAGAAATGATTCCAGAAGTACCTGTGACAGAGGAAAAGAAGACACCTACGATTGTTCGTGAGTATAAGGAATCCATCCCAGAACCTTTCGAAGCACGACGTTTGAATCAGATTCGTGAGAGCATAAAAAAGGATAGCCCTTATGAGGTAAAATATCCCTCCTTTGCAAGAGAGTCACAGACTCGTGTGATGGAAAAATCGAGCTACCGCACGAATACTATAGACAAGGTGGTGGATGCTGAAGAAAAGCCAACTGAGATAAAACCTGTGGATGATGTAAAATACGAAAACATCACTTTGGAATCCTTAAGCAGTGACTTCTTAACCAAAGATGCGAAAAAGAAACATCGTATTATCGGCCAGTTATTTAAAACCTACTGGCTGGTAGAATTTGAAGATAAACTTTTTATTGTAGATCAGCACGCAGCCCATGAAAAGGTGCTATATGAACGTACTATGGCTACACTAAAAGAAAAAGAATATACTTCCCAGACCATCAGCCCACCTATCGTATTAAGCTTAGATGCAAACGAAATCCTTATGTTAGAAAAATATAAGGATCAAATCGCTAGGATGGGCTATGAAGTGGAAAGCTTTGGTGGAAAAGAGTACATGATTAGTGCCATTCCAGCCAATTTATTCAAAGTGGACATGAAGGACTTATTTATCGAAATGTTAGATGATTTTTCGAACCTTTCTGGTAGAGAAACACCAGAGCTTATTTTAGAAAAAGTTGCTTCCATGTCATGTAAAGCGGCAGTAAAGGGAAATCAGACCCTAAGTTTTAGTGAGTTTGATGCTTTGGTAGAAGAATTATTGACCTTAGATAACCCTTACAACTGTCCTCATGGAAGACCAACGATTATTTCCATGACTAAATATGAAATAGAAAAGAAATTTAAGAGGATTATTTAATGACCAAACAGCCATTAATTATTTTATCTGGACCAACTGCAGTAGGAAAAACAGCACTTTCCATTGAGCTTGCAAAGCGAGTAAATGGTGCCATTATTTCTGCTGATTCCATGCAGGTTTATAAGCATATGGACATTGGTTCTGCAAAAATTATGCCGGAAGAAATGGACGGTGTGAAACACTATCTTATTGATGAATTAGAACCATCCGACGAATTTAATATTGTAGTCTTTCAACAAAAAGCAAAGGCTGCTTTAGAGGAAATCTACGCTAACGGACAGATTCCAATTGTAGCAGGTGGAACAGGATTTTATATTCAGGCACTTTTGTATGATGTTGATTTTGATAATCAGGATTGCGACGAGGAATTTCGTGCAGAATTAGAGCTGATTGCGAAGGAGCAGGGAAATGAAGTTCTCCATGAAAGACTTCGCGAAATCGACCCTGTTTCCGCAGAGAAAATTCATGCAAACAATGTTAAACGTGTGATTCGTGCCTTGGAATTTTATCATCTGACAGGCAAACCTATTTCAGAACATAATGAAGCAGAGCAGCAAAAGGAATCACCATATAATTTTGCATATTTCGTATTGACTGACGACAGAGAAAATCTTTACAAACGCATTGATATGCGAGTAGATATTATGCTGGAAAATGGACTAGTGGAGGAAGTACAGAAATTAAAGGATATGGGCTATCACAGAGATATGGTTTCCATGCAGGGACTAGGTTATAAAGAAATCTTAGATTTCCTGGATGGTAAATGTACTTTAGATGAGGCTGTATATGTTTTAAAAAGAGAAACCCGACACTTTGCGAAACGCCAACTGACCTGGTTCCGTCGAGAACGCGAAGTTATTTGGCTGGATAAACAAAAATATAACTACGATGAAACAGCGATATTAGAGGATATGTGTCGCATTTTAAATACAAAGGAAATATTAAAGGAGCAGCAATGAATCAGTATTTATTAGAACAGTATAAGCAGCTTGGACTTTCTGAAAAAGTAATTGAATACGGAGAAAAAATCGAGGCAGAATTAAAGCCTCGATTCGAAAAGATTGATGCGATAGCAGAAGTAAATCAGTTAAAGGTATTAAATGCATTACAGAAAAACAGAGTAAGTGCAGAATGCTTTAATCAATCCTCTGGATATGGCTATAATGACATGGGACGCGATACTTTAGAAGCAGTTTATGCAGATACCTTCAAAGGAGAAGATGCTTTGGTACGCCCACAGATTACCTGTGGAACTCATGCTTTAGCATTGGCACTGATGTCAAATCTTAGACCTGGTGATGAGGTATTATCTCCTGTGGGAAAACCATATGATACTTTGGAAGAAGTAATCGGTATTCGTCCATCCAAGGGCTCTTTAGCAGAATATGGCATTACCTATGCACAGGTAGATTTGCTTCCAGATGGCGGGTTTGACTGGGATGGCATCAAAAATGCTATTAATGAAAACACTAAATTAGTAACCATTCAGCGTTCTAAGGGATATGCAACAAGGCCAACCCTTTCCGTAGATCGAATTGGAGAGTTGATTTCTTTTGTCAAGAATATCAAACCAGATGTTATCTGCATGGTAGACAACTGCTATGGTGAATTTGTAGAAGAAAAAGAGCCATTGGAAGTGGGAGCGGATATGATTGTTGGTTCCCTTATCAAGAACCCAGGCGGTGGACTTGCTCCAATCGGCGGTTACATCTGTGGTAAAAAAGAATGTGTAGAAAATGCAGCATATCGACTTACTTCACCAGGACTTGGAAAAGAAGTAGGGGCTTCCCTCGGAGTTATCCAAAGCTTTTATCAGGGCTTTTTCCTTGCTCCAACTGTAACAGCAGGGGCATTGAAAGGAGCCATTTTTGCAGCAAATATCTATGAAAGATTAGGTTATAAGGTGGTTCCAAACAGTACTGAAAGCCGTCACGATATTATTCAGGCAGTTGAATTTGGCAATAAGGATGCAATGATTGCCTTCTGCGAAGGAATTCAGGCAGCCGCACCAGTTGACAGTTATGTAACACCGGAGCCGTGGGCAATGCCAGGATATGACAGTGATGTTATTATGGCGGCAGGTGCATTTGTACAGGGGTCCTCCATCGAATTATCCGCAGATGGTCCTGTAAAAGAGCCATATGCTGTATATTTCCAAGGTGGGCTTACCTGGTATCATGCCAAGGTTGGAATTCTGATGAGTTTACAAAAACTTTATGAGCGTAACCTTGTGAACTTGGACTAGTTTATGGTATAATAAAATGATTCAAAAATTATGTTTTGGCGTGCGTTTTTGGGGAGAACAGAAAGGAACCTATGTCAGAACATTTTACAATGAAAAATCTACCAGAATCTGAGAGACCTTATGAGAAATATTTGCTCCATGGGGAGGATAGCTTATCGGATGCAGAGCTTTTAGCGATTATCCTGAAATCTGGGACAAAGACATCTAATTCACTGGATATTGCACGAGGAATTTTACGAGGCAATCATAATAATTTATTGAATTTATATGATTTATCCTATCGTGATTTAATGCAGTTTTCCGGAGTTGGACAAGTAAAGGCTATCCAATTGAAGGCAGTGGCCGAATTATCCAGACGCATAGCGAAAACCAAGAGTGGGTATCAGATGAAAATGGATACACCAGGTACCATTGCAGATTATTATATGGAGCAGCTTCGACATGCGAAACAGGAACAACTAATTTGTGCGTTCTTTGATTCCAAATGTAATTTCTTAGGAGATGCTGTGATTTCCAAGGGTAGCGTCAATTATGCTTATGTTTCGCCAAGAGATATATTTCGATACGCTTTTGATTACGAGGCAGTAATGATAATTTTACTGCACAACCATCCAAGTGGCGATCCTTCGCCCAGCGAAGATGATATTCGAATCACAAAGCGGATTGAAAAAGGAGCCGGTATTTTGGAACTGCAGTTGGTAGACCATATTATCATTGGAGATAATAAGTACTATAGTTTTAAAGAAAACGAACTATTAAAATAACGCAAGAAAAGGGGAGACACAATGAACGATAATATTTATGGTATTGATCTTGGAACCTGCAATTTTAAAGTATTTTGCAAGGCTACTGGCAAAATCATGAAGGAAAAGAACACCGTTGCTATCATCAACAAAAACCAGATTTATGCATATGGTGATGATGCTTATGCAATGCACGAAAAAGCACCAGAATCTATTCAGGTTATTTTCCCAGTTGTAAGTGGTGTAATCGCTGACTATAACTTCCTTCAGACAATGATTATTACTTTTCTGGAAGAAAAAATGAAAAGTAAGCTTCGTGGCTCTGAATTTGTTGTTGCTGTGCCAACAGACATAACAGACGTAGAAAAGAGAGCATTCTATGATATGTTTTACAAAAACAAAATCCGTCCAAAGAGCATTCTTTTATGTGAAAAACCAATCGCTGATGCAGTAGGTCTTGGCCTTGATGTAAATCAGCCTACAGGTATCATGATTGTTGATATGGGTGCAGACACAACAGAAATTTCTGTTATTTCATTAGGTGGCTTAGTGCTTAGTGAACTTCTTCATTTTGGTGGAAATAGACTAGATGAAAATATCATTACTTATATGAGAAATGAATATAATTTAGTTATTGGACAGAAAACAGCCAAGGCAATCAAGGAAAACATCGGCTCTGGCTTACCAGGTCGCACAGAAACTATGAATATTGTTGGTCGTGACCTTGTAAGCGGTCTTCCAATCGAAATGGAAGTAACTGCTGCAGATGCTTATGAAGCAATGAAGAAGACCTTAGAGTCTATTTGTACATCAATTAAATTAATTTTAGAAAGAACTCCACCTGAACTTGCAAAAGATATTATTTATTCTGGTATTTATATTACAGGTGGTGGCTCTTTGATTCATAACTTAGATAAATTATTTGAAAATATTACAAACATCAAAGTTAATACAACAGATGCACCAGAAGAGAGTGCAGTTCGAGGTTTGGTAAAAATCGTTTCTGATTCAAAATTTAAAAAATTACCATTCACTATGAAAAAGTAACGAGGTTTTATGAAAAAAATTCGCAATCGTAACATCAAGAAAAGACAAATACAAACTAAATATATGTTATTAACACTGACTGTTGTTTGTGTTTTGTTTATCTTTGGTGGATTAATATTTAACATAAATGGAGGTCCACTTAAGACTATTGCAGGCTATATCTTCGTTCCAATGCAGCAAGGCATCAATAATACTGGTTCATGGATTTTTGATACGGCTAATGACTTTAAAACCTTATCAAAAGTTTTAGAGGAAAACGAAAAGTTAAAGGAACAGAATGCAGAACTGACAAATCAGTTAATGATAGCGAAGATTGAACAATATGAGTTAGAAAACTTAAGAGAATTGTTTAATCTTTCGGAAAAGTATCCAACCTATGAAAAGGTGGCAGCAAATGTTATTGCCAAGGATAGTGGTAATTGGTTTGCCTCCTTTACAATTAATCGTGGAGAAAAAGATGGACTTGAACCAGGGATGAATGTAATCGCAGATGGCGGATTGGTCGGTATCATTACAGATGTAGGCCCAAATTATGCAAAGGTTCGAAGCATTATTGATGATGCAAATAACGTAAGTGCCATGGTTCCAAGTACTGGGGACAATTTCAATGTTAGTGGTAATTTGAAAACCATGAATGAATCCATGGTAATTACTTTTTCAGAACTTCGAGATGATGAAAATCTGGTAAAAGTAGGAGATCCAGTTATTACCTCTTATGTATCAGACCAGTATCACCAGGGAATTTTGATAGGTTACATTTCAAGCATTGAAAATGGACCAAATAATTTGACAAAAATCGGTACGATTACACCAGTAGCTGATTTTGAACATTTAGAAGATGTTTTGGTTATTAAAAAGATTAAGGATATAGGAAGCGAAACTACGACAGAAACAGCAGAGTAGTATTTCGTTAGGAGTAAAAATGCCAAGAAAGATTGTATTATTTCTGATAATTTCAATATGTTTTGTGTTACAGACAACTACATTTCAGGCACTTTCTTTCGCAAATATTGTACCTAATCTTATGATTATTGTAGTTGCATCATTTGGGTTAATGCGAGGAAAGAAAGAAGGAATGTATATTGGCTTTTTTTCTGGACTTCTTATTGACATTTTTTGTGGTTTTTATCTAGGCGTTTATGCTTTATTATACATGTATGTCGGATATTTGACAGGCTTTTTCCAAAAACGTTTTTATCCAGAAGACCTTAAATTGCCATTATTACTCATTTCTGTAAGTGATTTGAACTCGAATCTTATCATTTATGTAATCTTATTCTTAACAAGAAGTAGATATGATTTTGGCTATTATTTTTTAAATATAATTCTGCCAGAACTGGTATATACCACAATTATTACGATTTTCTTATATTTACTTTTACTTAAGATTAATCAGAAACTAGAAGCTTACGAGAAAAGGAGAGCGATAAAATTTGATTTATGATTTTAAAGATTTTTTACATCGATTATTTAAGTCTAGATTATTAGTGCTTTCTACTGTAATGTTTCTTTTATTTTCGATGATATTAGTTCGTATATTTTCTTTACAGGTTGTAAATGGTGAAGAGTATCAGGAAGATTTTGTATTGAAAATCGAAAGAACGCTTTCCAAAGAAGCAACACGAGGAAACATTTATGACTGTAATGGAAAACTATTAGCCTATAATGAACTGGCTTATTCTGTGACCATTTCAGATAGCGGTACCTATCGAAATGACCGTGTGAAAGCAGAAACCTTAAATCCTCAGTTAGCTGAAGTTGTGCAGATGCTGGAACGTAATGGTGACACTTTCTATAATGATTTTAAAATCGATTTAGATGAACATGGCAACTATAGCTTTAACGTAAGTGGAAGCAAGTTAAAACGTTTTTTAGCGGATGTATTTGGCGAGACCTCTTATTCAAATCTTAGTTATAACAAAGACTATGGATTTAATGAAGCGGATGCAACAGCTGAGCAGGTAATGACCTATTTAAAAGGTACATTTTATATTGATGAAAGCTATGATGAGGCGACTGCATATAAGATTGCCTGCATACGTTTTGCAATGAAATCAACTTCATTTAAGAGATTTGAAACCACCATTATTGCACAAAATATTTCGGACCGTACCCTTGCATATATCAATGAACATTCAGACCGCTTGATTGGTATTGGAATTGAAGAAGAAATGATTCGCAAATACAACGATAGTGTATATTTTGCCTCTATGATTGGATATACAGGTAAGATTTCCGAATCTGAGTATGAAGAATTATCTGCCATTGATAAAAGTTATACGACGAACGATACTGTTGGTAAATCTGGTTTAGAACAGTATTATGAATCTTATTTACGTGGTGACAATGGGGAACAGGTAGTATATGTTGATACCGTTGGTCGAATTCAGGAAGTCGTTAGTAGTACAGAACCTGTAGCTGGCTGTGATTTGTATCTGTCAATTGATGCAGAGTTGCAGAAAAATGCATATTTATTGTTAGAACAGGAAATCGCTGGTATTGTATATTCCAATATCAAAAGTGGTAATATTTCTATAACAGATGTATATATCGCTTTATTGGACAATAATGTTATTGATATTGCCGAATTTGATAATGAAGATGCAACTACTACAGAAAAAACTGTATATGAAAGCTTTTTGGTTCAACAACGCCAGGCAATTAACGATTTAAAGGCGCAGTTTTATGCATCCAAGCCATTGACTAACAATACTATGTCAGATGAGCTTTTGGATTATGTAACATATGTAATTGATTTGCTTAAGAGCGAAAAAATATTACTTACTTCAAAGATTGATAGTAGCGATTCTGTTTATCAAACATGGCGTGATGGAAATCTTAGCCCAAAGGAATATTTATCATATTGTATTACAAAACAATGGATTGATATTAGTTTATTAGATGTTGATTCAAAATATGCAGATACCTCAGAAATTTATGATGCACTTGTCAATTTTGTTTTAACAGAAGCAGAGACAGACAAGGACTTTGCAAAATATGTTTATAAATATATGGTTCCAAAGAATGAAGTAACTGGAAAACAGATATGCTTACTTCTCTTTGAACAGGGGGTTTTGGATTATAATGATACAATTTATAATCAAATCCAAAACGGTTCTATTTCACCATATAATTTTCTTTTAGAAAAAATCAATAATATTGAAATTACACCTGCACAGCTTGCTTTAGATCCATGTACTGGTTCTACCATTATTACAGATGTAAATACAGGTGAAATTAAGGCGTTGGTTAGTTATCCAGGCTATGATAATAACAAACTGGCAAATGGTGTTGATGCTGAATATTATGCAAAATTAAATGATGACAATTCAAATCCACAATGGAATTATGCAACGCAGGAGAAAACAGCACCGGGTTCTACTTTTAAAATGTTAACATCTATTACTGGATTAGCAGAAAATGTAATTACTACTTCTACAGAAATCCAATGTACGGGTATATTTACAGAGGTAAATAACCAGCCAAAATGTCATGCATATCCAAATAATCATGGATTTGATAATGTTTCAGAAGCCTTACGAGATTCCTGCAATGTGTTTTATTATACTTTAGGATATAATTTAAGTTTCAAGGATTCTGCTTTATACAACGATTCGACTGGTATAAAATATATCCAGAAGTATTCATCTATCTTTGGTTTAGATGAAAAAACAGGGCTGGAAATTGCCGAATCGAAATCTCAAATTGCGGATGAATATCCTGTAATGGCTGCAATTGGTCAGAGTAATCATAATATTACTACAGCAGCATTATCCCGATATGTAACTGCTGTATCTACAGGTAAACTTTATGATTATCAGTTGATGAGTAAAATTGTGGATTGTAATGGAAATGTTGTGGCTAGTTATGAGCCGACATATGAAGATATTAGTTATGTTTTGAATGCAGAAGAATGGAATGCAATCCGTTATGGTATGAATTTAGTATATCAAAACAATTACCGATTCCATAGTTTGGGAATAAATGCTGCTGGAAAAACAGGTACAGCTCAGCAGGTATCAACTCGTCCAAACCACGCTTTATTTGTAGGATATGCCCCTTATGAAGCACCAGAAATTTCAATTGCAACACGAATTGCATATGGTTATGCGGCTAGTAATGCAGTAGTTGCTTCCAGAAATATTTTATCTGTTTATTTTGGACAACAAACTGTAGAAGAAATCTTAGCATTGAAAGCAGAAGGAGTAGATAGCTCCTCTAGCAATATAGTTACAGACTAACAGGAGGTTATTTTCATGGGTGAAACCATCGTTTTCACTTCAGGAAAAGGCGGTGTTGGCAAGACAACAACAATTGCCAACATTGGAGCAGGACTTTCACAGTTAGATAAAAAAGTCGTTATGTTAGATACTGACATGGGACTTCGAAATTTGGATGTTGTTATGGGTTTAGAAGATCAGATTAATTACAACCTTTTAGACCTGCTAGAAAACAGATGCAGACTAAATCAGGCACTGATTCGGGACAAGCGGTTCCCAAATCTTTACATGATACCTGCATCTCTAAAGAATATACCTTTGGATAAATATGAAAAAGCATTTTCTGTACTGCTGAATCATCTAAAAATGGAATTCGATTATTGCTTAATCGACTGTCCAGCTGGTATTGATCAGGGTTTTCGTTTTGCAACCTCTGTTGCGGACCGGGCAATAATCCTTACAACACCACATATTTCGGCGATTAAAGACGCCAGTCGAGTACTTCAGCTTTTGAATGGAACGAAAATTCCTAGAGTCGAGCTGATTATCAATGAATATGATGAGAAACTGGTACGAAAAAAATACATGCTCTCAAAGCAGGATATTGAAGAACTTTTTGATATTCCAATTTTGGGTACAATTCCGCATGATACCAAAGTAATGATTAGTCAAAACAAAGGAATTCCAGTGGTTACGATGCGTTCCAAGGCCACAAAACAATTTATGTACTTATCCGAACAAATGATAACAGAATTAAATTTGGAAGGAGAGGAGTGCATTTTATGATTTTTCATAAAGAAGACGCGTCATTTATTGCAAAGGAACGCTTAAAACTCATGATGGAATCCGACACACTGGAATATTCCTCCAATGATATTTCCAGATTAAAAAAAGAAATATCTACATTGGTAAGCCGTTATTTTGATATATCGGCAGACATGTTTGAGGTTAAGATTACATTAAAACAAGACAAGAAAAGAGTTTAGAATGTTTAAACAGTACAAACTAAAGAATTATCATTTTCAACTAATTTTATATATTTGTGCCTTAACAATTATTGGTATTTTCGTCATTGGCAGTGCAAGACCTGACCTTCAGCCAAAACAGATTTTTGGGTTTGTAGCAGGTCTCTGCATCATGGTAGCAGTTTCGTTAATGGACTACTCCTTTTTGTTAAAGTTTCCATGGTTATATTATGCACTTATGATTGGTTTACTACTTATGGTTGAATTGTTTGGTAAAAACGTAAATGGTGCACAAAGATGGCTGGAAATAGGAGGCGAAGATAGCGGTATCACGATTCAGCCATCCGAGTTTGCCAAGCTTGCCATAGTCGCCTTTTTTGCTTACTTTTTTGCGAAAACACAGGAAAATTTAAGTACAATCAAGAATTTGGTTATTTCTTTTATTTTTGCTGGCATTCCATTGATACTTATTTTGAAACAGCCAGATCTTTCGACTACAATTGTTACTGCAGTAATTTTCGTTGCACTCTTGTTTATTGCTGGATTAAGTTATAAAATAGTAGTGACAGTTTTGGCAATTGCAGTGCCGATGGTAATCGTTGTATTGACTTATAGTATTCAATTAGCAAAATCAACCGATGTAGATTATCCGTATCAACTAGATCGTATCATGGCATGGCTTTATCCAAATGATTCAAGATGGGCCAGCAAAGCTTTACAACAACAAAACTCAATAATGGCGATTGGTTCGGGCCAGTTATGGGGAAAAGGTCTGAACAACTCTGAGTCTACATCTATGTTAAATACAAACTATATTTTGGAACCACAGACAGACTTTATTTTTGCGGTTATTGGCGAAGAACTAGGATTTGTAGGCTGTGCTGCGGTAGTTGTACTACTGTTTTTGACTGTTGTAGAATGTATATATATTGGTAGTAGAGCCAGAGATTTACAGGGACGATTAGTATGTTGTGGTATGGCCACATGGATTGGTTTCCAAAGTTTTGTAAATATTGGCGTTAATACGGGACTTTTACCTAACACTGGTGTACCTTTACCATTCGTTAGCTATGGACTTTCATCTATTATAGCGATTTATATCGGAATGGGATTTGTACTCAATGTTGGTTTACAACCGAAAAAATATTAAGGGGAGGTATCTCAATGAATATCGGACTTGTTGCACATGATTCAAAGAAAAAATTAATGCAGAATTTTTGTATCGCTTACAGAGGGATTTTATCTAAGAATGAACTTTTTGCAACTGGTACAACTGGAAGATTAATCGAGGAAGTGGCAAATTTAACTGTTCACAAATATTTAGCTGGACATTTAGGTGGATCACAGCAGTTAGGTGCACAGATTGAGCATAATGAAATCGACTTGGTTATTTTCCTTCGAGATCCTTTGCAACCAAAATCTCATGAGCCAGACGTAAATAGTATTGTAAAATTGTGTGACGAACATAATATTCCTTTAGCAACAAATCTTGCTACTGCGGAATTATTGATTAAATCATTAGATAGAGGAGATTTAGAGTGGCGTGAAATGTACAAGTAAACTACTTTGTATAATATGTGCTGCAGCACTGTTTTTCACAGGCTGTGGTCTTGGTGAGACTACCTTGGAAAAAGAATATGATGCATATTCCTACCATAATTCCTATACCAATGAGGTAGAATCTGTAAATGCTGATTATTATGCCAAAGATTTGTGTGTAACAAATACTATTAATTTTGGTCTAGAAGGCACCTATGCGAGAGTTGCACAGGGCGGAGGGGTATTTAATATCAGTACAAATGAAGTATTATATAGTCAAAATCTTTTTACCAAACTTTATCCTGCAAGCACGACCAAGATTCTTACGGCATATATCATTATCAAAGACTGTAATTTAAATGATGTTGTTATAGTCAGTGAATCTGCCGTTACACAGGAGGATGATTCCTCTGTCTGTGGCTTAAAAGCTGGAGACAATATAACGGTGAATGACTTGCTATATGGTTTAATGTTAAATAGTGGAAATGATGCTGCGGAAGCATTAGCAGAATATCATTCTGGAAGTATTGAAGCTTTTGCAGAAGTTATGACACAAGAGGCTCATAAATTAGGAGCAACTAATAGTAACTTTAAAAATCCAAGTGGTTTAACAGATAAAGAGCATTATACTACGGTTTATGATATGTATCTAATCTTTCAAGAAGCCCTTAAACAGGACAAATTTGTTGAAATTATCAGTTCAAAATCGAAAAAAGCAGTTTACACCAATGTCAATGGTAAAACCGTAGAAAAGACCTTTAATAATGGAAATCGATATCTTACCGGTGCAGAGACAGCACCTGAAGGTATTCAGGTTATTGGTGGAAAAACGGGTACAACCTATGCTGCTGGATATTGTCTTGTATTATACTCCAAAAATCTAGAAGGAGAAGATATCATAAGTATTGTATTTAAGGCAGACTGTAAGCACAATTTATATTTATTAATGAATCAAATTTTAAGTAAGTATGCGAAATAGTGATTGTATTTTCTGTACAAATGTTCTATAATTAATTTAATTACAACTATAATAAAGTCCAGGGGGTAAATTGCCATGATAGAAATCATCTGTGGTGAAAAAGGAAAAGGAAAAACCAAAGAACTTTTAGGAAAGGTAAA